>JBBQKX010000052.1:0-13652 GCA_038327315.1 Burkholderiales bacterium | reverse complement strand
CCGCTTCTAAAGTGGGAGTGAGGCCGTAATAGAACTCGGGTGTAGCTTGGGTGATATGGTCGGAGGGCATTTGGCCAAGATAGCCAGCGGTCTGTGTGCCGACCATGGAATGATTCATATGTAGCTCCAGACCGAAATCAGCTGGCTTGCTGATTTCGTCTGTATAGACCTCTATCTCATCGGGCGCAGCGTACACCGAGGTAGGGCCGAATAAAAAGATGGAGAGGCAAAGCGCAATCTTGAAGATGGGATGCATGGCACTAATCCTTCAAGGATGGGGGGATACTCTAACGCAAATATCGCTTCTGGTCTGCCTTAATATAACCAGACCCCGACACGCTCATAAAGGCTCAGTAAGATCTCGAACAAGATGAGCAGGATCACATACCACTCCAGTTTATGTAGTTGTTTGTTGTCCCATACGTCCGACAAGGTCTGAGCAGTGTCCGATATCAAGCTTAGTTTGCGGTCCAAGGCGGTCTGTCTTTCCGATAGTTCGAACTCATCCGCTAGGCTGGCATACAGACCGCCTAAGTGAGGGTGATCCCATAGCGTCTCGGGCTTATCGCCAATCTCTGCACGTCCCACCATGCGGTGTTCTATGAGTAGCATGTGACCAATCTTGGACAGCAACTTCTTGCTGCCCACGCTGACCTTGCCATGCGTGGCCAGCTCTTGCGCCAGCGGCTCTATCTTGTCGAACTCATTCGCGACTTTGCTCTCATACAAATTGAGTACCAGATGTTTGCTCAGCGCATCGGCGATGAGTTGCAGTTTTTCCAGTGACAGATTGTCCAGTGAAATGGTGCCGCTTTGCACTCCCTGATGGGGTAAGCCGCAATGCACTTCCAGCTCTTCTAACTCGGACGAGGTGTAGGCATTGTGTAGCAGAGGCTTGAGAGATTCGAGATAACGCAGTTCTTCGGTGATGGAGACCCCGAATAACACCACTACACCATAGCGGAACAACACCGCGACACTACCCGCAGCATCGACTTCTATCGTAAGTGGCGTAGTGGACAGGCAGTCGGCGAGCTTGAAGCTTTTGAGGTCGAGCCGATCGGCCAACAACCAAGCCCTGACTTTGAAGTCCTTGCGATTGCTCAGGTGTAACTTGGGGGCGACCTTGTTCATCGTTTCCTCCTCGTTGGTGATGCTGTGAGAATAAATGTGTAACTGCGTAGGCGTCAAATTCGCCGCAACTTTAGTTTGTAACCCCAGCGATGGAGTGCCAGCCCAGACAGTATGCAGGAACCACCCAACCAGACTTGCGGCAAGATGTCTTCATTGTTAAGGCTATGCCCTAACAGCAGCGCCAGCACAGGTGTGATCAGCGTGATCAAAGCGATGCGCCCTGTGTCCATGTGTTTGATGAGGTAGTAATACAGCAAGAAGCCCAGTACCGAACCCACACTACCCAGATAGATGATGGCACTCACCGTACGCACCGGTAATGTCTGCGGTATGTGGCCATCGAACCACCACCACGCCAGTACGAAAAGCGGTAGAGCGACCAGCAAGGAGCCCAGTGTGGTTGCCAGTGGTGGGCTGTCATCGCCTACCCGTTTGATCCACACCAACCCCAGCGATTGTGCGACAACCGCGCTGAACAGCGCAATCAAACCCCAGGCTGCATCCACCGCCAGCGCACCGTGGAAAACGATCAGCAAGCCCAACAATCCGAGCAGCATCCCAGCCAGTTTGTTTATCGACAGAGCTTCCTCTTTTAGCCAGATGGCTGCGCCTAGACTGGTGATTAGTGGTGACAGGCCAAACAGTAAAGAGATCATGCCTGAACTCACATATTGCGCCGACCAGTAGGCAAGAATCATGGTCACGGCCATGCTGCTGCCGCTGGCGAGATAGCTGTGCAATGCGCGACTGTGCATGGGCGGACGTATGCGCAACAAGGCCAGCAAGGTCAGACAGAGCAGCGTACCCAACACCATCCGCGACATCACGGCAAAACTAAAACCCGCCCCCATTGCGCTCCACTTAATCGCCAGCGGGGTGGTGGACCAAATCAGAATCACGGTGAGGAAGGCGAAGGGTAAAGGCATGATTTTTACGTAAGTCGTAAGTCGTAAGTCGTAAGTCGTAAGTCGTAAGTCGTAAGTCGAGCGTGGCGCGGATTATACGGCAGAGAATTTTTCGGATTTGTGTCGCCTCTGCTAAAGTTCGCCCTTATGGCTAAAAATACTCTTGATAAAATCCTGCAATCACAAGGTTTCGGCTCACGTCGTTGGTGTGCCGAATTGATACAAGATGGCGAAGTCGCCATCAATGGTGAAGTTTTCGATGACGTTCATAGCAAGGTTGAGGCAGACGGATTGTCATTTACCATCTACGGACAGACTTGGATATATCGTGAGCATGTCTATATTGCGCTCAACAAACCTGCCAACTACGAGTGTTCGCGCAAGGCCAGCCATCATCCTGGTGTGCTTAAGTTGCTGCCCGAGCAATTTAATCTGCGCGATGTGCAGCCTGTTGGGCGATTGGACCATGACACTACCGGCCTGCTATTGATGTCGGATGATGGCCCTTTCATACATAAGCAGTCATCACCCAAACACCATGTGCCCAAGATATATGTCGCCACCACCCATGATGCCGTAACGGAAGACTTGGTCGCAGCATTACTGAAAGGCGTGCAATTACATGACGAGGATGCACCTTTAGCCGCCGTCAGTTGCCGCAAAGTGGGGGAGCATCAGATTGAGATCGTGTTGGAGCAAGGTAAATATCATCAGGTCAAACGGATGCTTGCTGCTGCCGAGAATCACTGCGTGGCATTGTGCCGTTCGCAAATCGGGCAATTAAAATTAAGCGATTTAAATTTAGCTGAAGGGGGCTGGTGCTATTTGAGTGACGCGCAGTTAGCGATGCTTAAACCTGCTTGAGGTAGAATGCGCTCCCTCGTGTAATGACTATTAAGAGAGATAACAACAATGAATAGCAAATTAAAATTAAGTATTTTTGCATTGATGGCTACTTTTGCCCTGAGTGCTTGCAATCAAAAACCAGCGGCTGAAGAAGTTGTGGCACAAGTGAAAATCGCCTTGGATGCTGAGAAAGCCAAGAACGAAGAAGTTGCCGCACAAGTCAAGCAAGCGGTTGAAGAAGAAAAAGCTAAAGAAGCTGCCGCACGCGCTGAAGAAGTAAAGGCCGCTGAGGTTAAAGCTGAAGAAGTCAAAGCAGCCGAGAAAAAAGCAGCGAACGCAAAAGTCGTACAAGCTAAAAAAGTAGTCGCGGCTAAACACGCTCAAGCAAAATCTACAGCGCAAGCTGCGATGCAGCATATCAAAGCCATCTGTGCTAACTGTGGTGAGGTCGTGGCAGTTAACGTGGTGGAAATTACCGGTAAGGGTTCGGGTCTGGGCGTGGTGGCAGGTGGTGTGGTTGGCGGCTTGGTGGGTAACCAGGTAGGTGACGGTTCGGGTCGCCAACTCGCGACGCTAGCAGGTGTAGTCGGTGGCGCGTTTGCAGGTAACGCCATTGAGAAAAACGCTAAGAAGACCAAGAGCTACGATATCGTGATCAAGATGGAAGATGGTGGCGAACGCATTATTCGCCAAGCTACTGCTCCTGGGTTGGTCAGTGGCGACAAGGTGAAAATTGAGAACGACGTCGTCGTTAAGAACTAAGCACCGCGCTGCAAGTATCGATAGAGGGGCGCAAGCCCCTTTTGTTTTTGTATTTACGCTTAAAGGTTGTACTAACTATGGCTATCCAATGGTTCCCGGGACACATGAACTCGGCGCGCAACAAGGCCGCCGAGACCATGGAATTCACCGATGTCATCATCGAGGTGTTGGATGCGCGCGCACCCCAAGCCAGTTGCAACCCCATGATAGAGGAGCTACGCACACATAGGCAGCGCCCCTGTCTGAAGATATTGAACAAGGCTGATCTGGCCGACCCTCAAGCGACTCAAGCTTGGTTGCATCATTACAACCAACAGCCTGGGGTGAAGGCGGTTGCCTTGAGTTGTAAGAACGCCAGCGATGCTTCACGTGTACCCAATCTGTGTGCGCCTTTGGCACCACATCGTGATGACAACCACAAGCCTTTGCGCATGATGATTATGGGTATCCCTAATGTGGGTAAGTCCACGCTGATGAATACCTTGCTCAAACGTCGTGTGGCCAATGTGGGCGACGAACCCGCAGTAACCAAGTCACAGCAGCGTCACAATTTGAATGGCCATATGACGATCACCGATTCACCTGGCTTACTGTGGCCCAAGATAGAGCATCCTAACGATGGTTTTATGCTGGCGGCGATACATGCCATTGGTCGTAACGCCACCATAGACGAAGAGGTCGCGGCCTTTTTGGGTGACATCCTATTGGCACGCTATCCCGCACAAGTTGCCACACGTTACAAGATTTCGGTGGCCGATATGGACGGCATTGCGCTGGTTGAAGCCATCGCCAAAAAGCGTGGCTGTCTGCTCAAGAGCAAGGGACGTCAGGGCGAACTGGATATAGAAAAGGCCGCGATGATATTCCTCACCGACTATCGTGCTGGCACCTTAGGACGCATCAGTCTGGAGACGCCAGAGACACGTGCCGAGATGTTGCGTCTAGCGGCAGAGTCCACCGACGCACCTGTCGAAGAACCTGAGCGCTACCAACCTGACGAGGAGTAAGAATAGTTGTTGGATGTACTGATATTGGCGGTGGCGCTGAGCATGGATGCCTTCGCGGTTTCCATAGGTCTAGGTGCCAAGAAGGATACGCCGGGCTTGGCCTTGAAGGCTGGGCTATATTTCGGTGTGTTCCAAGCCTTGATGCCCTTCATAGGTTATCTCGGCGGCAAGGGTGTGTTGGGTTGGATAGAGGCGTATGCGCACTGGGTTGCGTTCGGCTTGCTGGCATTGATAGGCGCGAAGATGATCTACGAAGCCATGCAAGAAGGTATAGAGGAAGACATCGCCGTCGTCACCAACAAGATGATGTTGCTGCTTGCCATCGCGACCAGCATAGATGCGATGGCGGCTGGATTCAGCCTCACCCTGATGGACGTCAATCCATATCTAGCTTGTTTGGGCATAGGTGTGGTGACGTTTTGTTTCAGCTGGGCGGGCGTACACATAGGGCGCAACAGTGGCACGCACTTGGAGAGCAAGGCCGAGGTCTTTGGCGGCGTGGTATTAATGCTGATAGGTTTGAAGATACTGTTATTTTGATTATGTTGAACTTTTGGTCTCAGTCGCGTCATACATCTTCTGCTTTTTGCGCAGTAGGAAAATAATCACTAGGAGTTTTTATGAAATACATCACCGCCACATTGGGTGTGGTCAGTCTATTGTCTTCGTATTCATTAGCCGCAGAGGAGCTTGATGGCGTATGGCGCGGGAATGCCACAGTCTCTTCCTCCAAGACCAGTGGTAATACCAATAGCTCTGTGGTCTCTGCTAAATTGGATGAATCCAGCTCGACTGAAAAAGGAAAATGGTCTGTATATGGCTCCATCATGTACGGGCGCAGTCAGGGTGTGAAGAGCAACGACAATGCGCGAATCGGCGTGCGACGTGACCATAATCTCAGCGGGGATAACTTCGCCTACGCATTGGGCGAGTTGGAACGTGACAGCATTGCCGATTTGGCTTTGCGCAGAACTGTGGGTAGCGGTCTGGGTCATCACTTGATTAAGAGTGAGGCAACCACTTTCGATGTGATGGCCGGTCTGGCTTATAGTAAAGCGAGATATATCGTCGCACCCCCTAAGAATAACTTTGAGTTGATGCTGGCAGAGGAGTCCAAACACACCATCAGTAGCAAAAGTCATTGGAAACAGAAGCTGACCGTTTATGCCAATCTCAGGACCAGCGGACAATATCGTAGCGTCTTCGATACTAGTTATGTGGTCGATATCACTGACAGCATAGGTCTGAGTCTGGGCTTACAACACAAGTACAACACCGATGTCCTGCCGACCGCAAAGCGTAGTGATGTGACCTTTCTGACTGGGCTCGCCTTTAAACTCTAATGACAAGCAAAGTTAAGCGTTGTGCTGCATCCCCAGTATCAAGTCGGTGAAGGATTCGATAGGAATAGGTTTGCTGAACAGATAACCTTGGAAAGCGTGACAGCCGTTCTTATCTAGGAACTCACGCTGTGCTTCAGTCTCGACGCCTTCAGCGATCACATCCAGTCCCAGTGCCTCGGTCATTGCGATGATGGTTCTGACGATGGCTGCATCGTTAGGGTCGCTGGTGATGTCGCGCACAAAGGATTGGTCGATTTTGATCTGATTCAGCGGCAGACGTTTGAGATATTGCAAAGATGAATAGCCAGTACCGAAATCATCCATCGAAAAACTCACCCCGATAGATTTCAATTCTTGCATCTTGGCTATGATGTCTTCGAAATTATCCAGTACGGTACTTTCGGTCAACTCCAGTTTCAGTCTATTCGGATTGGCGCCGCTCTCTTGCAACACACGTTGTACCTGCGTGACGAAATCGTCTTGCCAGAATTGTTTTGCGCTGACGTTGACCGCCAGCGTCAAATCGCGCGTCAGCGCATCGGATTGCCATGTTTGCAACTGTTTGCAGGCGGTTTGCAGTACCCATAATCCAATCGGCACAATCAACCCTGATTCTTCTGCTAGCGGGATGAACTTTATCGGCGAGACCAAGCCGTGCTCAGGATGCTCCCAGCGTAGCAACACTTCCGCGCCCACTGGTCGAAGCAGATGATCCACTTGGACTTGGTAATACAGCCTCAATTGCTGACGCTGAAGTGCTAGGCGCAGCTCGCTCATCAGGGTGATGCGCGCCTCGAGGGCGGTTTGCATATTGGGGTCGTAAAAGCGCATGGTGTTGCGTCCTGCAGCCTTGGCCTGATACATCGCTGAGTCTGCATGTTTGAGCAGATCATCAATACTTTTATGCGGCCCTTTGAATAATACGATGCCGATGCTGGGTGTGCTGATGCACTCGAAATTATTCAGCATATAAGAACCCCCAAGTTCTACGTGGATCTTTTGTGTGACCTGTTCGGCGAGTGTCGCAGCCTCATCTACCTTGCTGCTAAGTCCTTCCAGGATGACCACGAACTCATCGCCGCCCAGCCGCGCCACCGTATCGCTATCGCGTATGCAGAGTGTCAGGCGGCGTGCTGCCTCGCACAGTAATAGGTCGCCTATTGCGTGCCCTTGAGTATCATTGACACTCTTGAAATTGTCCAAATCGAGGAATATCAACGCGCCGTGTTGATCATGGCGTGCGCTCATCGTAGTCGCCTGCTGCAAGCGATCCATCAATAACCGTCGATTGGGCAGTTTGGTCAGCGGATCGTAGAAGGCTAATTGATGAATATCTTGTTCGGATTTTTTGTGCCGGCTGATATCGCGTGCAACTGCGACATAGTTGACTAGGCTATGGCTATCGTCATAAACGGCCGTGATGGTCATTAGCTTGGGATAGATATCACCATTCTTGCGCTTGTCCCATATCTCGCCTGACCACTTGCCTTGCTTAGCTAGTTCAGACCACATCGCTTGATAGAAAGTCGCATCCTGCTTTCCTGATTTGAGTATGTTCGGATTCTGACCAATCAGTTCACTTGCGGAGTATCCGGTCAATTCCTCGAAAGCTTGATTGACACGTAAAATATTATTGCTTGCATCGGTGATCATAATTGCTTCTTGTGTCTCGAATGTCACCGCAGCGATGCGCATTGCCTCTATAGTTTCATTGCGTTCGCTCAGCAGGGCGAATCGAGTCAGTGCGCAAGTGATATCGGTCACCATGCTCATCAGCAGGCTGCGTACCGCATCGTCAAAGGCGCCCAATTCGCCCGAGTAAATGGTCAATATGCCGACTACCTTGCCATTGCAGTGTAAGGGCAACGCGGCTGATGCCGCCCAGCCGCAGCGTGCGCCTCGCTCATGCCACAGCGCGAGACTGGGTTCATTCAGATAATCCTGACACCAGTAAGGACGATCTTCACGTATCGCGATTCCTATCGGGCCGCGACCTGAAGGCGCGTTGGCATCTGTGGATATTTCTATGCCGTCCAGATATTCCGTCCCGACACCGTAGCAGGCCGCAGGTTTGACCATGTATGCCGTCTCATCCTCTAGGCCTATCCATGCCATCTTCATGCCACCGAGCCGAACCACATCGCGGCAGACCTCTTGTAAAAGCTCGGTTTCGGTGTCGCAGCGAACGATGGTTTGGTTGCACTGGCTCAGTGCAGTCTGGATGCTCACTATGCGCTGCAACTTCGCCGCCTCAGCTTTGCGTGCGGTGATATCACGTATGAAGGCATTGAAAAAAAATCGTCCTTTTCGTTGTACGCCGACTAGGGTGAGTTCGACAGGGAACTCTTCTCCATCCGCACGTATCGCCAATATCTCCATGCGCTTTCCAGCTATCGAGCCTTTGCCGGTCTCTACGTATCGTTGCATGCCATTGCGATGCGCCGCGCGATGCATCGGCGGCACGATAAGATCGGCCAGATCTTTGCCCAATACTTGTTCGGAGGTATAACCAAAAATATGTTCGGCTTCGCGATTCCAACTAATCACCAGCCCTTCCTGGTCTGAACTAATCACCGCATCTAGTGCTGTATCGAGAAATAGTTGGGTGCGCGCTTCACTTTCGCGTAGCAAGTCCTCAGCCACTTGGCGTTGTGCTTTTGCGACTAGATTAACCAAGGCAACGTCGATATCCATTGCCATGCCAGTCAGTAGGCCGCGTACGGTTTCGTCGAAGGCATCAACCACGCCGGCATATAGCATCAACGCGCCTATGGCCTTGCCGTTGCGATGCAAAGGCAAAGCAGCGACTCCCGACCATCCATAGTGGGTGGCTCGCTCACGCCAAGGGGCGAGGCGCGCATCTTGCAAAAAATCCTGTATCCATACCGCGTGGTCTTCGCGGATGGCCGTGCCTGTCGTGCCGCGACCGGAAGGCTGGTCGGAATCCACCGAGATTTGGATGTCGTGCAGATACTCTGTTCCCCAGCCTTGTTGGGACACAGGTTTGACGAGGCGTGTCGTTTCATCCAACAAGCCAACCCATGCCATGCGCAATCCACCGATTTGCACCGCATGGTTGCAAACTTGTTGGAATAACTCGGATTCGTTGGTGCAGTGCAAGATGGATAGCCTGCATTCGCTTAGCGCGGCATAGAGTCGGGTCAGTTGTTGGAGTTTGGCTTCGTTGGCGTTGCGCCGCGACTGTAAGACTGCCACCATCAGGTTGATCAAAACCAAAGTAAAAAATAACAGCCATAACTCCATCAAGCCCTGCTGCCCATCACCCAAGTTGAATGGACCAAAGCCATTGGCTGTCGCTGTCGCTGTGAAGAATACAATTAGCAGTGCTGCCAATGATGATGTCATCAGGGAAAAGCGCATGGCAACCCAAACCATAACGGGCAATAGCATGAAAATGCGATGTGCTGAATAGCCGCTCTCATCGACATGGGCAAAAAACACCCACCAACTGATGCTGAAAGTGGTCACGCACCAAATCAAGCACTCCATCCACTGGCTTCGTAGATGATGGAGTTCGGCACGGGATAGATTGAGTAATAACGGAGCCGCTAGTAAGACACCAATAAAATCGCCTGCCCACCAAGTCAGCCAAGCCGATCTGGCATCTTGCGTGGACAACACGCCAGACAACACCAAGCTAGTTACACCCCCGCTGGCCGTGATCAGCATGCCGATGGCGGCAGCTAGGACTAGCCACAGGATGTCCTGAGCGCGTTCAAGCGTGACATTAAATTTGAGCCGACGCAGTAACCAGACCGATAGTAAGGGTCCAAGTGTATTGCCGAATGCGATGCTGCCGTCCTGCAGCGGGGAGCTATCAATTGAAAAATTTGTCGCGTAAGCGCCTATAAATATTCCTAGCCAGCAGATATAGCCCCAGCGCAACAAAGCGGCCACGGCAATGCCAGTGGGAAGCCAGATCAAGGTGATGTGGGAATCGAGATAGGGAAGCGCTAGGCCCAGACGACCGCAGGAAAAATAGGCCACTGCCACGAACAATAGCCTAGCCGCTGTGGTGAGGTTCAGCTTATTTGCTAGGTGTTTTGTGGGCTGAAGCGCGTCCATAGCATTCGGCAAGGATATTTAGAATCAACATTCTACGCGAGCTAATGCAAGCAGCTGCGCATCTTCTACTCGGATGTGGCTAATCAGCCAGTTGCGCAAATATGAAAGGACATCGAATTGAGCGACGAGCGGATTAGCATGTAGCTCTTCATAGAATTCACCAATTTTCTCTTCAAATGCGTGGTGCTGGCCTATTTGATGACTGGTACCGCTATAACCGTAGTGCGCCATCATTTTTTCTTCTGCGCGAAAATGTACTTTGGCGTACGCATCTAGTGATTTGACGAGCCTCGCCACTTCGCGTGCCCCGCGTTTGTTGACGACCACGGCATAAAGATCATTGATCAAATCGAACAGATAACGATGATGCTCGTCGATGACATCGATGCCGATGCTCAGTGTGTCATCCCAAGGAATCCATTCATCTTCACGACGTTTGATTGGTGGCAGACTTAATATCTGCTTAGGGTCGATGATGTCATCCCGATAAAGTTCACGTATGCGTAATATCTCCGGCATAGCTTCATTAAATGCGTGAACGACAGTTGGATCAAAATGCTTTTCAGACTCTGACATGACCCACTCATGTGCGTCTTTTATCGACCACGGCTGTTTATAAGGGCGCGTTGAAGTCAGCGCGTCGAATACGTCTGCGACGGAACAGATGCGCGCAAGTAAAGGAATTTGTTCGCCCTTTAATCCTTGCGGGTAGCCATTGCCGTCCCATCTTTCGTGATGCGAGCCAGCGATGTCGCGCGCAGCTTTGACTAATTCATCTTTGCCCGCGAGGATGGTTACGCCGATGTTGGTGTGCGTTTTCATTACCTCGAACTCTTCCGGTGTCAATTTACCCGGCTTGAGTAGCACGGCATCGGCAATGCCAATCTTGCCCACATCGTGCATCGGTGCGGCGACATAGAGCAATTCACGTTGGGCGTCTGGTATACCCATCGCTTTAGCAATGGCTTGCGCATAGTTGGTCATGCGCATGATGTGCCAACCGGTCTCATTATCGCGATACTCCGATGCGACACCTAAGCTGCGTATCGCATCGGCGCGCGCTTCTTCTAGTTCCAGTTCGCGGATATGCAGCGTCTCATTCGATAGGGTGCGATGGATCAGCCCAGACAATGCGCGCGCAAGGTCGTTATAGAAATCGGCGTGAATATGACTCGGCGTGTAATCAGGTGCGGTGAATATCACCGCATAGCCGATTCCCTTGCCCTCGATAACTAAAGGCAATAAGAGTACGCGTCTAGCAACGTTGATCTGCGCATTAGCGGTGAGGATGGCAAGCGGAATATTCTGGATGCTGCAACGAGAATCTGAGCCAGGCATGGTGAGTGATAAGGCATTCCACTGGAATTCGGTTTTCCAGGCTGGCTCCATGCCGAATTGGGCGACCTGAAAATATCGTCCGCGAGGGTTAAGCAGCAGGACGGCCCCACTAGGCTCGAGTGGTAGTTCTTGATAGTTAAGCAGTACGGCGAATAGGCGTTCTAGCAGCGCATCGATATCGGATGTCATGCTGCTGGCGATAGTCAGTTCAAATACTAGCCTGCTGATAGCCAGCATCTCTTGCTCTTTGTCCATATTTTTCTCCCTAAAATCATGCATGGGCCTATGGACTGGGCTCATGCTACCCGTATTTATTTTGATTTTTTTGCGGTGCCGACTTTAAACTAAACCTATACGGTCGCATAGTTTTTTGAAATCAAATTGATGCTGCAAGCAGCTTGCTTAGCCATTCGCCAACAAGTTTGCTCCTACATATTTATTAACATGCTGGAAAGGTGAATAGTCGAGTTGGTGTGCGGGCATCTAGCCCGCATACCAGTTAAGCGATTTTCCAAACCTTGCGGTAGGCGTTCAGCAAGCGGGTGTGCATGTCGCTGCCTTGCATGTCGTCACCCAGGTCGCATAAGCCGAAGAATTGTTGCTCGCCGCTCAATAATCGCTGCGCCTGTTGCAGTGTCTCTGCACCGTAAAGCAGGTGCAGACCCGCTTGGTAGTGCTCGCTACTTTCGTCTTCTGCCATCCCTTCGATTTGTATCAGGTGCGCGAGGCAACGGTAGACGCGGGAACGTGCCTCACCCAGATCGCCGAGTTGTGCGATCCATGTGCAACCGTCAAGCGTGGCTTCATCATCACCGATGGCAACCGCCAATAAGGTCTTCAGTTCGCCTAGGCGCAGTTTCGCCCAAGCTGAGTTCGCATCTGCAGCTAAACCAATCAGCGTAGTGATGGCGAGATTGTCGGCAAGGTCTAGCTCATTGAGTGTGTCCAGCAAGCGTACGCATTCATCTTCGTTCAAGGCCTGCAAACGCAGCAAGGCTGGGCGCACCAGATTGCCCACGGTGTTGTTCTGCCATTGCAGCTCTTCTATCGGATAGATTTCTGACATGCCGGGGACGAAGATACGGCAGGCGTATACATCCAGATGGGTGAAGTCGGCAACGTAGATGTCGTGACCGCTGGTGTGTATAGCCTCCACGCACCAGTGATAGTCTTCCTCTGTGGTGGTGCCGAAGTTCCAATCTGCGAATTCGTAGTCAGGGGTGTCGCGCAAGAAGTCCCAGCTGATCACGCCGCTGGAATCCACAAAATGAATCTCCATGTTGAGTGCGTCGGTGATTTCATCCATATCGCAGCCAGGCGCGGGGAAGTCTTTGAGTGTGTCTAGTGCGCGACCCTGCAATAGCTCGGTCAATGCACGTTCCAGTGCCACTTCGAAACGCGGATGTGCGCCAAAACTGGCGAAGCAGCCTTGGTCTTCAGGATGCAGCAATGTCACGTTCATCACTGGATATTGCCCGCCCAATGAAGCGTCTTTCACGAGAATGCCGTAGCCCGCTGCACGCAAACCCGCGATGCCTGCCGCGATGCGCGGATAACGTGCGATGACAGCTTCGGGCACATCGGGCAAACAGATACCTTCGCGGATGATGCGGAACTTGATGTCGCGCTCGAAGATCTCTGCCAGTGCTTGGGTACGCGCTTCCATCAGGGTGTTACCCGCCGACATGCCGTTGCTCACATACAGATTACCTATCAGGTTGACGGGGAAAAACGCACGCTTCTCATCACGCAGACGCTGATAGGGGATGGCACAGATGCCACGTGTCGTATTGCCGGAATTCAGGTCTATCAGTTGCTCGGCGAGTACGCCGCCTTCAGGGTTGTAGAAGTCCTGAAGTTCGGGGGTGAGGATGCCATCCGGCCATGCTTCACCTTGGACTGGGAACCATTGCTCGCTGGGGTGATGCACGAAGTCGCGCTGGCTGATGGTCTTGCCCAGATAGAAATGCGTCCAGAAATAATTGGTGCTCAGGCGCTCGAAAAACTCGCCCAGTGCGCTGGCACGTGCCGCCAGTTCTGAACCACCTTTACCGTTACTGAACAAGCGCGGGCAATCGCGATCGCTGACATGTACAGACCAGATGTTCTCGATCTCATTGAGCCAAGAGCGCTCTTCCACATGGAAGCCGATCTCCAGCAACTTGGCTTGCAAGGTGCGTATTGAGGATTCAAGGGAAGCGTCTTTGCTGGGGATGTAGGTTTCGGTCATT
>JBBQKX010000051.1:0-14463 GCA_038327315.1 Burkholderiales bacterium | reverse complement strand
ATCTAGGCCGTAATAGGGCTTGAGTTGTAGATTTTTGTGGTGTTAGAGTGCCGCTTCTCAGAACAGCAGGATGGTCATCATGAATCGCATTACACAAATCTTTCAATTTTTATTGCTGGTTTTGGTCACTTCTACTGCTTTAGCTGCCAGCCAATCTAGCTGTGAAGAACGCAGCATGCGTGAACCAACGAACAATCGCCATGTGTTCATGCAAAACTGTTTAGCTCAAACCAACACCCCTGAACACCTGCGCGCAATTGCCGCTGCGGAAAAACGAGCTACTTGCGAACAAAACGCCAAGAACATGAAAATGGAAGGTGGTCGCAGAGGTGACTACATCAACTCATGCGCGAATAAGAACGAAGCAATCGCAGAAGCGAAACGATACGGCATAGATAGCCAAGGCACAGCAACTGCACGCCCACAGCATGTCAACATAGCCTCCGTCGAAATGCGTCAAGCTGAAACTCCTCGCAAACATAAGGCAGCTAAGAAGCAAGAAGCCAGTGCCGCCAAGCACAAGCGTAATTGCAGCAAGGAAGCAGGCAATGACGGCCTGAAGGGCAAAAAACGTCGCAACTTCTTGGTCCAATGCCGTAATAGCCAATAAACCTCTGGGGCAGTAATCGCGGCCTCAGTGTTTTTCGTTCAGAAATATCTCCAGCAAGTCATTCAGAAAGCGTTGCCCCAATTCGGTTGGAGCAACACGCTGGTGGTCGCGGAACAGCAAACCGCGCTGTTGCGCCTCGTTCAACTCCCTTTGTATGTCCAATAATGACAAGCTAGTACGTTCGTTGAATAGAGTCGCATCAAAACCTTGATTCAAACGCAAGGCATTGAGCATGAACTCAAACCCCAATTCTTCGCGCCCCACTTCATTCTCAGTCTGTATAGGCACACCCTGCATGACCTGCTGCATATAGGCTTGCGGCTGTTTATAACGCGCCTGCCGAATAATTTTGTCGGGAAAACTCAGCTTGCTGTGTGCACCCGCACCTATGCCTAGATAATCACCGAACTTCCAGTAGTTTAGATTGTGCTTGGCACGCCTATCAGCTTGCGCGAAAGCCGAGGTCTCGTAATGTTCGTAGCCATGTTCGGCCAGCAACGCTTCGATACCCTGCTGCATCTCACTGCTCGCATCATCGTCGGGAAGTACGGGCGGATTGCGGTGGAACAGGGTGTTGGGTTCTAACGTGAGGTGGTAACAAGATAGATGCTTAGGTTGAAACGACAGCGCGCTACGCACATCTTGCAACGCTTCATCCAGCGTCTGCTGCGGCAATGCATACATTAGATCGAGATTAAAGTTATCGAAATGCCGCTGCGCGAGCTCTATCGCACGACGTGCCTCGGCTGCATCGTGTATTCGTCCCAAGGCTTTGAGGTGTGTGTCATTGAAGCTTTGTATGCCCATCGACAAGCGGTTCACACCCGCCTCACGAAAAGCCGCAAACTTATCCGCTTCCACAGTGCCTGGATTCGCCTCCAGCGTGATCTCCGCATTCAAATCTAAGGGTAACAACATGCGTACATTACGCAGGATCTCGTTGATCGCATCACCGCTCAGCAGACTGGGCGTGCCGCCACCGAAGAACACCGTATACACCTTGCGTCCCCATATCTGCGGCAAAGCCATCTCCAAATCACGTACCAGTGCAGCCACATAGGCCTGCTCAGGGATGTCTGCCTTGGCTTCGTGCGAGTTGAAATCACAATAGGGACATTTGCGTACGCACCACGGAATGTGGATGTACAGCGACAAGGGGGGTAAAGCTTTAAAAGTGAGTGACCGCGAATGTTTCGAGGTCGGTGCATGCAATGTGATAGGGATCATCTGGAAAAGCGGAGGATGTGACGCATCCCCCTATAGTGCGGCTAAGCCGATTATTTTGCGCGACCGTAGCGTGCGGTGAAGCTCGCTTTGCCGATGGCGTTGGCGTGAATCATGAAGCCGGTCAGCGCGGCAGTTGCATCTGCTGGTACTTCCAGCTTGTCAGTCTTCAGCGCGTATACAGTGAAAATATAATGATGCGGCTTATCGCCTTTGGGGGGGCAAGTGCCGCCCCAAGCTGCGAAACCGTAGTCGATACGATTCTGTACTGCGCCAGCTGGCAAGGTCGTGCTACTCAACTCACCAGCACCGGCGGGCAATCCCTGAGTGTCGGCTGGAAGGTTGATGACCATCCAATGCCACCAGCCTGAACCCGTAGGTGCATCGGGATCATAGACCGTGAGCGCATAGCTCTTAGTGCCCTTGGGCGCACCACTCCATTTCAGAGCAGGAGATTTATTCTGACCTGAGCAGCCGAAACCATTGAACTCGAAGCGTTGATCCATCAGTGCATGAGGCCTGATCTCAGGGCTGGAGAGTTTAAAGTCGGCTGCAACGGCAGCGCTACAAGCAAATGACAATGCGACACCGAATAAGATACGTTTCATCTGAGTCTCCTAATGGGTAGATGGGGAGGTGATTCTATTCCTAGCTAAGTGAACTCGTTAAGCTTTCAATCGCGCCAGCAAAGCCTGCATCGCCTTGCCTCTATGACTGATGTCTTGCTTCTCATCATGACTCAGTTCAGCTGCCGTCTTGTTCAATTCAGGTAACCAGAACAAGGGGTCATAGCCAAAGCCGCCATTGCCACTTGGAACGCGTGCAATCTCACCATGCCACTCACCTTCGGCAATCAGGGGTTGCGGATCACCTGCAGAATGCATCAACACCAACACACAGGTGTAATGCGCACGCCGATCAGTGGCACTCTTCATCGCTTCCAGCAAGGCGCGGTTGTTGCGCTCGTCTGATTTTGGGAAACCCGAATAGCGTGCCGAAATCACCCCTGGCGCACCATTGAGTGCTGCCACACAGATACCGGAGTCATCTGCTAGTGCAGGTAAACCACTCTCACGGCTGACATGGCGCGCCTTAGCGAGCGCGTTCTCGACAAACGTCAGATGCGGTTCTTCTGCTTCAGAGATACCCAGTTCTGCCTGAGTCACGACTTCTATACCCAGCGGCGCAAGCAAACGCTGGAACTCTGCTAGCTTGCCAGGATTGTTGGATGCAATAACGAGTTTTTTCATAATTAGACGTAAGACATAAGCTTGAAGTCGTAAGTTGGTTGTGTCCGCTACGCGGAATTTTTGAAATGATGCGCGGTCTAACTTACGTCTTACGACTTAAGTCTTGCGACTACCCCTACACGCCCAACACTTCACGCTGCTTGACGATCAGTTCCGCGATACCACCTTGCGCCAGATCCAGCAGCGCATCCATCTCGGTCCGGCTGAACGCATGGCCTTCGGCTGTGCCCTGCACTTCGACGAAATGACCACTACCCAGCATCACCACATTCATGTCGGTGTCACAGGCTGAGTCTTCCACATAGTCTAGATCTAGCACCGGCGTGCCCTCATAGATACCTACCGATATCGCAGCGATGAAGTCCTTCAAAGGTGTCTGTGCAATCAAGCCTTGGCTCAAGAGCCCCGTCACCGCATCATGGAGTGCAACGTAAGCACCGGTGATACTGGCGGTACGCGTACCACCATCAGCCTGGATCACATCGCAGTCAATCTGTATGGTTCGCTCGCCCAGCTTTTGCAAATCGACCACGGCACGCAAGCTGCGACCGATCAGGCGCTGTATCTCCTGCGTACGTCCAGACTGTTTGCCCTTGGCAGATTCGCGTTGCATGCGGCTGCCGGTGGAGCGTGGCAGCATGCCGTATTCAGCCGTAACCCAACCTTCACCAGAACCTTTTTTGTGCGGTGGTACACGTTCTTCCACACTGGCCGTACAAATGACTTTGGTGTCACCGCACTCGATCAACACTGATCCTTCGGCATGTTTAGTGTAGTTGCGTGTGATACGTATTGCTCTGAGCTGATCGGCTGGTCTATTACTTGGGCGCATGTCTATCCTGTCCTGTTGAACTGAGTTAAGTAATGATTTATTTAGACGGTCCGCTGGACCTACTGTCAGCTAATATCCAGTTCGTAGCTAACTGTTCCGTCTGTTTCGCGTTCTTGCTCGCTATCGCCCCAAGCTATGGCGATTCCTGTGATGTTGTCTGAATGACCTTCTTCACGCTCGTAAGCACGCACCATCAGATTTTCCAGTGCCTGCTCCAGCGGCCTTACAAAGAAAGATTCCGCCAACTCCTCATCTGTGAATGGTCCCCACAGACCATCACTACCCAACAACAACACATCCCCATCCTGCAACTCCATCGCGGGGGTGGACTCAACATAGAACATATCCTCTATGCCGCCCAAACAGTTGGTGATCTGATTACGTCGAGGATGGACGCGCGCTTCCTCTTCAGATATCACACCCCATTCATACCACTGCTGCACCATGGAGTGATCTCGGGTACGGCTGTGTACTGCCTGCTCACGCAATACATACAAACGCGAGTCGCCCGCATGCGCACCGTACATCTTGCCGTCCTGTATCAGTGCAACGACACAGGTAGTACCTGGGAAACCGACATCCTTATCGTGCGGCAATTGCATAATTCGCTGATGCGCTGCACGCATGGTCTCATTTAGGAAAGATTGCGGATCGCCAAATGGCGCTTCATGCAGAGTGAAAAGTTCCACGAAGGCTTCTACTGCCAGCGTTGCCGCCAACTCGCCGTGCAGATGTCCGCCCATACCGTCAGCCAAGACTAGGAGCAATGCATCATTGCGATAGGCATATGCAACCCTGTCCTGATTGTATTTGCGATTGCCGATTAAACTGGCTTGGTGAACAGAAAATTTCATGTATGGAAGCGGCGTAAGTATCACTTAGCGAATCGAATAAGGTCGCAATCGTAATATAATGCGCGCCCGCCGCCCAGTCCTTTTATTTGGCGTCTGCTTATCCCGTGTACTCAGGTCTAAGACAGGCAACAGGTGCAACCTTCACTTTGGGTTGATTTATAAGGAATGACGCATACCCATCGGATCAACCTAAAGAGGCAAACCATGATACTGAGCATGACTGGTTACGCAAATACCGGCGCTGATTTCTCCAGCGGCACTTTGAGTCTGGAGTTGCGCGCAGTGAACCATCGCTACTTGGACATCCAATTACGTATGCCTGATGAGTTGCGCGGCTTCGAGGGCGTGATGCGAGAATCAATAAGTGCCCAGTTGCAACGCGGCAAGGTTGAATGCCGTATCAACTATGCTGCACGTAGCCAACAGGGTGGCGCCGAGCTCAACCATGAGCTGTTGCAGCAACTGGCCACTTGGAATCGTCAAGTTCAGACCAGCATACCTGGCTCGACCAGTCTGAGCGTGATTGATGTACTGCGCTGGAACGGCATGATGGTCACCGCCAACGATAATCATGATGAGTTGCGCACTACGCTGTTCGATTTACTCAAGGAGGCACTAACAGAATTCTCTGCCAGCCGCGCCAGAGAAGGTGAGAAGCTCAAGGACTTTTTGCTGCTCCGCGTGGACAAGATTGAAGCATTGCGTGCCGCCGTGATGCCGAATGTACCGGCTGCCATCGCTGCCTATGAACAAAAGCTCATCACCCGTTTGCGTGACGCGATGCAGAACACTGATGACGAACGCATACGCCAAGAGATTGTTCTGTTTGCCAGCAAGATAGATGTAGATGAGGAATTGTCTAGATTAGCAAGCCACCTCACCGAAATGCGCCGCATCCTAGGCCAAGGTGGGGCCGTTGGTAAACGTCTAGACTTCCTGATGCAGGAGCTCAACCGTGAGGCCAATACTCTGGGCTCTAAGTCAGTGGATGCTGAAGTATCGCGTAGCGCGATGGAAATGAAGATCCTCATCGAACAGATGCGAGAGCAAATACAGAACTTGGAATAGATATACCACGATGAAGTCCTTCAACCTGTCCGCTTGGGCACTTAAACATCAGGCCATATTGCTATTTGCGCTATGTGCATTATTGCTGGCGGGCTACTTTTCCTACGGACAGCTGGGCCAGAAGGAAGATCCTGATTTTACTTTCAAGTTGATGACCATCAAGTTGCGTTGGTCAGGTGCATCCGCGACCGAGATTGAGCAACAAGTGGTTGATCGCATAGAACGCAAACTGCAAGAGACTCCTTGGCTAGATAACGTGAGTAGTTACTCTAAGGCCGGCGAGGCGGTCATCTTTGTCACCCTAAAAGATGCGATGCCCCCAGCTGATCTGGACAAATCTTGGTATAGCGTGCGCAAAATACTGTCTGACCTGCGCGACACGCTGCCCGAGGGCGTGAGCCTGCCCATCATCAACGATGATTTCGGCAACACAGCTGCGGCCATCTACGCTTTTACCTCAGACAAATTGGACAATTCGCAGCTAAGTGGCTTGGCCGCAGACGCCAGAGAAGAATTGCTCAATGTCGCAGATGTTAGCAAAGTCACCCTGCTGGGCGCACAACCAGAAAAAATCTATATCGAGTTCTCCAGCCAACGACTGGCTGCTCTCAAAGTAGACCCGCTACAGATTGCCGCCGCACTCAAGTCACAAAACGCCATAGAGCCTGCAGGTGAGGTAGTCACCCATTTCGATATCACACGATTACGGGTAAGTGGTGATTTCAAATCACTCAAAAGCCTGCAGGACATTGGCGTCCGTGCTGGCGGCAAGATTTACCGGCTGGGTGATATCTGCCATGTCTACCGTGGCTATGCTGACCCAGCCTCATTCAAAGTCCACAGTATGGGCAAGGAAGCCATCGCACTCGCGGTATCTATGTCTGAGCAGGGGGATGTGACGCGCCTAGGTAAGGACTTGAATAAACAGATAGAGCATATCCGCTCCCATTTGCCTGCTGATGTCACTATCCATCAGGTATCCAACCAGTCCGCAGTAGTCAAACATTCTGTGAACGAGTTTATGGGCGCATTGCTGGAAGCTTTAGCCATCGTGTTGGCGGTCAGTTTTCTGAGTCTGGGGGTGCGAGCGGGTCTGGTAGTGGGCCTCTCTATCCCATTAGTATTTGCCGGCACCTTCCTGCTCATGCACCTATTCGGTATCGACTTACATCGCGTATCACTGGGCGCCCTCATCATCGCTCTGGGGCTATTGGTTGACGACGCGATGATTGCGGTCGAAATGATGCAAGTGAAGCTCGCTCAAGGCTGGAGTAGATTGCATGCCGCCACTTTTGCCTACACCAGTACAGCCCTCCCCATGCTTACTGGCACACTTATCACCGCAGCCGCGTTCTTGCCGGTAGGCCTAGCGAAATCTTCTGCGGGCGAATACACCTTTTCCATTTGTGCAGTCGTCACCATCGCACTAGTAGTCTCTTGGTTCGTCGCTGTGATCTTCACGCCATTCATGGGTTACAAATTATTGTCGGATACGCATCGTGGCGTTGACGACGAACATTATCAGCAAGGCTTCTACAAATACTTTCGTGCCTTGGTGAAAGTCTGTCTGGCGCACAAAGGCATGGTAGTCGCACTAACACTGGTGGTGTTTTTGCTTGCCTTAGCCGGATTCAGCAAAGTCGAACAGGCGTTCTTCCCTGCGTCGGATCGTCCTGAACTATTAATGGATGTTTGGTTGCCTGAGGGTAGTACCTTTGGGTCTACCGAAGGTTTGACCAATCAGATCGAGAAGAAACTCGCTACCATTCCAGATATTACCAATTACACCAGCTACATCGGTGGCAGCACACCGCGCTTCTACTTGCCACTTGATCTCAACCTACCTGCGGTGAACTATGCCCAATTAGTCATCACGACCAAGGATATGCATCGTCGCGAGGATGTACTGAAAAACATACGCAAGATGCTAGCGAACGATTATCCCGAATTAGGTATACGTATCTCTCGCTTAGAGAACGGCCCGCCAGTCGGCTATCCGGTTCAATTCCGTGTACGCGGCGAAGATACACAGACTCTGTACGCACTTGCTGCCAAAGTAGAGAGTATCGTCAAGCAAGACCCACGTACCAAGAATGTGAGTCTAGATTCGAACGAAAAGATACGTGTGGTACATATCGATGTAGACCAAGAAAAAGCACGCGCATTGGGTTTATCTTCACAGACCATCTCGCGCAACTTGCAAAGTTTGCTATCTGGACTAAGCGTATCTAGTCTGCGCGAAGGCAGTAAGCGTATCGAAATAATCACCCGTAGCGATGCTGATGACCGCGACGATCCACAAGCCTTATCCAAGCTCAAGCTACTTGCTGGAAATGGCAAATATGTTTCCTTGGGAGAAATCGCCAACATCAACATAGGTGAAGAGGATGGCATCATCTGGCGCATGAATCGTTTGCCCGTGGTCACAGTGCGCGCTGACGTACCCGATGATGTCAGTGCACCCGATGTCAGCTTATCCATCAATCAAAAACTGGATGCTCTGCGAGCTCAACTGCCCTCGGGATATCACATCGATGCTGGTGGCGCTCTGGAAGGTGACGATCAAGCGACCGACTCCATCATGGCCGTCATGCCCTTAGTGGGTTTCCTGATTGTGTCCCTCCTGATGCTGCAGTTGCAACGCTTCAGTCTGGTTGCTTTGGCTTTACTCACCGCACCACTGGGTATCATCGGCGTGACCGCTTCATTGCTCGCTTTCCATGTACCCTTTGGTTTCGTTGCCATGCTGGGCATGATCTCGCTGAGTGGCATGATCATGCGAAACTCTGTAATCCTGTTAGATCAGATTGGTCAGGATAGGGCGTCCGGCCTAAGTCATTACGATGCCATCGTAGAGTCCACAGTACGACGCTTCCGACCTATCATGCTTACAGCAGCGGCAGCTATACTGGCTATGCTCCCGCTTACCCGCAGCGTATTTTGGGGACCTATGGCCATCGTCATCATGGGCGGATTGCTGGTCGCGACCTTCTTGACCTTGCTGTATCTGCCCGCGCTATATGCTATGTGGTTCAAGGTTAATCCCATACAAAATGTCAGCAACGCACCAAATAATCACTAAATCAGTAACGAGGTCATCTATGTCAGGCAATCTATTCATCATCAGTGCTCCTTCCGGTGCAGGCAAAACTAGCCTAGTTCACGCCCTGCTCAACATCAATCCACAAATAGACCTATCGGTCTCCTACACCACCCGTGCCGCACGAAGCGGCGAAGTAGATGGAAAGGACTACCATTTTGTTAGCCGTAAGAATTTTATTGAGATGCAGAAGCGCGGGGAGTTTTTAGAGAGTGCGGAGGTATACGGTAACCATTACGGCACTTCCCAGACTTGGATTGAACAGGAGAATGCCAAGGGTAGAGACATCTTGCTCGAAATAGATTGGCAAGGTGCCCAACAGGTACGTACACAGTTCCCCCGTGCAATTAGCATCTTCATTCTGCCGCCTTCTTTGGCAGCGCTCAGACAAAGACTGACTGGGCGTGGCACCGATCATGCCGATGTAATTGCTCACCGTATGGCGGCGGCTCGTGACGATGTCGCTCATGTGGCTGAATTCGATTATGTTATCATCAACGACAATTTGAACGAGGCATTGCGCGAGTTGAATGCGGTGGTGTTAAGCGCAAAACTAACTTGCACCAAACAACTGTCCCGTTACGAATCCCTTATCAATCAATTGCAGAAACCGGAGTAAACCATGGCACGTATCACTGTCGAAGAATGTCTTTCCTACATCCCTAATCGTTTCGAGCTGACCCTTGCTGCAGCTTATCGCGCACGCCAGCTGTCCAACGGCGCAACTCACTTGGTCGAAGAAAGCAAGGACAAGCCTACTGTAGTTGCCTTGCGTGAGATTAGCGAAGGTAAGGTCGGCAAAGAAATCCTGAACCGCGGCATGGCTTAAACACTCATAAAATCGAGTAATGTATGGCGGACGCAGAGAGACTCCTAGAGGAAGTATCAACTTACCTCAAAGAACAGGATATCGAATACGTCCGAGATGCCATTGAATACAGCCGGTTTGCGCATGAAGGTCAGATGCGCCATTCTGGCGACCCCTATGTAACGCACCCCATCGCAGTAGCACGTATCCTCACCCCGCTACATCTAGACGTACAAGCCATCATCGCGGCCTTGCTGCATGATGTAATCGAAGATACCCCTATCACTGCCGCACAAGTCGCAGAGCGCTTCGGCACACCTGTTGCCGAGCTTGTCGAGGGCTTGAGCAAGCTGGACAAGATCCAGTTCGAAACCCGCGAAGATGCGCAAGCAGAAAACTTCCGCAAGATGCTATTAGCGATGGCGCGCGATGTACGGGTCATCCTGATTAAACTTGCTGACCGTCTGCACAATATGCGCACCTTGGGATCTATGGCGCCTGAAAAATGCGCACGTATCGCCAAGGAAACGATGGATATCTATGCGCCCATAGCCAATCGTCTGGGGTTGAATGACTTCCATCATGAACTACAGGACCTGAGCTTTAAACATTTACACCCCAACCGCTACTCGGTGCTCAACAAGGCACTCAAGGTCGCTCGCGGTAACCGCCGCGAGGTCGTCAATAAGATCTTGGACGCCGTACAGAGAAGATTAGCCGAGCAGCACATTCTTGCCGCTGTAACCGGACGTGAAAAGGATATCTATAGTATCTATAAGAAGATGCAGAGTAAGTCTTTAGCATTTGCCGAAGTGCTGGACATCTATGGCTTTCGTGTATTGGTTGAAGATATAGATTCCTGCTACATCACCTTGGGCGCGCTGCATGGCTTGTACAAACCTATACCCGGTAAATTCAAAGACTACATCGCCATTCCAAAGGTGAATGGCTACCAGTCCTTGCATACCACGTTGTTTGGCCCTTTTGGCACACCCATAGAAATACAGATACGCACCCATGAGATGCACAAAATTGCCGATGCGGGCGTCGCTTCTCATTGGTTATACAAGAGTGGTCACGAGAACATCAACGACCTGCACCAAAAAACGCACCAGTGGCTGCAGGATCTGCTGGAAAGCCTGAGCCAAAGTAGTGACTCGGCAGAGTTCCTAGAACATCTCAAGGTCGATCTCTTCCCAGATGAGGTCTATGTATTCACGCCTAAAGGCAAGATCATGTCCTTACCCAGAGGGTCGACCGCGGTCGACTTCGCGTACAACGTGCATACCGATATCGGTAACCGTTGCGTTGCGGTCAAAGTCAATTTCGAACTTGTGCCATTACGCAGCGAGTTGAAGAACGGCGACCGGGTAGAAATCATCACTGCCGCACACGCCAAGCCCAACCCTGCTTGGCTGGGCTATGTCACGACCAGTAAAGCGCGCAGTCATATCCGACACTTCTTGAAGGTTCAGCAGTCTGGTGAGTCATCGCAACTCGGCGAAAGGCTGCTGAGTCAGGCATTCCATTCATTAGGTTTGCGCTTACAGGACATAGAAGAGTCTAAATGGCAGAAATTGTTGCGCGATACTGGCCTCAAGAGCAAACAAGACTTGCTTGCCGATATAGGCCTAGGACGCAGGTTGAATATGGTTGTCGCCCGTCAACTGGCTCAGGTCAGTGATGCACAGAGTGGTGATGTCTCAGCTGCCACAATCATCACCATACAAGGTACTGAAGGTATGGCGATACAGTTTGCTAAGTGTTGTCGCCCTATCCCTGGCGATCCCATCATAGGCGTTATCAAGAGTGGTCAAGGTCTGATAGTACACACCCATGATTGTTCTTCTTTGCGCCGTGGACGCAGTGGTGAACATTGGTTGGACGTTGCTTGGGACAAAAATATCAACCGCACCTTCGTGGTTAGCATCAAGTTACTGGTTTCCAACCAACGTGGTGTGCTGGCCAAGGTTGCTGCGGCAATCTCTGATGCGGAGTCCAACATCGAGAACATCAACTTCAACAACGAAGGTGAGTACACTGCACTCTATTTCACACTGGAAGTTAGCCACAGATTGCATCTGGCACACGTGATGCGTAGCTTGCGCAGAATACCCGAGGTTGTGCGCATCATTCGAGTAAAGACCAGCTCATAAACGCGACTTAGCGCGTTTTCGATTTCAATTTTGTGCGGCAAAATCTCCGCCGAAATGTGCCAGCACCGCCAGCATCACCGATGCTTTATCCAGCGTCTCTTGATACTCGTCTGCACATTGCGAATCTGCCACGATGCCACCGCCCGCCCAACAGCATATCTTACCCGCACCGTACACCATAGTACGTATGACGATATTTGTATCCATATTGCCGTCAAAGCCTATATAGCCAATCACCCCGCAGTAGATGCTGCGCCTATTCGGCTCCAACTGATCGATAATCTCCATAGCGCGTTTCTTGGGTGCACCCGTGATTGAGCCGCCAGGAAAGCAATCTTGCAGTACATCTAATGCATTACGTCCTTGTGCCAACTTTCCTCGTACGGTACTCACCAGATGATGGACATTGGCATAGCTTTCCACTGCAAATAAATTGGGAACATGCACCGACCCTGGCTCGCAACTTTTACCCAAATCATTGCGCAGCAAGTCTACTATCATCAGATTTTCTGCTCTATCTTTGGGATGCTGCGCCAAATCTGCAGCGTAAGCTTTATCTTGCTCCACATTCGCGCTGCGAGGACGAGTGCCTTTGATCGGTTTGGTTTCGACTTCACCGTTCACCACACTTAGAAAGCGTTCCGGAGAGGCGCACAACACCTGCACACCATCTAAATCCATAAAGGCTGAATAGGGTGCTGGACTTAGCTCGCGTAACTTCTGATATGCCTCGAATGCATCCCCACTTGCCACAGCACTAAAGCATTGTGCTAAATTAATCTGATAGCAATCACCCGCCCGCAGATACTGCTGTATCTGCTCATATGCGCGCTTATAGCTTGTACGACTGAAGTTAGACACTACATCACTATTTATACTGAATGCGATGTTTGCAGATGAATACCCCATGGCCAATCGAGATTGGACTTCCAAGAGTATCTGATTGGTTTCTGCATATCTTCTGTGCGAGACCAAGCGAGCACGCTTAGCTTCATGGTCTAACAGCAAAGCCCAATCGTAGATACCGACGTACATCAAGGGAATACTGTCGGGCTGTCCGTGCTCTTCGGGGAGATTTAGTTGTGTCCTTGCTAGGTCATAACTCCAGTAACCCAATGCTCCTCCTGCGAATGGCACATCTAAGACGGAAGGAATGGCCTCACCCAAAGCATTACGTAGCCATACAAATGGATCTACGTTAAGTTTGCTGATCTTAAGTGAGTGCTGTGGAGATGCACTGATGATGTCGTAGCGCGACAAGTTGCTGCTATCCAACCAGATTGCACCGTGCATATCGCGTAGCGGAGAAAAGTATCGTGACGCATCACGAACATAAGGTAGTTCTAGACTAAAGAAGCTCAAGGGAAATTCAATCTCGTTTTAATCGGGGATAATGTCACCATCATCTACATCCTAGGATACTAATCATGACTACGATAGTCGCTGTCAGAAAGAATGGTATCGCCACTATTGCTGCAGATACGCTGACCACCTTTGGCAATACTCGACTACCCTCTCATCTTGATGCCTCTCATGACAAGATATTACACATCGGAGAAAGCTACGTCGGCGTTTGTGGCAGTGCGGCCCATCACTTGGTGCTAGCTAATCTCTTAGCCAAAACACCTGATGCGAAGCTTAACAGCAAGGCAGAGATTTACGAAACGTTTCGCAAACTACACCCCGTCCTAAAAGAAGAGTGCTTCCTCAATCCTAAAGAAGACGAGGAAGACCCTTATGAATCCAGCCAGATCACTGCATTGATTGCAAATCAATACGGCATATTCGGCATCTATTCCATGCGCGAGGTATTCGAATACACGCAATATTGGGCGATTGGTTCTGGGCATGAGTTCTCCCTAGGAGCATTGCATCTGGCGTACAGTCAATTCGACGATGCAACGAGTATAGCGATTGCAGGAGTAGAAGCAGGAATTGCGTTAGACAAGAATAGTGCAGCACCAATCACGCTATATAGCTTGACGCTGAAGGGGCATATTTAGGACGAAAAAACCACTCACGTACTCTAAATGAAGTACTGTAAGTGCATCTAACTTACTTTAATTTAGGCTAATAAAAAGGCGCACGCACCGGGTAGTGCGCCAAATATTAAAGCCCCTAGGTTGGGCCCCATCAAAAAAATTCAGGGGCTTACCCCTTAACGCCCTGATCAGTTTGGCTTGCCGATACCTGGTGTCGGAAAAGGCCAAGAGGCTGCTGGACGAACGGGAGCTGGTGCCGATGGAGCTGGCGCAGCCGGTTTGCTAGCAACTGGGGCGGGAGTAGCAACTTTTACTGCTGGCTTAGCTGCTGGCTTCTTAGCTACCACTGGCTTAACTGCTGGCTTCTTAGCTACCACTGCCTTTTTTGCAACTGGCTTCTTAGCTGCTACTGCCTTTTTTGCAACTGGCTTCTTAGCTGCTACTGCCTTTTTTGCAACTGGCTTCTTAGCTGCCACGGCTTTTTTTGCAACTGGCTTCTTAGCTGCTACTGCCTTTTTTGCAACTGGCTTCTTAGCTGCTACTGCCTTTTTTGCAACTGGCTTCTTAGCTGCTACTGCC
>JBBQKX010000050.1:0-14754 GCA_038327315.1 Burkholderiales bacterium | reverse complement strand
CATGGATACTGACTATGCAATTGAAACAGCGGCGATGGCACGTAACAACATCTTGCAACAAGCAGGTACCGCAGTGTTGGCACAAGCGAATCAGACACCCAATACTGTAATGACCTTACTGCGTTAATTTAGCAACAGCCTCTTGATCTAACTGATCTGGAGGCCTATTACTAAAAAACGGGCTGCTCATGCAGCCCGTTCCATTTCTACACAAGTCAACTCTATACCTGCATATTCATGATGTCGTTATAAGCTTGAATGAATTTATTCCGAACTTGTACCGTCGCTTGGAAATTGATGCCCGCCTTCTGCATTGCAATCATGGTATCGCTCAAGCTCACTCTGTCATCACCCATTACAAAGGCATTTTTCATCGCTACGGCATCATTATGGGATTTCGCCACACCATCCAGCGATGATTTCAGCACATTGGCGAAATCCACCCCCGGCGTCTTATTGACCTGAGCAGGCTCGCGCAATCCAGCTGCAGCAGCAGCCACCCGCATTTGGGCTAACAGATTATCGACTCCGACAGAATTCATGATGTTCTCCTTGTTCCAGTATTGACACGATATGCCCAAACGCATCTCTAGCTAGCAGGGAAAAGCACAGTTAATCTGCCCTTATTCCACATTTCTATTTCCGGCACGAATCTGATAATGCTCACTGTGCTTAACTGAATCTGACGGGTGGATCAAACGTAAATATCATGGCAGACCAAGCAAACATCCCAACAAGCAGCATCAATCAACTCGATACCAGACAAAAGTTCGGCATCGCAATTGGTGTCGCAGTCTTGATCGCGCTACTGACCAGCATCTGGATGTGGGGACAAACACCGGAATACCGTGTGCTGTACAGCAATCTTTCCGACCGTGACGGCGGTGCCATCATCGAGTCTTTGCAACAGCAGAACATCCCCTACAAATTCTCGGACGGCGGCGGCGCCTTGATGGTACCAGCCAATATCGTCTACGAGACCCGTTTGAAAATGGCGACCTTAGGCTTACCCAAAGGTGGGAATGTCGGCTTCGAATTGATGGAGAATCAGAAATTCGGCATCAGCCAAT
Organism: Burkholderiales bacterium; assembly: GCA_038327315.1. Lineage (GTDB taxonomy): Bacteria > Pseudomonadota > Gammaproteobacteria > Burkholderiales > Gallionellaceae > Gallionella. The sequence goes on along the minus strand of JBBQKX010000050.1, from coordinate 13,684 downwards.
TCGCTGAACAGGTCAATTATCAGCGCGCCTTGGAAGGTGAATTGGCACGCTCAGTACAGAGCATCGCATCGGTGCAAAGTGCACGTGTACACCTAGCTATCCCCAAACCCACCGTATTCATCAAAGAGCAGCAAAAGCCCACCGCTTCAGTGGTACTGACGCTGAACGGGGGGCGTTTACTCGATTCAGCACAAGTCAGTGCCATCGTGCATTTGATCTCCAGCAGCGTGCCTGACATGTCCGCCAAAAACGTCACGGTGGTCGACCAAAGCGGGACCTTGCTGAGTGCGAATCACGATGGCATAGGCGACCAAGGGCTGGATACCAACCAGCTTAAATACATACAGCAGATAGAACGCAGCTATGTACAACGCGTGGAGGCCATCTTGGTTCCGCTATTAGGTGCCGCCAATGTACATGCGCAAATCACAGCGGATATTGATTTCTCGCAGAGCGAACAGACTGCAGAGATATACAAGCCCAATCAAGATAAAAAAGAGATGTCAGTGCGCAGCTTACAGACCTCTGATGCTAGCAACACCACTGCTAATACAGGTGGTGTCCCTGGCGCGTTGAGCAACCAACCTCCCGTCCCTGCCACTGCCCCGCTGACCACGCCCACAGCCGATCCAGCAGGTGCGAATGGCACACCTTCCAGCACTCAAAAAGAAGCGACCACCAATTTTGAAGTGGATCGAACCATACGCCATACTAAATTCCCGGTCGGTGCAATCAAACGCATCTCGGTCGCGGTGGTGGTAAATAACCGCAAAGTCACTGACGACAAGGGCGTAGTCAGCTACAAACCGCTCACCGATGATGAAAAGGCCCAAATCAACCAACTGGTCAGCGAAGCGGTCGGTTATGACCAAACCCGTGGCGACACACTCAGCATCCAAAATGCAGCTTTCAACATGGAGGAAAAGGAAGTCACCCCCGAAGTACCACTTTGGAAGCAACCTGAGATGATCAACGAAGGTGTCAGTCTGGTGAAGTATCTGTTAATCGCCATCGTCATGCTGATTGTGGTATTCGGCGTCATCAAACCCGCCCTGAAGCCCCTAATTTCACCTAAAGTCAAAAATCACGAGGAAGGCTTCTTGGATGAGACGGGCAATCTGTCTGGTAACAGAGAAAGTGACGGCCTAAGCCAAACTGCCCAGCAGGCGGCAGTGAACATACACGGTGTAGCGGCTCAGCCGTATGAGCAAGGATTGCAGGCTGCGCGTCAGATCGCTCAGCAAGATCCCAAGATCGTCGCAAGTGTAATCAAGGAATGGGTGAACGGAAATGAGTGACGGCGTAGAAAAAAGCGCGATTTTCCTCATCACCTTGGGTGAAGCCGAAGCAGCTGAAGTGCTGAAATATCTCGGCCCCAAAGAGGTACAGAAGATTAGTGCTGCTATGGTGGCTTTAAAGAATCTGACCCGAGAGCAGATCACCCACGTATTCGACGATTTTCTGGTATCTGCCTCCAGCAAGACCAGTATAGGCATGGACTCCAACGACTACATCAAGAGCATGCTCACTAAGGCGTTAGGCGATGATAAAGCCGCCACCTTACTTGATCGCATCATGCATAACAGTGACACCAGCGGCATCGAGAGTCTGAAGTGGATGGACCCAGGTGCTGTCGCCGAGATGATAGGCAACGAACACCCCCAGATCATCGCCACTATTTTGGTCCATCTGGTACCCGACCAAGCAGCCAGTATTCTCAAGATGCTCACCGAGCGCACCCGCAATGACGTGCTGTTGCGTATCTCCACGCTGGACAGCGTACAACCCTTGGCCTTACGTGAACTGAATGATGTATTGAGCCGTTTGATGTCAGGCAACACCTTCAACAAGAAGAATCTGCAAGGTGGCGTAGGCGCGGCAGCGGAGATTCTCAACTACATGGGTGGCACACTGGAAGCCGAGATGATAGAGAACGTGCGCACTCATGACCCAGATTTGGCACAGAAGATAGAAGACAAGATGTTCGTGTTCGAGAACATCCTCGAAATAGACGACCGTGGTATCCAATTGGTATTGCGCGAAGTCCAGTCCGAGTCCCTTATCGTATCGCTCAAGGGTGCCAGTGAAGAGTTACGCGAGAAGATCTTCAAAAATATGTCGCAGCGTGCTGCCGAGATGATGCGCGAAGATTTGGAATCCAAGGGACCAGTCAAACTCAGCGAAGTCGAATCGAATCAGAAAGAGATTCTCAAGACAGTACGCCGTTTGTCAGACGAAGGTCAGATTGTATTAGGCGGCAAGGGCGAGGAAGCGTATGTCTAACGACCATATACAAAATGCAAAATCTGCTGGTGGGGTGATCCCCAAAGAACAGATGACCGCCTATCAACGCTGGGAGTTATCGTCCTTCGATCAACCCAATAGTGGACACAAGAACGCGAGCAACCTAAGCCCCGAGGCACTGGCCCTCGCACAACAGAAAGGCCATGAGGAAGGTTTCAGCACCGGACATCAAATGGGCTACGACAGCGGCTACCAGACAGGATATGAAGCCGGTATCGCACGGGCACGTGAAGAAGCAGCCCTTATGGATACGCTGTTACAAAACCTACAGCAAGGTCTGAACCAGATGGATGAGCAGATATCACAATCTCTGGTCGCCTTATCCATATCAATAGCCAAGAAGATGGTGCGCGAAACTACCACTTTCCGTCCAGAGATAATCTTCGATATTATCAAAGACGCGATCAGCACCCTACCCCAGTTCAATCAGAACGCACACGTCGTCCTGCATCCTTTGGATGCAGAGCTAGTTCGCAAACACATGGGCGATGAATTGGCTCATGCAGGCTGGAAAATATTTACCGACGAAAAACTCGAACGCGGTGGTTGTTTGGTTAAAACCGCACACAGCTTTATCGATGCGACCAGTGAGGAGTGCTGGAAACGTGTGTTGAATTCGATAGGACAAGACCAATCATGGATAGCCTGAACGCCCATCATTCACGCTGGTTGAATCTGCTGGACATGAGTCAGCAGTACGTGGAGGACAGCAAGCCTACGCAACCTTGCGGACATCTCACCAAGGTGACAGGTCTTGTGATGGAGGCAGTCGGCCTGCAAGTACCAGTAGGCAGCACCTGCTCCATACACCTGCCCAATTGCACTGTGGAAGCAGAAGTGGTCGGATTCGCTGGCGAACGTCTATTCCTCATGCCTGAAAATACCGTCTATGGGCTGGTGCCCGGTGCACGTGTCACCCAAATAGAACACAGTCATACGCCCACCTTACAGGGCAAAAGAGTGACGAAACGTCGCTCAGCCGATTTAGGCAAACACTTGCCTGTCGGTGACATGCTGCTAGGTCGCGTATTGGACGGTGCAGGAAAACCGCTGGATCAACTTGGCCCACTTATAGATGCCAAATCTGCCTCATTGCAGAGCCGCCCTTTCAACCCCTTGGAACGCGCCAATATCGACCACACCTTAGATGTTGGGGTACGTGCCATCAACAGTCTGCTGGTAATAGGACGCGGCCAGCGCATGGGTTTGTTCGCGGGTAGTGGCGTAGGTAAGAGCGTATTACTAGGCATGATGGCACGATATACCACTGCGGATGTGACCGTGGTCGGACTGATTGGTGAGCGTGGCCGAGAAGTAAAAGAATTCATCAACGACATCTTGGGTAAGGAAGGCTTGGCTCGCTCCGTAGTGGTCGCCACACCTGCAGACACATCACCACTGATGCGTTTACAAGGTGCAGCTTACGCCACCACCATCGCAGAATATTTCCGTGATCAAGGCAAGCACGTCTTGTTGATCATGGACTCGCTGACTCGTTATGCCATGGCACAGCGCGAGATTGCGCTGGCAGTGGGTGAACCACCAGCAACCAAGGGTTATCCCCCTTCTGTTTTTGCTAAGTTGCCACAACTGGTAGAGCGCGCAGGTAATGGGCTTGAAGGCAGTGGCTCCATAACAGCCTTCTATACTGTACTTACTGAAGGTGATGACCAGCAAGACCCAATTGCCGATAGTGCACGCGCCATTCTGGATGGACACATCGTGTTGTCACGTCGTTTGGTCGAACAAGGCCACTACCCCGCCATCGATATCGAAGCCTCCATCAGCCGCGTCATGTCCCATCTAGTGGATCAGGACCATCTGAATATGGTGCAACGCTTCAAACAATTGTATTCGCACTATCAACGCAATCACGACCTGATCAGCGTAGGCGCTTATGTACACGGTAGTGACCCGTTGCTGGATCAGGCCATTGTGCTGTATCCACGCATGGAGCAATTCCTTAAGCAAGGCATGTTCCAGCAGGAGAACAGCATAAACAGCATCGCACAATTGTATGCATTGTTCTCAGAGTACAAAACTTGATTGATTAAACCATGAACAAAACCTTCACACTGCAACCGCTACTCAACCTCGCTCAGCACAAGACCGAGTCGGCCACTCGCGAACTAGGGCAACGCAACCGTAATCAAGCGGTGGCACAGGAAAAGCTAGAGTTATTGCAAAGCTATCGCAGCGATTATCAAACACGCCTGCAAGCCGCCACAGTGAATGGCATGGATCCGCTAGAGTTGCGCAATTTCCAAAGTTTCATTAACAAGCTCGACGAAGCCATCATGCAACAACGCAAGGTGCTGGAACAAAGCAAAGTCTCGGTACAGATTGGTCGCACCGAGTTCGATTCCACCCAACGTCGTTTGAAATCATTCACTACTTTGCAAGATCGTCATATCGAAGTGCAAAAGAAATTAGAAGCGACCTCAGAGCAACGTGCACTGGATGAACATACCGGACGCTTTGTTGCCAGACGCATGATTAATGAATCAGAAAACAACGACTGAACAAGGATATCGCCATGAACACGATACATACACCTAGCAAATCAATTGTCGCCACCATCAGTGAGAAAGGCGCTAATGCCAAATCTGATGTAGCCGATGGCAAGACTTTCGGCAACGTACTGGCACAACAGCTTAGTGACAATGCCCCACGCGCAACCGTGATGCCAGAAAAATCCCATGGCAAGCTTACCAGTAAGAATGAGCTCGTTGATATCAAAGCGGATACGCCCACTACTCCATCGGTTGCCGATACAGCCAACACTGTCATCGCACTGATACAACCTATGCAGGAAGACCGTAACCCAGCCATTCCCGCAGCGGTAGAAACCGTCTCCAATAAGACAGCTACTAGCGCACTAGATGTTAAAGCTGGTGCTGCAGATGCTAAGGCTGGTGCTGCAGATGCTAAGGCTGGTGCTGATGTTAAGGCTGGTGCTGTAGATGCAGAGTTAGTAGCGTTGCCAACCCTAGCCGATGCAAAATCCACAGTGCTGACAGACAAGGCATCAGCTAAGCCAGAGAAGCCAGTCTTGCTCACGCCTCAAAATGAAAAAACGGCCGCTGGCCTGAAGATTGATTCTAAAGCGCTGGTACATCCAGCAGCTCAAGTTAGTACAACTAGCAATGTGGCTGTCAAAACGATGAAACTGGATTCATCTGCTACAGCCCACGATCCAGTGGCGCTTATCGCCGCCGCATCCAAGGAACCCGTCGCGCAAACCATAGAACAGGTCGTTGCCGCACAGATGTCTGGCACGGCCGCGCTCCAATCACACGCCCCGGTGAACTTGCCAGCGATGGCTACGCCTCTGGGTAAGCACGGCTGGACTGATGAGTTCACCCAGAAAATCAGTTGGATGACGAATAGCCAACAAGACCAGTTTGCTGAATTACACCTTAATCCACCAGATCTGGGCCCTTTAAGCGTGGTGCTCAAAGTGTCGGAGAACCAAGCCACGGTGATGTTCAGCTCTCCACATCTGGCAGTACGTGAAGCCGTCGAGAACTCTCTGCCTAAGTTGCGCGAAATCTTGGCCGAAAACGGTATCACCCTAGGTAACACAAGCGTAAATGATCAATCACAACGTGATAGCAATACCAATTCTCAGCAGGGCTCACAACGCGACAACAGGGCTTGGGATAACAGTCCTGCACAGTCTGTTGCGATGCCTTCAACGGTTGGGGTCCAGTCACTGCGCAGACACAATGGCATGGTAGATACGTTCGCCTAAGTGAATTTTGAAAGCCCGAGTTGATATAGAACATCGGCTTTAATCGCCACATTGATACCAAGTAATATTTCTCATAATCACGCTATCAATTAAGGAAGACCAAAATGTCCAAGCCCGCAAAAACTGCCGCCGCAGCCGCCTCTGGTGATGCACCTCCTAAAAAGAGCAAAAAGATGCTCATCATAATTGTCGCTGCCGCGTTGCTGATAGGCGGAGGTGCAGCTGCCTACGTCATGATGAAACCTCATGATGACGCTGCGGCAGAAGAAGTCCACGCCAAGAAAAAGCCAACCGCTCCACCTAAGTATGTAGAACTAGGTACCTTCACGTCCAACCTGATTCATGAAGATGGTGACCGCTATTTACAAGTGGCAATTTCTTTGAAGATTACTGAGCCCGAATTGGAAGAGAAAATTAAAGCCAGTAATCCTGAGATCCTGCATCGCATCAATATGTTGTTACAGACCAAATCTCCATCAGAGCTCGCCACCCTGCAAGGCAAAGAAGATCTGGCAGAGGAAATCAAGCAACAGGTCGAATATGTAATGGGTTTCCTCAAGGTAGAGCCGCGCTATACACAAGCTGCACCTGTGATACATCAGCCTGCACCAGCAGAAACATCTAGCGACGTTCATGGCGATACGCATACAACTGCCGAGTCAGCCATCGTCGAGCACGCAGCAGAAAAACCTGTGTCACACACAACGCCCAAACACGAAGTGGCAGAGGAAGACAACGGCATCGCCGAAGTCTTGTTCACCTCCTTCATCATCCAGTAAGTATCATGAGCGAATTCTTATCACAAGACGAAGTCGACTCCCTGCTCAAGGGTGTCAATGGCGAGTCTGATGAGGTCAAAGAGGATTCGCCACCTGCGGGTGATGTACGCAGTTACAACCTCGCCAACCAAGAACGTATCGTGCGCGGGCGCATGCCCACGATGGAGATTATCAACGAACGTTTTGCGCGCTTATTCCGCATCGGTCTGTTTAACTTCATACGTCGAACCCCCGAGATATCGGTCGGGCCAGTCAGGGTGATGAAGTTCGCTGAATTTAACCGTAATCTGCATGTACCCACCAATCTGAACCTAGTACAAGCCAAGCCTTTACGTGGTAATGGCCTGTTCATCTTCGACCCCAACCTGATCTTCCTAGTGGTAGATAACATGTTCGGCGGTGACGGTCGTTTCCACATGCGTGTAGAAGGTCGTGAATTCACACAAACCGAGCAACGCATCATCCACAAGATGCTGGAAGTCGTGTTCGAGACCTATGGCAAAGCTTGGGAAAGTGTATATCCGCTGCAATTTGAATATGTACGCTCAGAGGTGAACCCACAATTCGCCAACATCGCCACCCCTAATGAAGTCGTCATCGTCACTTCATTTGAAATTGAATTAGGTGGTAACGGTGGGGCCTTCCATATCTGCATGCCCTACTCCATGTTGGAACCAGTGAAAGACCTGTTGTACAGCAATATGCAGGGTGAACACATGGTGGTGGATAAACGCTGGATGAAAATGCTCTCCAAGCAGGTCCAGTCAGCCACCATAGAACTGATCGCAACACTGGGCACAGCAAGAATGACACTGGAACAAGTACTCAAGATGCGCAACGGTGACATTATTCCATTGGATATGGATGAATACATCACAGCGACTGTCGATGATGTACCGATGATGGAATGCAAATACGGTGCAGTGAACAATCAATACGCACTCAAAATAGAGAAGATGCTCACAATGAGCGAAGGAGAAAACAATGTCTGAAGAAGATGCAATCAGCGCTGACGATTGGGGTGCTGCGATGGCTGAACAGGCAGCAGTAGAGCCGCCTGTAGTAGAGCCGGCAAAACCACATGTATTCGAACAGTTCGGCTCTGCTGGTGGTGCTACCACACAGAATGATCTAGACATGATCATGGACATCCCAGTGCAGCTATCTGTGGAATTGGGTCGTACCAAGATGCCGATTAAAAATCTTCTGCAATTAGCACAGGGTTCCGTGGTGGAATTATCCGGCATGGCTGGTGAACCATTAGACGTAATGATCAATGGTTTCCTCATCGCTCAGGGTGAGGTCGTGGTAGTGAATGACAAGCTAGGCATACGCCTGACCGACATCATTACACCTTCGGAGCGTTTACGCCGTTTGAACCGATAAGATGCGCACCCCTCTCTCACGCATAACTCAGGCGAAGACTTATCTCGCCCATAGTTCAACGGGAAGACCCCTGCGGTCTTGCGCTCCCGCTGTTGTATCAAATTTTGTCGGTCTTTTTTTGCTCGCGACTGCGCAACAGTCCTATGCTGAAATCGCCCGACCCGAATATCCTGCGCCGACTGTTGGCACTGGCAGCATCATGCAGATGATGTTCAGTCTGGCATTGGTCATTGCCGCCATCATGGCGGTGGCATGGTTACTCAAACGCACCAATCTGACTCGTCAGGTCGGTGGTGAACATCTCAAAGTAATCGCCGGAGTTGCAATCGGACAACGCGAACGCATCGTATTGGTCGAGGTGGATGACACCTGGTTGGTGGTTGGTGTGGGGCCAGGACAGATTCGCACCTTGCACACCTTGCCACGTATAGAACAAACAGAGACTGGGAGTAAGACAGCACCTCCCGAGATTCCTTTCCAAGTCTGGTTGAAGCGTTTCACCGAGAAGAAAGATGAAGCGTAATCACTATTTACTGAGTCTGCTCCTGTTGCTGCTCGCCGCCTACACACAAGCAGCGTGGGCCGAGACTGGCTTAGCCGCAATCACCAGCAGCCCAGCACCCGGCGGCGGTCAGACCTATAGCCTGAGTTTACAGACACTGATCCTGCTTACTTCGCTGAGTTTCCTGCCTGCGATCCTACTGATGATGACTAGCTTCACTCGCATCATCATCGTCTTGTCGCTGTTACGTTCCGCTATCGGCACACCATCCGCACCACCTAACCAAGTGTTGATTGGACTGGCCTTATTCCTGACCTTCTTTGTGATGTCACCAGTGTTGGACAAGATATATGTGGATGCCTATCTGCCCTACAGCGAAAACAAGCTGAGTTTGCAAGATGCTGCAGACAAAGGCATCGTGCCACTCAAAGCCTTCATGCTGCGTCAGACCCGTCAGGCAGACCTCGCGCTATTTGTCAAAATTTCCAACAGCGAACCTCTGGAAAGCCCAGAGGCCACACCACTGCGCATCCTCGTGCCAGCTTATGTCATCAGTGAATTAAAGACAGCCTTCCAGATTGGCTTCGTGGTCTTCATCCCCTTCCTCATCTTAGACATGGTAGTCGCCAGTGTGCTGATGTCCTTGGGTATGATGATGGTCTCACCTTCAGTGATCTCTCTACCGTTTAAAATTATGCTGTTCGTCCTCGCGGATGGCTGGAATCTGCTGATCGGCTCACTTGCTCAGAGTTTCTACACATGACCCCCGAAGCCGTCATGACTTTGGCACAGCAGGCGATGCAGATGACACTGATGATCGCCGCTCCGATGCTACTCACCGCTTTGCTCATCGGTCTACTGGTGAGCATCTTCCAAGCTGCCACCCAAATCAACGAGGCTACTTTGTCTTTCATCCCAAAGTTGCTAGCGATGTTCCTTGTGCTGATGCTTACTGGTTCATGGATCATAGGCAGCATGGTCGATTACGTGCAAAGGTTGTTTGGCAACATCCCTTGGATGATAGGTTAGCGTCATGATCAGCTTCACCAGCATTCAACTTGAATCATGGCTGGTCGCTTTCATGTTCCCGCTGGCACGCATACTGGCACTGGTCGCCAGCTCCCCGATACTCGGCAACAAACAAGTCCCCGTCAGAATTAAAGTCGGTTTCTCCGTATTCATCACCCTCGTTATCGCCCCCACATTGGGTGATATGCCTCAAGTCGAAGCCGGCTCAGCACAAGGGCTACTGATTCTGATACAACAAATCATCATCGGCTTGGCGATGGGCTTCACCATGCGCTTGATTTTCACTGCAGTGGAGATGGCGGGTGAATTCTCTGGCTTGCAGATGGGGCTAGGTTTCGCTAGTTTCTACGACCCACTCAATGCTTCATTCACGCCAGTCATTGCGCAATGGATGAGCATCATTGCATCGCTCGCCTTCCTAGCGATGAATGGACATCTTTTCATGGTGGCCGGACTAGCGGAAAGTTTTCATACTCTCCCCATAGGCGGCATGATTTCCAAGCAAGGCTATTACGACATCGTGCTGTGGGGTGGGAGTGTGTTTGCCTACGGCCTGCAACTCTCATTGCCGCTGCTCGCAGCCCTACTCATCACCAATCTGGCGCTAGGTGTCCTCACCCGTGCCGCACCACAACTCAACCTCTTCGCGGTCGGCTTCCCAATCACCCTGGGACTCGGTTTCTTTGTACTAATGCTATTCATCCCCTACCTCGCACCTATCTTGGACAGACTGACCCAAGAAGGACTGATGACCATGCTGAGAGTGGCACATCCCTAATCTAGCCGACATCTATCTCGAAGCTCAAAGGCACAAAAATTTAGAACTTTGAGCATGAAGCCTATCTCCTCAAGCCCCCTGTAAATACCAAGCAACGATGGGCGAGCATTACCTATCCAGCGGGCTGACCACACCCTTGCCGCCTTTATTCAAAACATGTGTATAAATCATCGTGGTGGAAACATCCGAATGGCCGAGCAACTCCTGCACGGTGCGGATGTCGTAGCCGCTTTCTAATAAATGAGTAGCGAAAGAATGACGCAAAACGTGAGGCGAAACAGGTTTGGCAATCCCAGCTAATTTTGCTGCCTTAGCAACATGCCGCTGAATCATTTTTTCATCTTGATGATGTTTCCTGATGACACCTGAAACGGGGTCGGTGGAGACATTATTGGCGACAAAGAAAAATTGCCAACCCCATTCACGGCAAGCATTCGGATACTTTCGTTCAAGCGCATCTGGCATCCATACATCGACCTGCCCAGCAGCAGTATCTGCATCAAAAATCGCACGACGACGAGCCAGATGCTCTTTAAGGGAGGTTGTTAAGCTATCCGGCAACATCGTGACGCGGTCTTTTGCCCCTTTGCCATCACGCACCAAAATTTCTCGGCGATCAAAATCAACATCTTTGACGCGTAGCTTTAACCCCTCCATCAAACGCATTCCCGTTCCATATAGCAGACGTGCCACCAGACCCGCCACGCCATCCATACATGCGAGCAATTTTTTTACTTCAGCTTCGGATAAAACAGTGGGTAAACGTTGCGGCTTCTTTGCATGGACAATGTTATCCAGCCATGGCAAATCAATCTCCAGCACTTCTTTGTACAAAAATAAAATGGAAGACAGAGCGAGGTTTTGGGTGCTGGCTGAAACATTATGGTCGGTTGCCAATGCAGACAGAAATGCTTCGATTTCGGGTGCGCCCATTTCTTTGGGATGGCGCTTGCCATGAAAAAGGATATAGCGTTTAATCCAGTGCGCGTAGGATAACTCTGTTCTACGGCTATAATGTTTGAAGCGAATTTTTGCAACAACTTGGTCGAGAAGTTTGGGAGGTTTTGATGATGTCGTTTTTTCTGGCAAGAATGGTGTATTCATGAAAGGCACTCCTTTGAAAATCAACGGACTGAGATTGTCCGCCAAGATTATCCGACATTCAATCACAGATTATCAGACACAATTGGTGTCTAGTTTACGTTATGTTTCAATCACGAGGACAGTATGAAAAATAAAGACGTATTTCAGAAAATAGAAGATTCGATTGACTCGCTCAAAATCAATGAATCGGAAAAAAAAGCTCTTTACGAGGGAGTACTCAGATTAAAAAAGCAAAAAATCAACTTGATGATTACCGGCGCAACAGGCTGTGGAAAGAGCTCGACCATTAACGCAATGTTTAACTCAAGCGTAGCAAAGGTTGGCACCGGCGTCGACCCTGAGACAATGGATATTAAAAAATACGAGCTAGACAACCTTATATTGTGGGACAGCCCAGGGCTTGGAGACGGAAAAGAAAAAGACATAGTTCACGCCAAAGGAATTATAAAAAAGCTAAATGAACTAGATGGCGACGGAAACCCACTAATTGATCTTGTACTTGTGATACTTGAGGGTGGGAGCCGAGATCTTGGAACATCCTACGAGCTAATCAATCAGGTAATCATTCCAAGCCTTGGGGGAAAAGCAAAGAAGAGAATTCTTGTTGCTATAAACCAAGCGGATGTAGCAATGAAGGGCAGGCACTGGGACCATGAAAATAATAAACCGATGCCTCAATTAATCGAGTTCTTAGATGAAAAAGCTCAATCAGTAAAAAGAAGAATACAAGAAGCGACTGGCGTTGAAGTAGAGCCAATTTATTACTCAGCGGGATATAAAGACGAAACCTCAGAACAAAGACCTTGGAATCTTTCAAAGCTATTGTTTTTTATTGTAAAAAACACAAAAGAGGAAAAGAGGCTGTCGTACATTGGAAATATTTCCGCAGACAAAGAGATGTGGAAAGATGACGATGAGCTAATAGACTATAAAAAAGAGACGCAAAGAAGTTTTCAGGAAGTTGCGACTTCTATTGCAAAAAATACTGCAGCAGGAGCTGCAGCCGGTGCAGCGATAGGGTCTGTTATTCCTGTGATTGGAACTGCAATTGGCGCAGCCGTAGGGGCAGCATTTGGATTTATTGGTGGCCTTTTCGGATGGTGATATGTACCAGCATTATCGACACGAAGAGCTAAGTAGAAAATCAACAGAGCTAGGAATAATTTTCGATGTCATGGTAACAGGCGTGACAGGGGCAGGAAAATCAACGACACTAAATACGATATTCCAAAAAGAAATCGCGAAAGTTGGGCGTGGAGTAGATCCTGAAACAATGAATCTTAATAGCTACAGACTTAACGACTCTTTTAGACTATGGGATACGCCCGGTCTTGGGGATGGAAAGCAGAACGACAAAGATCATTGCAAGTCACTAATAAGCTTGCTCTACAAAGATTACGGGGAAAAACATGGATTCATTGATCTTGTATTAGTAATACTCGACGGATCAAACAGAGACATGGGAACAACATACAAAATTTTGAATGAAGTTGTTGTGCCAAACTTCCAAAAAGACAGAGTATTAATTGCGATTAATCAAGCAGACATTGCAATGAAAGGACATCACTGGATTCACAGAGATAATAAACCAGACGGCGTATTGATTGAGTTTCTTGAAAATAAATCAACCTCGATACAAAGTAGAGTTTTTGAGGCCACCGGAATCAAAATAAAGAAACCGGTTTATTACTCTGCGGAATACAATTACAACATCACTGAATTACTGGATTTGCTTATTAATAACATGCCCAAAGAAAGACGTAAGTTGACGATCTGAAAACATAACATGGCGCTCAACTTCGCTCCCTTCGGTCGCTGGATACTGCGCAATAAAGCCGCGCAGCGCCGGTCACCTCTACGTTAGGTTTGCAAGTCAACCATGCCACAGTCCATGCCAAAACTACCGCTAGCGCGCACTCTGCCTGTTCTTCCAGTGGTGCGCTCCCTCGCGCTGGCGCATCCACGCTTTGGGCTGGGTCGGTTTTTGGCCGTGCTGGTTTTACCCCGGATTTCCTAACCCGGCATTGCAGTGGATTGCTACGCAACCA
>JBBQKX010000049.1:0-14847 GCA_038327315.1 Burkholderiales bacterium | reverse complement strand
ACGTTCCACACCCCAACGCAGATTTACAGCAGTCGGACGTGCTGCCAGCAGCATGTCGCAAGTCGCTTTAAGTGCCGCATCACTAGCGTGATGATTCATAGACAAGGCCACGCCATACGCCGCCGTCACACCGATCAAAGGTGCACCGCGCACCTGCATATCGCGTATCGCCCGCTCTGCATCACGCATATTTTCTAAGCGCAGCGTGACAAACTCATGCGGTAATTTGGTCTGGTCGATAATCTCCACCGCCGTGTTATCGGCAGTCGTCCAGATGGTGCGTTGAGGGATTCCGTTGACGTTCATGTGTTGTCTCGATTGTTTTTCATGCGCAACTTCCTTTCCTAATTCATTTCACCACACCATGAAACCTGATAAAAATCGTAGCGAGCGGTTCTAGAGCAAGGCGCACGGAACGCAGAAACCGGAATGTACTAAAGTACATGAGGATTTCGAGTACCGCGCAACGCCGCTATCGAATCGCGCAGTAGATTTTTACAGGTTTCATTTAGTCGCCTTCAAACTCGCAGAGCGCAAAGACTTTCTGTCCCAATTTTTCCAAGCGTGCACGCCCGCCTATATCTGGCAGATCAATGATGAAGCAGCATTCGATAATCTTGCCGCCCATTTTTTCGATCAGCGTGCAGGCTGCCGCAGCCGTGCCACCGGTGGCGATAAGGTCATCCACTAACAACACGGTTTCGCCTTTGGCGATGGCGTCGGTATGTATCTCAATACGATCAGTGCCGTATTCGAGTTGGTATTCTTGACCTATGGTTTCGGCGGGCAGTTTGCCTTTTTTACGGATGGGTACAAAGCCGACATTCAGCGCGTAAGCCAGCGGCGCGCCGAGAATAAAACCGCGCGATTCGATGCCAGCGATTTTGTCTATCTTCACATCTTTGTAGCGCGCAACCAGTTCGTCCACTGTTGCACGAAAGCCCTCTGGATCTTTGAGCAAGGTGGTGATGTCGCGAAACTGTATACCCGGTTTAGGATAATGCGGAACGGTGCGAATTTTGGTTTTGATGGGCATGGTGTTTTCCTTATTTTGAATTTAGGTTCTGACAAAAAAAACCGTGCAGCAACGATGCAAACTAACAGCTAGCGACTTACGTCTAACTACTGCTTTGCTCAATCGCGCTTCTTGTATTCGACGAACTTCTGTTTCACATCGTGCATCTGCTGCGAGGTCAGGATATGTGGCTCACCGATCTGTAGTGCACGCCAATAGATTTCACATAAGCTTTCGACTTCCACCGCGACAGCGAGGGCATCGTCCAGATCCTTACCCAGCGCGATCATGCCGTGATTACCTAGCAAACAGGCTTTGCGATCATGCAGTGCTTCGAGTGCGTGGTCGGATAGTTCTTGTTCGCCGAACAGACTATAGGGCGTGCAGCGGATGTTGTCGCCGCCCGCCATCGCGATCATGTAATGCACAGCAGGTACGTCGCGACGCAGACAGGCGATGGTGGTGGCGTAGGTAGAGTGGGTATGCACCACCGCACCTATTTCAGCTCGTGTGGCAAGGATGTCGCGGTGGAATCGCCATTCGCTGGAAGGCTTGCCACCTTGTAGCACCTCTCCAGCCAAACTCATGCGCACCATGTTCTCGGGCGTCATTTGTTCGACCATCAATGCCGAAGGTGTGATGAGCATGGCATCGCCATCGCGAACTGATACGTTACCGGATGCACCACGGTTGAGCCCAAGTGCTATCAAGCATTGGGAGGTTTTGAGTAGTGCTTTACTTAGCTTATTTTCAGTCATAGCTCCCATCCTACATTTACTTCAGCACCCGCCCCGCCACTGCTTGCAGCTTATCCATCATCGCAGCATCACGCGCTTGCGGTGCTGTGATGAGTGCGTGTTGTAAGGCACTGCGACAATGACACTCGCAGGCTTGTGTATCCGCAGCTATGCGCGGCACAGCATGAGCGACCAAGGTCTTAGCTTTGTCGGCATTCGCCAGTAACACTTTGATGATCTGTTCGACGGTGACGTGGTCATGTTCTGGATGCCAACAGTCGTAATCAGTGACCATCGCGACGGTGGCATAGCAAAGCTCGGCCTCGCGAGCAAGCTTAGCCTCCGGCATATTGGTCATGCCAATCACGTCACATCCCCAAGAGCGATACAGATTCGATTCTGCCAACGTAGAGAATTGTGGCCCTTCCATCACTAGATAAGTGCCGTTGCGCACGGCAGCGATACCCGCGTGTAGTGCTGCAGACTCTATCTGGTCGCCTAGGCGACGACATACCGGATGCGCCATGGAAACATGTGCGACTAGGCCCGTCCCAAAGAAAGATTTTTCGCGTGCGAACGTGCGGTCTATGAATTGATCGACGATGACGAAGGTGCCGGGGGCGAGATCTTCACGCAAGGAACCGACCGCACTCACCGAGATGACATCGCTCACGCCGACGCGCTTGAGCACATCAATGTTGGCGCGGAAGTTGATTTCAGAGGGTGAAATCTTGTGGCCGCGACCGTGACGCGGCAAGAACACCAGTTGCACACCGTTCAGCTCACCGAACAACAATTCATCCGAGGCCTCGCCATAAGGTGATGCGATGCGCTCCCAACGCTTATTACTTAAACCTTCGATGTCGTATACACCGCTGCCGCCTATGATGCCTATGCTCGCTCGTGACATGCTCTATCCTGTTAATCTATAGGTGCGAGATTGGAACAGGAAACCTTGTTCACATCAAGGATAAGCTATGTGATTTATGTCACAGACACAACCTATACTGTGCATTAGTATGTACACCTCACTTAAACCACTACTAGGAGTTCACCATGAAATGCAATTCAGGAACAGTAGACCGCGCAGCACGTGTAATCGTAGGTTTGGCTTTGATCGCAATGGCTGCGACTGGCACGATAGGGGCATGGGGTTATATCGGCGTCGTACCTTTGCTGACTGGCGCAATCGGTTTCTGCCCTGCTTATTCGATCTTCGGCATGAATACCTGCGGCATGAAAAAATAAATCACACCGCATCACATACATGCTCGATATTCACTATCGGGCATTTTTTTATCCAAAATAATTTGGTAGCGACAATTAATCATGAAAAAAATCATCCTTATTTCAACTTTAGCTTTGTTCAGCAATGCAGTGTTTGCGGATGATCTGAACAAATATCAAGAAGAGAGCCGCGCGGTAGCGATGCCATTCCTGAAAAAATTAGCTGCAGCAAACAAAGAAGCAGTCAGTAATGGCGGTCATGCCTCTGCTGTCGGCGTTTGCAAAGACATTGCCCCCAACATGAGCGGCGAAATCTCTCGCCAGACCGGCTGGAAACTAACGCGTGTGAGTCTTAAGGTACGCAACCCATTGTTGGGTACTGCCGATGCATGGGAACAAAATAAACTGCAAGAATTTGCCGAACGTGCGGCCAAAGGAGAGAAGCCTGAAACCATCGAAGCATCCGAGATCGTCGATGAACCAGCAGGTAAGTCTTTCCGCTTCATGAAAGCCATCGCACTTCAACCCAGTTGCGTTGCTTGCCACGGTGCTAAGGAAGAAATCCCTGCTGAGGTGCAAGCACGTTTGAACACTGACTACCCACATGATCAGGCGACTGGCTACAAAGTCGGCGACATCCGTGGTGCGGTCAGCATCAAACGCCCCCTTTAATCATTCAAAAGTAGGGAGCAGAAATGAATTCAAAAATCACCAAGAATCTATTGATAGTGTTGGCCGCCTTTGGCATCGTATTCGGCGTGCAAAAGCTCCAAGCTGCCGATGGTATAGATGTGAAGCAAGCAGCCAGCATGGTGCAGCAAGGCACGTTTTTGCTGGATGTGCGTGAGCCGGAAGAATATGCGGAAGTGCATGCACCGAACGCGACCTTGATCCCATTAGGACAACTGAGCAGTCGCTTGTCAGAGCTTAATGCGTATAAGGACAAGCCTATCGCGGTGATGTGCCGCTCGGGCAGACGTTCAGCTAAAGCAGTGCAGATTTTGCAGGAAGCTGGCTTCAGCCAAGTTAGCAACATATCTGGTGGTGTCACTTCATGGGAGAGCGCGGGTCTCACTGTAGTACGCCAAAAATAAATAATCACGTACTGTGTGAGGTTTGTCACTGAAGCCAGCTTCCCTCCCCCTTACAGTACGCTTCCCTGTTAAAATATTAGGAATTCATGATATGAAACGTACTCTTTTAAGCACGCTGATTGGTGCGACTTTGATGGCGAGTTCCGCTGCAGTGATGGCGAGTGATTGGAAGCTCTTACCTGTGATGGACCCTGGCTACAAGGCTGATGTGACGGTCTCAGTAGTAGGCGGCGTAATGAACGGTCTGCCTTCAGGTAGCGGAAATTACACAGGCGCAGAAGTCGCGTTCAACTGCTTGGCTTTGCAACCACCTAGTGGTGTAATCCGTAGCAAAATTTCATATGGGCAGTTCGATCACAATGGTTTGAAGTTAAAGTCATTCGAAGTGAATCCTCGTTGGACGACCAAGCTGAGCAATGAAGTCAGCGTAGGTTTCGGTCCAGGTGTGGGTTATGTACAGGCTGACGTAGCTGGCAAGAGCACCAGCATGGCCGCAGTGCAATTGGGTGCAGACATCGATTACCGCATCGGTGCGATTGATCTGGGTCTGGGCGCACGTTGGCAGAACACTAGCAACAAGTTAATTGCTCCCGGCATCAACGGCGCGAACAACACTTTGATCCAAGCCAAGCTGGGCTATAGTTTCTAACATCTAACTTGTTATTAGTATCAATGACGCAACGCCCATAGTCCTGAAGCAAGACTGATGGGCGTTACGTTTTAATCAGGAGATAGCCATGTATCAACTCGATCTAGACGACAGTAACCAGTTACACGTCAAATACAAGAATCACACCGTCAGTTACGGACTGGATGGCAGCTTGCCCAACCCACTGGAAGCTACTTATGCGGCACTCGCCGGTTGTGCTGGCGTCTACTCGCGCAAAGCCTGCAAAGCATTAGGCATCAGCGCGGAAGGTATCAAAATAGATTGCAAACCGGTGGTACGCAATGGCAATCCGCTAGTCCCTGCCCGCTTCGTCACCGACGTCGTATTTCCCGAACGTATAGACGCTGAACAACGCGCACGCATCCTGCAAGAGATTAGCCACTGCGCAGTCAAAGTGCTGATACACGAAGGTGCGAGCATCGAATTCGTGACCCAAGAAGCTGCCTAGTCAAGTCACTGAAGCATGCTGCTCATCGCGCTCTCACTAGGATCATTCATAGGCTTGATCATGGGCCTGACCGGTGCCGGTGGTGGCATCCTAGCGGTGCCTGCGCTGACGCTGGGTTTGGGCTGGAGTATGACGCAAGCTTCCCCCATCGCTTTGCTAGCGGTATGTAGCGCGGCAACTCTGGGCGCGATATATGGTTTGAAGCAAGGCTTGGTTCGCTATCGTGCTGCGATGCTGATTGCAATCACTGGCATCCTCTCAGCCCCTATCGGTCAGTATGTCGCCCACCAACTGTCAGAACAGTGGCTGGTCGCCATCTTCGTCTTAGTCATGCTGATCGTTTCAGTTCGGATATGGCTGAATGCTGACAAACACAATAGTACTGAAGACGCTCCAAACTGTGAGTCCAGCAGAGTGCGCCGAATAAAAGTCGCTACAGGTCGTGTGGTCTGGAACACCACTTCTTTCTTGACACTCTCCATCATCGGTCTTCTGACCGGACTGACCACAGGTCTGTTGGGCGTAGGCGGTGGCTTCATCATCGTCCCAGCCTTACTGCGCTGCAGCAACATCACCTTGGACGGTATCGTTGCAACATCGTTGTTGGTCATCGCACTGGTGTCGGGTGGTGCATTCATGACCGCACTTACCACTGGTCATGTCGATCTTTCAATCGGCGCAGGTGCATTCGTCTTGGGCGCGGCAGGCGGTATGTTGCTGGGTAGATACTTCAGCGGCAAGTTGCCCAAGCACATCGTGCTGAGGCTGCTTGCCGTGCTAATCATCGCAGTATCGCTGGTGATGCTTTACCGCAAATTTTGGTTGGCTTAACGCTGTAGTAGCCCACCTGCCAAATTGGCGGGTACCGCCTCATGGATGAGTTTGGGCGTGGCGAGGTTCAGTCCGTTCATGATGTCGACGAACTCCTGCTGAGTTTTGCCCGCGATGCGAGTGTTGAGTATCTTCTCCTCACCTATACAACTGACCCGTCTACCTTTGTAATCATGGCCGGGATAGAGCAAGGTTTCATCCGGCAGCACGAACAGTTTATCTGTGATGCTGTGATACATCTGCTCTGCACTCCCGCTTTGGAAATCTGTACGCCCACAGGCGTTGATCATCAGCGTATCACCCGAGAACAAACGGTCACGCCACAGATAACACAAACTGCCTAGCGTATGGCCGGGCGTGGCTATCACACGGACTTGCTCCGCACCAAAACTCAAACGCTCACCATCCGTCAATAATTTATCGTACCCAGGTGCGCCGCATTCCTTAGCGATGACGCTGGTTGCACCGGTGGCTAGCTTGAGTGCATTCGATGCTGTGATGTGGTCTGCATGCACATGGGTGTCCAGCACATAATCTAGTTGCAATCCCAGTTCTGCGATCAATGCCTGATCACGTGGCAACTGTTCCAGCACCGGATCGATGATGACAGCATGACCGTCATTACCCGCGATGAGATAAGTCAGTGTGGAAGAGCTAGGGTCGAACAATTGGTGGAAAATCATGTTGTGCTCCTTTTCAATATAGGCAATCCGATAATACCAGTCTACTTTAATGCAACCGCTTGCTTGTAGAAC
Source organism: Burkholderiales bacterium (assembly GCA_038327315.1). Classification (GTDB taxonomy): domain Bacteria; phylum Pseudomonadota; class Gammaproteobacteria; order Burkholderiales; family Gallionellaceae; genus Gallionella. The sequence goes on along the minus strand of JBBQKX010000049.1, from coordinate 8,070 downwards.
TCAAGGTGTTTATGGCATCAAGCCAACGTAGAGAGCCTATAATCCCGAGTATGAATACAAGCAGTCACATCAAACTACAAGTCACTGGCATGCATTGTGCCGCTTGCTCCGCGCGTTTGGAAAAAGTACTCAATAAATTGCCCGAGGTCGAAGCCCGGGTGAGCATCGCCACCGAGCTCGCACAGATTGATTACCAAGCTGCAACCACCCCTCTAGAAGCCCTGATCAAAGCCATACAAAGTGCCGGTTTCGACGCCCATGTGCCACGCGATTTCGCAGCTGAAAAACAATTACGCTTACGTGAATTGCAACATGAACAAAACCGCTTCTTGATCTCGGCAGCCCTGACACTTCCATTGCTGCTTTCCATGCTGCTGATGTTCGTAGGCATAGACATGATGTTGCCTGCTTGGTTGCAATTCGCGCTCGCGACACCGGTACAACTCTGGATAGGTTGGCGTTTTTATAGCGGCGCATGGGCCAGTTTGCGTAACGGCGGCGCCAATATGGATGTGCTGGTCGCGCTCGGCACCAGTGCAGCTTATCTGTTGAGTATCGCGGTCTGGCTGTTGCATCTGGATCAAGCCTTGTACTTCGAAGCCAGTGCCACGTTGATCACACTGGTGCTGTTCGGCAAACTATTAGAAGCACGTGCCAAGGGCAAGGCTTCAAGCGCACTCGAAGCACTCCTCAATTTGCAACCCAAGACTGCCCAAGTAGAACGTGATGGCGTGATACAGACCCTCGCCGTTGAAGAAATGCAGGTCGACGATGTGTATCTGGTACGCCCCGGCGAAAGCGTTCCAGTAGATGGCACGGTTTTAGAAGGCGAATCCAGTGCAGACGAATCTATGCTCACCGGCGAGAGCGTGGCACGCAGCAAGCGCCCTGGCGATAAGGTCTACGCCGCCACTGCCAACCAAAGTGGGTTGCTCAAATGCCGTGCGCTGGCGGTGGGCTCACATACCCAGTTGGCCGCCATCATCCGACTGGTCGAGTTGGCACAAAGCTCCAAAGCAGCAATACAAAAACTAGCCGACCGCATCTCAGCGGTGTTCGTGCCTGTGGTCATGCTCATCGCGCTCGTGACTTTCGCCGGTTGGTATCTAAGCGGCCACGAGTTCACGCTTTCCCTCATCAACGCCGTCGCCGTCTTGGTCATCGCCTGCCCTTGCGCCCTCGGTCTGGCGACACCGACCGCGCTGGTTGTATCAACTGGACGTGCCGCGCAAGCTGGGATACTGGTCAAAGATGCTGCCGCACTAGAGCGTGCGCATACGCTGTCGGTCTTGGTGGTGGACAAGACCGGCACCATCACCGCAGGCAAGCCCAGCGTGACCGAAGTCATTCCCGCTGGCGTGCACACCGAACAAGCTGTATTAGTCGCAGCAGCAACACTCACCCGCGCATCCACGCACCCGCTATCTCAAGCCATCGCTGCGCATTGCAACAAGCTGAGCATCACAGCAGCAGCCAACGCCAATGTCACCGAGATCGCCGGACAAGGACTGAGTGCCAAGCTTGATGGCAACAGCTATCTTTTGGTCTCACCCAGCTACGCGAGCACACAAGACATCGCGCTCGATGATGCACGGATCTTGGCGCTACAAAAACAAGGCAAGACGGTGATGGTATTGAGCCGAGAACGACAAGTGATGGGATATATCGCTACTCAAGACAGCGTGCGTGACAGTAGTCGAGAGGCAGTCGCACGCTTGCAAGCGATGGGAATAAGAGTGGTGATGCTAAGTGGTGACAATCAAGCAGCCACGCAGGCCATCGCTGCACAGGTAGGCATCACAGAGTCCATTGCCGAAGTCAGTCCACAAGACAAAGCAGCCCGTGTACTGTCGTTCAAAAGCGCAAAGACGACAGTCGGTATGGTGGGCGACGGCATCAACGACGCCCCTGCCCTAGCAAATGCAGATGTCAGTTTTGCGATGCGTAGCGGCAGTGACATCGCTATAGAGACTGCCGACATCACCTTGATGCATAACGATCTGAATAGCGTGGTGGATGCCATAGACCTTTCGCGTGCCACGCTGCGCAAGATACGTCAGAACCTGTTCTTCGCATTCGCCTATAACGTGCTGGGCATCCCACTCGCCGCAGCCGGCATGCTCAACCCTGTCATCGCGGGTGCGGCAATGGCGATGAGCTCAGTCACTGTGGTCAGCAACGCGCTGTTGTTGAAACGCTGGCGCGCAGGCAAAACATCCTAAGTACTGAACGTCATGGATATAAACCTCATCGCAAAAAGTCTGGAACAGACTGGCTACATCGTGCTGGAGCAGGCACTGCCGCAAACGATCTTAGACAAGCTACTTCACCGCTGCAAAATCGATGACACGAATCGCTTCAACACAGCACATGTAGGACGCGGCAACGACAAGCGACTGCTACCAAACTTACGCGGCGATGTCATCAGTTGGCTGGATGAGCAGGATATAGACGATCAGACTTTTCTCGCGGCCATGGATAAGTTGCGACAGGAGTTGAATGCCAGACTGTACTTGGGCTTGTTCGATTACGAATGTCATTACGCCATCTACGAATCCGGCACAGGCTACGCCAAACACCTAGATGTCTTGCACGGCAAGAAGAACCGCATCCTCTCCACCGTGCTATATCTGAACGAAAATTGGCAGCAAGACGACGGTGGCGAACTGGACGTGTATGACGAGAACGGTAGCAACATACTCACCACCGTGGCACCGCGTTTTGGCACCCTGATCATTTTCCTGAGCGAGCACTTCCCCCATGAAGTCCGATGCTCCAACATCACACGTCGCAGTATCGCGGGCTGGTTCCGTGTCAGCGGCAGTTCACCCAGATAGAGCAAGCGATGAAATATACCGAGCACGATTTAAGCACTGCCGCACACCATGTACAGAACATTCTCACACTGGCGATGCAACATAGCCCTGCGCACCGCGCATTAGTGGTATGGGACGGTCAGTGTGCTTTATCACTGGCGATCACCGAGGCCTATAAACGCTGCCTACCCAATGCTACTTTCATCGAATTCGATGCACATGAACCTGCTGCGATACGCGCAGAGTTCGCCAAGCTTGCCGCTAGCGATCTAGTGGTCCTAATCCAGTCCACCAGTTTCCGATTAGATGCTTTCCGTATTCGTGTCGAATTATTCAAACTGGGGCTAAAAGTCATCGAGCATCCGCATCTGTCACGTATGCCGGGCGAAGAAGGCAGACTTTATATAGATTCACTCGCGTATGACGCCGACTATTTTCGCGGCACGGGAGCAGCACTCAAAGCGCGCATAGATCAAGCCAGCAGCGGCAGCATAAACAGCGGCGGCGCACAACTTGTGTTTGGTGCTGGGTTCGAAGACGCAAAACTGAACGTGGGCGATTATCGCCAAATGAACAACGTAGGCGGACAGTTCCCCATAGGTGAGGTGTTCACTGAGTCTCGTGATCTGGAAGCCGTGAACGGCAAAGTGCGTATCTCCATCTTCGGCGATACGCAGTTCGCCGTTAACAAACCACCCATCCCCATCACACTGGAAATCAGCAAAGGTCGCGTCGTCGGCGTACAGGACTCTACAGCCGAATTCGACAAGGTACTGGAATTGATACGCGCTGAAGAAGGCGAAGTCTGGTTACGTGAACTTGGCTTGGGATTGAACCGTGCCTTCAGCCCCGAACGCATGGTCAGCGACATCGGCACCTTCGAGCGCATGTGTGGCATACACTTTTCACTGGGCGCAAAGCACGGTAGCTATAACAAACCCAACATCCGCCGCGCCGATGCCAAGTTCCATGTCGATGTATTCGCAGCCACCGAGACTGTCACACTGGATGATGAGATCGTGTTCCGCGATGGCGCTTGGTTGGTGTCGTGAACACAGAACAAACAGGATTTCTCCACGCGATGCGTGCTTGCGACGTCAGATTAGGCGGCCTATCATGGGCTGAACTCATTAGATAGGGCATACCGTGTACATCCAATGGAAGGAATCGCTGGAACTGCATAACGATCTGATCGACACACAGCATCGCATCATCGTCTTACTGTGCCGCAAATTAGATATCGCAATCAAAACCCAAGAGTCAGAACAGACCGTACGTTGTGTGATGTTGGAATTAAAGAAGTTCGTCGAGTTCCATTTCCTAAGTGAAGAGAATCTCATGCATGAAATCGGCTACCCCGAGGTAGACAACCACGCGCTTATACACACTGACTTGTTACAGCAACTGGACATGATGCTGACCAAAATTAGTCGTCACCGCGAGTTCCCTGAAGACCTGCTGTATTTTCTCAATAACTGGGTAGTGGATCACCTCGTCAAAGAAGACCTAAAAATTGCCAATTTCATCAAACATACCGGTCGTGAGCCTATAGGCAAGCATCTCTATGCCGAATATCTGCACATTAAACAAGGCTCCGACTAAGCTCTGCTAGTCCTGTTCTCCACTCTGTTTGAATTTAGCAATCTGCCTGCGGTCACGTTTGCTGGGTCTGCCCTTGAACACAAAAATGGGTTCTTCTGCTTTGAGTTGCATCGCCAGTTGTAGGCGCCTCTCGCGACTCTCTGCATTCTCGAGGTAAAGCTTCAGTGCTTCAGGTGCTGGACCGCGTTTATTCGAGATACCCAACACATGGATCTTGAAGTCAAAGCGTCCCAAGCGCAGATCCAATATATCGCCAGCACCCACGGTCTTGGCCGGCTTTACACACACGCCCCCCATTTTGACCTTGCCACTGTCTATGGCCTCCACGGCCAGCCCACGCGTTTTATAGAACCTCGCAGCCCACAGCCACTTGTCTATGCGTATTTTTTCGAGCTCGTCGTTCATGATGTGTCGTATTTCTAGAGGTGCTGTAATTATAGGAGATACCCACCTGTTAAGTTAAGCGCTGTATTGCCCACAATTTCCGTGGATGATCGTGTGCACAGTATGTGGATAAGGCTTATACAAATAACATCTTCAAAGGCTTACAATCACTGCTCAATAACTGCACAATGCTCAGCTACAGATTGGATACAGAATCAGCGTCGAATTACACCCTATTACGCCCGCTAATCTTAATATACTCAACCATACATATAGCTTAATTTTACAATAGCGTAGTTCACCCGAAATCCAGATATGCGTAAGTTTTTAAAGTCCATCGATCCCAGACACAGCCTGCGTGCGCAGATTAGTCTAGCGAGTGCTGCCATCGTACTCAGCCTGTCCGCCTTATTAAGTTTGTATGCGACCAATACCACCCGTGAGCAGATAGAGCTTACCCAGGGTGATGCTTTCATCAAGCGTGCCAAAAATGCATTAGATGTAATTGACCGCGGTATGTTCGAACGTTCCCGCGAGATCCAGAACGCGGCAGTGTTGGATGAGATACGCAATCCCAAGTTGGCGCTCACGACTAAACGGGAAGTTCTGGAAAGATTGCAAGCCAGCTTCAATGCCTACGCATGGATAGGAATATGTGATGTAAACGGAGTCGGCCTAGTCGGTACCGGAAAATATCTCGAAGGTAAGAATCTTGCCAAGCGCCCTTGGTGCACAGAGGGCCGCACAAACTACTACATAGGCGATGTGCACGATGCCATGCTGCTGGCAAAACTCCTCCCCAATCCGAGCGGCGAGACTTTCTACTTGGTCGATGTCGCCGCACCCGTGATTAGTCGCGAGGGTGTATTGCAAGGGGTCCTATGTGGACACATCTACTGGTCTTGGGCAGAAGAGGCTTTGGATAGCAAAAAAACCCCGGGGCAAGACATCTTCCTCTTGAGCAAGGATAACAAGATCCTTTCAGGACCTGGCAAAGCTTGGTCCGACTACTCCGAACTAGGCCCGCAGACTACTGATTCCGTCAAAGGTCAAGCCAAGTTCGGCCATCTACTAGAGCGCTATAGCGACGGTAAGACCTATTTAGTGGGCTACGCCAAATCAGAAGGCTATAGGGAGTACGCAGGTTTAGGCTGGACAGCTGTGGTGAGGGAAGATATCAGCACGGCATTTGCACCCGCACAAAGACTACAACGCAAGATATTCCTCGTAGGTAGCGCATTGGGCATATTCTTCGCTTGGATTTCATGGGTGATGGCAGGTCGTTTCGTGCGCCCCATCAGAAGACTAAGCAACGCGGCCGACAAGATAGCCAGCGGTGACCTGCATACCGCCATCCCAACAATACTTGGGGATAACGAGGTCGCCCACCTGACGCACTGTATAGATAATATGGTGAGCAACTTGACCGGCGAGATCCAACATCGACGCGAGGCCGAAGTTGCGCTAAGTCTTTCCGCCAAGGTGTTTGAGCACAATGGTGAAGCGATCATGATCACTGATGCGAACAACCGCATCATGATGATCAACAAGTCGTTCAGTGACATCACCGGATATAACAAAGAAGATGCAATAGGACAATTCCCCAGCTTCTTAGCTTCAGGCAAACACGACGTCGATTTCTATCGCCAACTGTGGGGCACACTGAATAGCGAGAACATCTGGCGTGGCGAAATCTGGAACAAACGCAAGGGTGGAGATATCTATCCGGAGTGGCTGACAATTACACGGGTGCTGGATGAACAAGAACAAGTGACCCATCACATCGCCATCTTCCTAGACATCACCGAGCGCAAAAAAGAAGAGGAGCGCACCAAGTTTTTGGCCAATTACGATGTGCTATCTGGCCTACCTAATCGCTATCTACTCAATGACCGCATAGAGCAGAGCATAGCCTTGGCACAGCGGCATGAAAGCAAGTTTGCAGTGCTATTCATCGATCTAGATCATTTCAAGAATATCAATGACTCTTTGGGCCACGATATTGGTGACGAGCTATTGCAGCATGTTGCTGAAAGACTAAAAATCTGTCTGCGCAGAACCGACACGCTAGCGAGACTCGGCGGAGATGAATTCATCGCAATACTCAATGACATCAACACTGCAGATGAGGCTACTTATGTGGCTGAGAAGATTATAGATGCACTGGATTCTGCTTTTGAGATTCGTAGCAGCCATTTACACATCACCCCCAGCATAGGCATCAGCATCTACCCAGACGACGGCACAACGCAGATGCAATTGATGCGCAACAGTGATCTAGCCATGTATAAGGCAAAGCAAAGCGGACGTAACAGCTTCGCCTATTTCGAGGAAGAGATGAATATTCGCGCCGTAGAGCGCTTGCGACTAGAGAGTGATCTGCGCTATGCCATAGAAGCGAACCAACTGATGTTGTATTACCAACCCAAGGTCAGCGTAAAAGACGAACAAGTAGTCGGATTAGAAGCACTGCTGCGTTGGCAACATCCTGAATATGGCTTCATTTCCCCCGCGGTCTTCATTCCAGTCGCCGAGCAGTCTGGGCTCATCAACCGCATCGGCGATTGGGTATTGCGTCAAGCTGCTATGCAATTGCGCATCTGGGAATCGCAAGGTTATGCGGTGGTACCGATTGCCGTAAACCTATCTGCAATACAGTTCGCGCAAAAAGATCTGGTGGAACGCATCACCAATATTGTGCGAGATATAGGCATCAGTAATAACCTGATAGAACTGGAACTGACGGAAAGTGCATTGATGGATAGCAATGGTGACAGTACAAAGAAACTGGACGATTTATATGCAGCGGGTTTCGTGCTTGCGTTGGATGACTTTGGTACCGGTTACTCCTCATTGAGCCGCTTGAAACTATTACCGGTACAACGCCTCAAGATAGATCAGTCCTTTGTGCGTGACATCGCAACAGACAGCAATGACGAGAGTATCGTCCGAGCAACTTCAGTACTGGCGCACGCCTTAGGCATGACCGTCACGGCGGAAGGTGTGGAAAGCCGCGAGCAACTGGCCTTCATTACCGAGTTGGGCTGCGAGGAATACCAAGGCTATCTGTACAGTCGCCCCGTACCTGCAGCGGATGCGGTCAATTTTCTGTGTAAAGTTTAAACACCGAGGCCTACTCTCTTCCAATCACCTTAAACAACCCCAAAAATATATGTACTATCGAATATTCTTTGATGATTTGTGCGCTAACGCACAGAGCGCGGGAGTTGGTCAGTTCAAACTACACACCAGAAGCATAAAGGGAACA
>JBBQKX010000048.1:0-15256 GCA_038327315.1 Burkholderiales bacterium | reverse complement strand
CCTCCGCATCTGCTTTGACACTTTGCAGCATCACGGTGATGGGCGTGTCGAGCACATGATTGCCCGTGGTCAGTCCCTGTTGCAGTGGGAGTAAAGCCGCGGACTGTTCGAGCTCGTGTTTGAGTGTTTCGGCGAACTCTGTGGTCCCCCAGCTTTGCAAAGTGAGTGGCAAGTGCAACATGATCAGACTTTCGCCAGTGCCTGTAACACCGCTTTGAGCAGTGTCCAGCAATGGTCGACCGAGGCGATCTCTACACGCTCACCGGGTGCATGTGCACCGCGTATGTCGGGGCCGAAGGAGATCATGTCTAGATGGGGATGACTGGCGGCGAGCAGGCCACATTCCAGTCCCGCGTGTATCACCTGCAAACTGGCAGGATGTCCGAATTGCTCGGTATAGACGCTTTGGCAGAGCGCTAACAATGGTGAAGTAGGGTCGGGTGTCCAACCCGGGTAGCCGCCATCTGTGTGAGCTTGCAAGTCATGCGCTTGTGCATAAGCCAACAGCTTTTCGGCGAGTGCATTGCCTCGGCCATCTTGTAGCGAGCGCACTTTGAATGTCATCTTCAGCGCACCCTCGGACAGTGCAATCACACCCAGATTGCTGGAAGTGTCGGTTACGCCGGGGAAGTCACTACTGACTTGCGCCACGCCATTCATCGCCACGTCGATGAAGGCGAGTAACTGGTCGCGGTCATTGTTATTTAGAGCATGTTGGGGGCGATTTTCGGGGACTAGCTGGATTGCGAATCTCACCCCAGCATCGACGGCGGCAAAGCGCTTTTGCCACACCTCGTTGCGATGTGCTACCCACTCATCTAGATGTTCGGCAGTGGTATCACCGGATACAGCGACCAGCGCATAAGCCTCACGCGGTATGGCGTTGCGTGCCGTGCCGCCTTTCATTTCAATCAATCGTAAATCGGTGTGTGCCGCCATGTCGCGCAGCGCCTCGGCGAGCAACTTGATGGCGTTGCCGCGACCCTCATGGATGTCTATACCAGAGTGGCCGCCGCGCAAACCGCTGACTTCAAAGCGCAACATCACCTGATTCGCAGCAACTGTTTGCAGCGCGTAATTTTGGCCGATCTGCACATCCACGCCGCCCGCGCAGCCCAGATAGAAATGTCCCCATTCCTCGGTGTCTAGATTGATCAGCGTCTTGCCTTGTAAGGCACCCACTTGCAGGCCACGCGCGCCATCCATGCCGGACTCTTCGTTGATGGTGAGTAATACTTCCAGCGCGGGATGTTGCAAGTTGGGTTCTTCCAACGCAGCCAAGGCTAGCGCCACGCCTATGCCGTTGTCAGCACCTAAAGTGGTGTGCTCTGCAATCACCCAGCCATCGCGTATTACCGTATGTATCGGGTCGAGTGAGAAGTCGTGCTGGGTGCCGCTGTTGGCTTGACACACCATATCTAGATGACCTTGCATAATCACGCCCGGCAGATGCTCGCAACCTTGACTGGCGGGTTTGCTGAGAATGAGGTTGCCGATAGTGTCGACGTTGCTGGTGATGCCGTGCTGTTGCGCCCACGCGATGAGATGGTCGCGCAAAGCCGCTTCTTGCCAAGAGGCGCGGGGGATTTCACACAGGGTAGCGAAGTGTGACCAGACGGCAGCGGGACTCAGGTCGTGCAAAGTGCTCATGGGCAACCTTGGGGGAGTTGTCGGATGGTGCGATTCTAGCGTGACTTGCGCCAAATTAATGTGTCATCAGCAATAGCCACAAGGGCAGGGTGATGGCGGACAGCAGGGTGCTGAGCATCACTTGGGCGGCGATGGTGTCGCCATCTGCACCCATTCGTTTAGCCAAAACATAAGATACGGTTGAGATGGGCAGCGCGGCCAGTAGCACGGCGGTGTGGAAATACACGCCGTCCAGCGCGAACCAAGTCGCCAGTCCCCAAGCGATGGCGGGCAGGAACAAGAGCTTCACGATCACGCCATACCACAGCGTGCCGGGATAGCCGTGTAGACCTTGGATGCGCAGACCTGAACCGACTGCGATCAGCCCCAACGGCAAGGAGGCTTGCGATAACAGTTTCATGGTGGTGTCTAACACTACAGGGAGAGACAGGCCGAACAGGCTGAAGGCGATGCCGCTAGACGTAGCAAGGATGAGCGGGTTAAGCAAGATTTCCTTGAACCAATGACTCTCGCTGTGGCGAGCCAACATCAACACCGAGGCAACGTTTGCCAGCGGCACCATGAAGCCCATCAGCAAGCCTATCGCCGCCAGCCCTTGCGGGCCATGCAATCCGCCTGCAATCGCCAGTCCCACATAGCTATTGAAGCGAAAGGCAGACTGGAAGGTCGCGGCATATACCTTGGCGGGCGCATGGAATAAGGGCTTGGCAATCAGGCCCAGCACGATGCCGGCACACATGAACAGCGTGGCGACCATCAACATGGGGGTGGCGGCAGCGATGTCTATAACGAAGTGTGACAGGGTGCTGAACAACAGCGCAGGGAAAAATAAGTAGTAGATCAGCTTGTCCAGTTGCGGCCAAAAATCATTGCTCAGTCCGAACCAGCGGCGCATGGTCGCGCCCAATAGAATGAGCAGGAAGATGGGCGCGATAGTCAGTGCGACGTTCATGTTGCTTCTTGATCTAGTGCATTCACTTTTTTATATAGCCAGCCGCCCAGATACAAGCTCACGCCCACTACCGCTAAGCTGGCGATGCGTATCAGTGGGGTCGCCAGTGCGACGTCATAGAGCAGCGCCTTGAGCAGCGAAGCGGCAAAGATCAGTAGCGAGGATTGCCCTAGTAATTTGTTGCGCTGCAACAAGGCCAGCGACAGACAGGCCAGTGCGAAGCATGCCCAAACTAGCGATACGACGAAACGGTTGTCGAACAGATGCAGCGCCCAGGCCATCATCGCTACGTGACCTGCATACAGCACGATGGCGCTGAGGTCGCGCAGTGCATGGTCTTTGCGCAACCAGTAGTAGGCTAGATACAACTCTGCGGCATAGGCCAAGCCAAGCAAGTTCTGCGCGGGCACTTGGCCTGCGGAGAGCGTGCCGGGGTCTAACAGTTTGAGATAGTTAGCGAGGAACAACAGGCCGACTGCGGCCCACAATGGTTTGCCAGGTGTGAGTATGCCGCCGCGCAGATGCGCATAGCCTGCTAGTACAGGCAGAAGCAGTAAGGCGAACCAAGGTGCCCAGTGAGCGGGCACGGATTCGATATAGCCGGCATGCACCAGCACCAATGCGACATAGCTGCTCAGCAGTACGCGACCGCCTTCTAGTTCGTGAGCGAGTTTGAGTCGCACTAGGTAATAGGCTGCAGCCACTACCAGCGCGCTGGCGATCGCCACCCAAGGCGCATAGGCAGGAAGATGAGTTTGCAAGATGTGGTATTGCACGAAGTAGAACAGCACCAGTGCGGGCACGTGTTTTAGTCCATCGCCCTGTGTCATAGGTGCGATACGTATGCTGTAGATTGCGGCGGCACATATGAAGATGAAGAAGTGCGCAGTCTGGAAGGACAGCGCCTCACGCCAAGCCTGCGAACCATTCAATTGCCACAAATAATCGAAGATCATCAGTGCCAGATACATCGCCAACAGATACACGCCGCGCGCACTGACCTTAATCGCGAAGACGGAAAACAACACGCTCCAGCAGGCGAAATAAACGATCAGATCCGCGATGTCAAAATGTGTGCCGCTCAGAAACAAGGGCGCGGTGTAAGAGCCCAGTACCGCAAACACTGCGTACAGATCACTCATGAACACGCGGTTTAGCCAGAGCGACAGCAGCGTTATGGCGACGACGGCACTGGTGGCAAAGGTAAAGTCTATGAGGTGGTAGTAGTTGTGCGCGCCATATGTGGAGAGGAACAAAATCACCACACCCGCAGCGGGCAGCATGCTGGCATAGCGCGCATCCTTGTGACGCAGCAACAGTCCGGTTGCGATACACACGATGCCGCCTAACATGGCCAGCGAGACTTGCTTTGCTGGGGTGAGCCAACCAGAGTCTATCGCTAACATCACCAGATAGATGGAGGCGATTACCAGCGCCGTCGCACCAGACCAACCCAACAGATGTGTCACGCCCAAGCTCTCACGCTTGATGATGCGTTGGGGTGGGGGAGCATGGGGTGTCGCGACTGTGGGAGGGGGTGTGTTGCTAACAGCAGGTCTGGCAGGAGTGGCGCCCGTCACTTTGACCTTGATGCCTAGGTATTGCTCGATTGCGCCTATGCGCGCTTCTAGTTGTGCCAGTCGTTCATCGTTATCCATGTCATCCTCCGTCGGATGTTAATGTCGCGCTATGCTAGCTGAAACGGTTCTTCGCGTAAGCTTTTCAATTCGGCGAGACAGAGATGGGTGAAGGCGAGTCCCGCATAGACAGGTGCGAACAGATTGAGCAGCGGCACCAAATGTAGCAGGCTCAGCAATGCCCCTAAGCCATACAGGCGCGGCGTGGCGCGTTCCATGATGGTGTCGAACTCGGCTGGGCTGGCGTGTTCGGCAAGTGCGTCATAACGGAATAGACGCTGGTTGAGATAAGCCATCAGCAAGATCGGCAGCACCGCAGCCAGTGGCGTGAACAAGATCAGCGGCAGACACAGCAGCCAGCCCAATAAGTATATGAATGTCGCAAACACTGCGTTCCACACGCTGCCCATCACACTGCCACCGTGCAATCTTTCCAATTCTGGATAGCGACGACTGGCGACATGATTGAGCATCATGGGCATGGCGAATACAGCAGTAATCAGCAGCGCGGTGACATAGATGGCGGGCAACAATAGCAACACCACCACGGTGCCGATCAGGTAATGCGAAGCCGCTGCGATGAAGCCGTAAGCCAGATATTGTTCCAGCGGCGGAGAGTGCAGCATCTCGGTCAGACTGCTGATCCAACTGCTCCAATAGATCCAAGCTGCACCCATCCAAATCAGCATCGCTAGCAGCATCGGCCATAACATCATCGTCAGCATCTTGGGGTGCAACAGTGTCTTGAGTGCGGCGTACAGAGCAGAGGCGATACTTTTCATTAGAGTTTTGGAAAGTTGGGGAACGATGAACTTAGCACATCAGGTGGTAATCACTGTAATCGCGCGGTTGGTGTACAGGTCGTTGCGTTTATCCAATAAGGGGATAGTCGTGCCCTTGATGCGATTCTCGTCTAGCAGTGCCAGATCCACATCTGCCACCACGATCTGCTCCTCGTTGATTACGCCTTCAGCAGCGATGCCGTCGCGTGAGAAATGAAAGTCTGAGGGGGTGATGATGGACGCTTGCCCATAGTGTAGACGCAGGCCTGCCACCGGCAGCGTGCCCACGGTGCTGGTCATTGCGACATACACTTGGTTCTCGATGGCGCGCGCATGGCAGCAATAGCGCACGCGCAGAAAACCTTGTCTGTCATCGGTACAGGAGGGAACGAAAATAATCTCTGCACCTTCTTGTGCAACGCTCTTAGCTAGCTCTGGAAACTCGATGTCATAGCAAATCAAAATGGCAATTTTGGCATAAGGGGTGTGGAACACCTTGAGCTCGTCGCCGTGAACTGTGTCCCACTTTTCTTTCTCCCAACGGGTGCGATGCAGCTTGTCTTGGGTGTGTACCTCTCCGCTGGGGGTGAATAGATAAGCCGTGTTAAGTAAACGACCTTCGCGCATCGTGGGATGACTACCGCCAATCAGATGATAGTTGTGCTTGATGGCATGGCTGCGCAGTAGATCGATGTATCGCGCCGTGTACTTATCCAATTCGCGTGCCACGGTATGGATGTCATTATTGTTTTCCATGAACGACAGCAACTGCGTGGTGAAGATCTCAGGGAGCAATACAAATTGCGGTTGGTAATCGATGGCGGCATCAAGTACAAAATTAACCTGCTCCTCGAATCCCTCCCAATCTTTGATGTGGCGAAGTTTGTATTGAACTGCTGCGATACGGACTCTCATGTTCTCTCCTAGTCAAAAGTGGTAGGGGCGGTCAAGGTGGGTAGTTTCGGGTCGTAATCCCTGTTGAGCCAGACGATCAGTGCGGCATTGCCTATGGATTCGACATCAGTAGGAAGATAACCATGCAAGATGCCGCAATAATCAAACCCCTCGCGCAATTGGAATCGCAATACTTCATCGTAAAGATCACCCCATATCACGCGCTTGGCGTATTCGTCGGGGGACATACGGGTGGCGTGATTGTGATAGCCGGGCAGTCGACCGCCGGCGATGATACGTTTGAGATTCATGGAGCAACACAACTGCTTACGTGCCTCGTAAAGCGCGTGACCTACACCTTGACCACGATGTTCCGGTGAGACGCACACTTCTGCGCCATATAAGGTGAGGCCATTTTGGTCATGGGTATCGAATTCCCCGTTTCCAGTTACGCTTTCCCAAGTGTGATGCAGGCTGTAGTCATCCCACATTATTTGCAGCGAAATTGCCATGCCAGCGAACTCACCGTTCACCTCAGCGACAAACTGTCCGCTGGGAAAATAGCTCAACAGTTTTTTGAATTGCTCGGGAGTGAAAGGAGGGACGTAGCGATAAACCGTCTTTTGCAGTTCGATGGCGGAATCGATGTCGTTTAGCTGCAGATGGCGAATTTGTAAGCTCACAATTTTGCTCCACAAGACTGGATGAGATCTTTGTATATGCGGAGACTAGTTGCAATACGAAATCGGGCAGGGATGTCCAAATGCAAAGATGTAGGAAAATGTACAACCATATAAGCCTCATCGGTGTCGGATTTTGATGATAGCACAGCAAATTTTCCTATCGAGTGGACGAGCAGATATTCACTTCATTTGTTCATGGCTGAGATGATAGGCAGGCAATCAGCGAACACGAAACTATCTCGTGTCACTACTTCCCCCATTTCGATGGCTAGCGGGTAGTCGAACATAGGACCGACGAACACGAAGCTATGGAACTCGCCCTTCTCACCGCCGCGATCTATGGTCTGCGGCATCTCGCCCAACAGTGCAAGGCTCAGTTCGCGTCCGGCTCGGCCTGTTGGCGCAATAGTTCGACCTCATTGGATAGGTGCAATACCTGCAGCGCCCAAGCGCTGACTTTGCCGCTGCTCCAACTGAGCCCAGTGTTTTTCTTCATATGTGTCGTCGTTAGTTCAAGGCAGGCCGATTATGCCGTTGGCGGCAGGGCTGTGTAATGGTTTTGTTCGCCGCCCTCAGTCGTGGGACAATAGCGAGGTAAATAAATCCTGCTTAGGAACCATCGCATATGGACAATCTCATCGAAGTTAAAGACCTGCACTTTGCATATGGTCAGCATCAAGTGCTCAAGGGCATCAACCTCAACGTCCCGCGCGGCAAGATCGTCGGCATCATGGGCGCCAGCGGTTGCGGCAAGTCCACCCTGCTGCGTCACTTCGGTGGCCAGTTGCGTCCACAGCAAGGTGGCGTGAGCTTCATGGGCAAGGTGGTGCACGAGTTGAGCAATGACGAGTTGTACGAAATGCGCTTGAAGCTGGGCATGATGTTCCAAGTCAGCGGTCTGTTCACCGATATATCGGTGTTTGACAACATGGCTTTCCCGTTACGCGAACACACCAAGCTTTCCGAAGAATCTATACGTGATCTGGTGCTGATGAAGCTTAATGCAGTGGGGCTGCGTAATGCTCGCGACCTGATGCCTAGCGAGTTGTCAGGCGGTATGGCACGCCGTGTCGCATTGGCACGCGCTACGGTCACTGACCCCGAGCTCATCATCTACGACGAGCCTTTTGCGGGCTTGGACCCGATCTCGCTGAACACCATCGCCAACCTGATACGTAAACTCAACGACGCGCTGGGCGTGAGTTCGGTCGTAGTGACTTACGACCTGTCTGAATCCTTGAAGATCGTCGATTACGTCTACTTCATTCACGATGGTAAAGTGGTCGCAGAGGGTGATGTGGACGAGGTGAGTAATTCACAAGACCCATTCGTGCGTCAGTTCTTGGATGCCAAGCCAGACGGCCCCATTGCCTTTCAAGTGCCCAGCCGCCCTTACGCGGAAGATTTGCGCTTGCAACCTAGTTAGATATTAGTAATGAAGTGTTCTAGGGGTATTAGAGGAGGCGGCTCTGTCCCAGTTCCAGCCTGTCAGCACCTTCAATAAGACTTGCCAATTGCTGCCGGTCAATAACACCCCATTGCCTCAAATATATGCATATTTTATATATCAATTCCCCTTTTCCCGGTTCATTATGAAAATTGGTCTGCGCTGTTTCCAAGTTTTGGATATGCCAATATCCTGCACTGACAATTTGACTGTAATTGGACTAATTGAATCAGGGGTGGCGCATAAAGAACTAATTGGATAATCAGATATGGTGGAGCTATGTTTATTGCTTTGAGCCAATTTACAGTTGTTAAGGGAATGGCAGAGCCGGTTATAGATGCATTTATGTCCCGGCCGCATCTTGTTGACAAGGCTTCTGGTTTTATACGAATGGAGGTATTGAGACCTTCATCAACTCCGGAGGAGTTCTGGCTGTTTACCTGGTGGGAAAATGAGGCATCGTATTTGTCATGGCATCGAAGCCATGCATATCATGCATCTCACGAATTTATGCCTAAGGGATTAAAACTTGTACCAGGATCTGCAAAAATTACCCTTTTAGAAATGGTTTCTGATTGATGCCCGCCCAGCTTAATCTTGATCAATTAAATTAAAACTAGAAATATAGTCAAATGAAAAGTACTCCTCACAAACTGATAGATTTCAATATCGATGATTACCAAAGACTACGGCAGGGTGCTATCGAAACTGTTAGCAAGCGATTCTATGAAACTTATCCGGAATTGCTCGATTCATTTGGAGCAAGGGGAGTGGAAGCCACAAAGGAAGATATCGGATTTACCTTGGATTTTCTTCGGCCAGCCGTAGAGTTCGGCTTCATCAAACCGTTTAACGATTATCTGAGTTGGCTTTGTGAAGTATTATCAACTCGTGGGGTTTCTTCGCAGCTTGTAGAAAATATGCTGGACTGGTTGGCGGAGTTCTTTGAGGCACAATCACCAAATGACCTGGGAAATGCCATATCGAGAACGCTTAAGTCCTCAATCAAGACATTGAAATCGAACAAAACAACTCCCTCAAATATTGATCAATTGATGCCGCAGGCTTGGCCGGAAACTGTGGAATTGGAACAAGCGTTGATTTGCGGAAACCTCAAACAGGCCAAACGTATTATCGATCATCAAATTAAATCAGGGAAAAGTCTGCTCGATGTGGAGTTGCACTTGATTCAACCTGCGCTTTATCAGGTAGGCCGGGATTGGCAACAAAATAAGGTCACCGTTGCGCAAGAGCATCTCGCTACGTCTACAGCCATTGTTCTAATGGCGCAAGAATTTGGCCAGGTCGAGCTAGGTGAGTCAAACGGCAAGCGTGTCATTTGCGCTTGCGTTGAAGGCAACAAACATGCCGTGGGCCTTAGGATTGTAGCTGACGCATTTGAACTCAATGGTTGGGATGTCATGTTCCTTGGCCCTGATCTGCCCTCTAAAGAGCTCATTCAACAGGTCAGTAAATCACTCCCTGATATGCTTTGCCTATCTGCATCAATGCCTGAACATTTGCCAGTGGCAAAGGCAGCTATTCTTGAGATTCATAAAGCCCTCGGCAATAAGGCACCGGCGATAATGCTAGGTGGCCTTGCTGTAAACGCGTTCAGTGCAATTTCAGATGAGATTGGTGCTAACCTTACCGCATCTGATGCGGAGAAGGCATTGACGGCCTCACTCAAGTAACCTATGGAAGAATTCATGAAGAAGAGTTTACTTGAGAGTGCACTTTGCAGCATGAAATCGACGGCATTCGCAATCATATCCAATGATGGAAAATTGTTTGATGCTTCTGAAGGCTTCCTGCGATTACTTCCCAAAGCCGAGCGGAGTTGGATTTCGCTAAATATCAACAGGTTTTTTATTCAACCCCAATTTGAAGTTTTGCATGCAAGTTCCAAAAGTATTTCTGGTTATTTCACTGTAGGTGACGTCTCAGGCTATACAACAACCTTGATTGGTGTTTTCTATAAGGAGAACGATATATGTTATTTCCTCGGAGAGCAGAATGCAGACCAGGATATGGAAATTAATGTAAGTACCTCAAAAATGATATTTGAATTAGCTGAAACTGAGCGAAAGCTATCAACCTCGAATAAGAAACTTAAAATTCTCGAGAAGCTAGCTACGGAAAAATCGCTTATAGACCCTTTAACCAAACTAGGTAACAGGCGATATCTTGAAATTGAAATTGATAAAGAAATCTCACGCGCGAAACGCGGGCACACAGGTCTGAGTTTCCTGATGGGAGACCTTGATAAGTTTAAATTGATCAACGACCAGTATGGGCACGATGTCGGAGATATTGTATTAAGGGAATTTGCCGAAGTTATCTCGAAAAGTATCAGAAAGTTCGATATTGCATTTCGATATGGAGGAGAGGAGTTTGTAATTCTGATGCCAGGAGTGGAAAGCAACGATGCATTTTCTGCAGCAGAACGAATACGGTTAACACTGGAAAATTGGGATTTTTCTCCCTACCCGATCAAGGTTACAGCAAGTTTTGGAGTTGCCACTTTGTTGCCAGATGAAAAGTCAGAGGCACTATTTATAAGAGCTGATAAAGCAATGTATGAAGCGAAATCAAACGGAAGAAATCAAGTGAAGGTATCAAAGGATCAACTCTCTTCAATGACCTAAAGTAAGTGGAGTCTCGATATGTTAAGTGCTAGATCAGTCTCTAAGCAGTTCAGAAGTAAATGGTAACTTCGAGAACGAAACCTTCCGTCAGCACTTTGATTTGAATTTTTGATTGCGGTCGTTCGTGATTGGCAGCTAAGAACTGCGGAAGTTGGCTTCATGAATCAATCTACTCGATAACAGCCTCTCGTGTATGTTGCCTTAGGGCACATTGTTGCCAGTTCAATATTGAAAGTAGTTAAGCGATCCGCACTGTGTTTCAAGGCCATTTTTGTCCTGTTTCGCGCTGCCCTAAGCATCTCATCCGCAATGCATCTCGTAGGAAAATTGTAACAATTAGCTGCTACGGTGCGTGCATCTCGGCTGCATCATGGGCGTACGGTCGGGAGCTTTGACCGAATACGCCCGAGGGCAGCAAGCATGAAGATACTTTTTATCTCCGACGTATATTTTCCTCGCGTCAACGGTGTCTCCACCTCTATCGAGACCTTCCGCCGCGAACTGCGCGCCCTCGGTCACACCGTGCATCTGATTGCACCTGATTACGGTACGCCCAGCACAGATGAGAGCGACATCACCCGCATCGCTGCCCGTCAGATTCCTATGGATCCTGAGGATCGCTTGATGCGCTACAGCTTGGTCATCGCGCAATTAGAAAGACTGCGTGGCGAAGGCTACGACCTCATCCACATCCAGACGCCTTTTGTAGCGCACTATCTGGGTACACGTTTGTCACGTGAGTTAGGCATCCCTTGTGTAGAGACTTATCACACCTTCTTCGAAGAATACTTCCATCACTACGTGCCTTTCTTGCCGAAGATGGTGACCAGCTCGTTGGCGCGTCGCTTCTCACGCTCGCAGGGCAATAGCCTAGATGGCATGGTCATCCCTTCCTCGCAGATGTTAGCGGTGTTGCGTGCGTATGGCGTGCAAGCACATGCTGAAGTTATTCCGACTGGCTTGGAGCCAGCGAGTTTCGTGCGCGGTAACCGCGATGATTTCCGCAGTCGCTATGACATTCCATCAAAACGTCCGCTCATGTTGTTTCTAGGTCGCGTGGCGCATGAAAAGAATATCGGCTTTTTATTGGAAGTTGCCGCGCGCGTTCGCAAGGACATCCCCGATGTGTTGCTGATGATCGCCGGTGAAGGCCCTGCGCTCGAAGGCTTGAAGCACCGCGTGGACAAGATGGGTATGCAGAACAATGTGCGCTTCATGGGTTATCTGAACCGTAACACTGAGCTTAATGACTGCTACCGCGCTGCAGATGTGTTTGTGTTCTCTTCGCGTACTGAGACGCAGGGCTTGGTATTGCTAGAGGCGATGGCGCAAGCAGTGCCCGTCGTTTCCATCGCCGAGATGGGCACACGCGATGTGCTGAAGGAAGGCGCAGGTGTATGGATTGCTCAAGAAGAGCATGAAGCGTTCGCTGGCAAAGTGGTCGCGTTGCTGAAGGATGAGGAGACGCGCATCCGTTTAGGGGAAGCTGGACGTGAATACGCACTCGGCTGGTCGGCAAGTACGCAAGCGCATCGCGTGATGGATTTTTATCGCAGCGTGATAACCAAACAAGCGGCCACCTCAAGTGTAGTACTGACGCCTGCCATCAGCGCAGAATAGTCCCACACCTACGCGCGCACCTTCATCGAAAGTGGAGTGGCCTGCAGCCCTTATACTTAAAGGCCTGCAGGCCATTTTTATGGAACATGAATATGTGCGTGTACGTGAATGACTCACTATTTCTGTATTGGCAGTCCTGCGTCAGCCCAGCCTGCAATACCGGCCTTCACATTCACCGCCTGCTTGTAACCAGCTTGATTCAATAGCTGAGTACCTTCGGGGCCGGTGGTTACGCCATCGCCGCAATACACCACCACAGGTTTGTCGATTGCGCTTGCGATGGAGGAGGGGATGCCCGACTGCAAGATCGCCAGTGGGAGATTGATGGCCCCTTGGATATGACGACCTTGATACAGCTCGGCACTGCGTACATCGATCACCAGCGCGCCTGCATCGATCATGGCCTTGGCTTCGTTGACCGTCACTTGTTTAACGCTATCGAAACGATGTTTCTGTTGGTTATAAGAGACCAGCATCGCCATGGCAAGGACCGCTAAGAGCATCAATTGCCAGCGTTGAAGATTGAATCTTTTAATGCCTGTGATCATTGCGCTTCCTTGCGTGCCTTGCAGCGATTCAGGTTTAGTAACGCCCTTGGGTCTTGTTGATGTAGTTGGCGAGCTCTTTGTGTTCCTGGTTCATGCGCGACAAGTTGGCATGGGTAACTTTGAACAGCGCGCGCATCACATTGAATGCCAGTCGTGGGTCTTCGATCAACAGGGTCTCGAAAGCGGAAGGTGTGAGCGTATAGATGGTCGATGCGCCTACTGACAGTATCGTGGCGCGGCGTGGCGATTGTTCGACGAAGGCGCGGGTGCCAGCACATTCGCCTACCTTCATGGTGTAAACATGGTTGTCCGCACCGCTGGCATCCTTGCTGGTGACGGTGAGTTTTCCCTGTGCGAGGATGAATAGCGTCTGATTGGCTTCGCCTTCTTTTACCAACATCTCACCATCTTTCAATTCACGCATGCCCAGTTTTGCGGCCATCACTTTGGCATTGGCTTCGGTTAGTTCGGTACCAACTACGGAATTGCGTATGATTTTGTAATCTGCGACTTCACTCATTTTTATAGCACTCCTATGTGTTTTTAAGTTATCGATTTGGTTGCTTGCAGCTTAAATTTAAGTGCGACGCGGTGATACATTTACGGCAGTTTGCGGAAAAACTTTATAAGCAGCGCTTACATAAAATCTAGACTCTTACCTAGCTCGGTACTGGCGATCTCGAAGTCTCCCATGATCTTTTTCCAGTCACTCCCTAGACGTGTGTCGATATAGTCGAGGAAGGAGGAATCTGGATCGTTCATCAGGATCGCAACAGCGTAGCCATCGACATTATTCTGCAACTTGATCATTGCATCATATTTAGTGCCACTGGCGAGAGGATCGTCAATCAATACTGGCGCATCTTCGAAGTACACGCGAGGCAGATCGTTTAGCAGACAGGTGGTGAAATCCGTCTTGATTTCTGCCAGTGCCTCTTCGAAACTGCGGAAATTCGCATAGTGTCCGTAGGGATGAATCTCGAAATATTTTTGCACCGGCGGCGCTTGATCCAGTTCATGCGATGCTTCGAAGGCCTCTTCGACTTCAGCACGGTCGCCAGTCTTGAGGTGAATCTGGATCAACAGTGCCTCGGTGATGCCAACAAAGCCCTGTGCTTGAAAATGTCTCACGATACGTTCGGCTGCTGCATTCGCTGCTTGGATAGAAGAATCGTTCATGGCCTGTTTCCGTGTTTCGAGGAGGTGCAGTTTACAGAAACCCGCAATGAATCGCCAAGCTTAAGCGTAAGCGATTTCAACCTAAAAAATGCAAGGTCTTAAGTTGGCAGGGCTTACGCGCCCGTTACGATTGACCACGGCGTAAGGGACAGTGATAATCCGCCAGCATTTTCAACTCAGTCCATCAACTTCCTAGTAGGCGGCACCATCGAACTCAATACCCTCATAGCCTATGCAGGCCAGCCCTTAGTTGCACTGCTAATTTTCATCTTGGCGAATGCCGCGATGATTTGGCGTTTGCATGCAATGGAGAGTAAGGGTTTTGAGGGCACAGTGTTGGGCACGCTGATCATGCCTTACTGTTCGGGCTTCGCGAATTTGGTGTTCGCTTATGTGATGAGCAAATCGGCCGACAATGGCGGATTGGTAATAGAAAACTGTCTGGTCAACAATGCTACCAACCTGACTTTCATCATCGGCATGGCGGCGGTGTTTGGTGCGACGGCGGTACTGCCCAAGACCAAGGCGCAGCAGCGTAAGCATGCAGAGTTTGCACGCATCAATAAGCTCAACCTGCTGTTCACTATGATTGCATTGTTTTTGTTCACCGGCACGCTGTGGGCCTTGTCTAAAGATGGCGAACTGAATCTCTATGATGGATTGATCCTGATTGGTCTATTCGTGTTCTGGCAGATACTGCATGTCTTCGAGGTGCTCAAGGACAACATCCGCAACAACAAATCTTTCCACTGGTCGATCGTGATTGATCTGGTGCTGATCGCAGCCTGCGCTTATTGCATCTATTTCTCGGTCGATCATCTAGTAGACTGGCTCTCCAATAGCCAAGACCCCTTGTTCAGCTTCGCCAAAATTGGTTGGG
Source organism: Burkholderiales bacterium (assembly GCA_038327315.1). Taxonomy (GTDB): domain Bacteria; phylum Pseudomonadota; class Gammaproteobacteria; order Burkholderiales; family Gallionellaceae; genus Gallionella. The sequence goes on along the minus strand of JBBQKX010000048.1, from coordinate 336 downwards.
TCAGCGGTTTGCTGATGGTCGTGCCGAATGCCTTCCTCGCGCTGTATTACGCTTACAAGGGCAGACAGGACATCGTGCTCACTTCGCAGATTGGTGATGGTCATATCTGCATCCCGATGTGCATAGGTTTATTCGCCGTCTTCAACGACATCCACATTCCCTCGTCTTTTCAGAACGGCATTTACATCATCTTAGGTGCGGGCTTGGCACTTTTCCTGATGGTCGCCGCCTTTGGCCGCATCCCTCGCGCTGTGGGTGGTGTGCTCATCGCCGCGTATGGGGTGTTTCTCTACAACGGACTACTGAATAGCTAAGCTGCCTCAGTGCATCCTGATT
>JBBQKX010000047.1:0-15730 GCA_038327315.1 Burkholderiales bacterium | reverse complement strand
CAGCATTGCGCCTGCGATGATGCCGGAGATTGAGGCGGTGACGGTTGAAGGAAAGTCGTTGTTGCTGGTGCGTGTGTCTCATTGGCCGGGGCCGTTTTATCTGAAGGAAAAGGGGCCGGTGGATGGTGTGTACGTGCGGCTGGGTTCCACTAACCGCAAGGCTGATGCGGCTACGCTCGAAGAACTTGGGCGGCTGCACAGCAACAGCGCCTTTGACCAGTTGCCCTGTGTAGGCACCTCGCAATCCGATCTGGATATGCTGGCGGTGCGGCGCTGGTTTATTGTCAAGAATCGCATTATGGACGCGGCGGCGTTGGAGTCGCTGGGTATTTTGGTGCGTTATGGAAGTGGGCTCGTTGCTTCCAATGGCGGGCTGATTCTGTTTGGCAATCCTGATGTGCTCCAGCGTCGCTTTCCCGATGCCCGTCTCTCCTGCGCACGTTTTCACGGCAGCGACAAGAGCGAGTTTATCGACCGGAAAGAGAGGAGAGCCTGCTGGATGCCGTAACCGATGTGCCGAAGTTCATTGCTCGGAACACGCGGCTGGCATCGCGCATCGCGGGTATGCGGCGGCAGGATATTCCGCAGTACCCAGCCATCGCGATTCGCGAGGTGCTGATCAATGCGTTGGCTCACGCCGATTATGCCTGTACGGGGATGCGCATTTTCGTTTCGATTTTTTCTGATCGTCTGGAGATTCAAAGTCCTGGCATGTTTCCATTCGGCATGACGATGGAGGACTTCAAGGCGGGAGTTAGCCGGATCAGGAATCGGGTGATTTGCCGCGTACTGCATGAGGCGGGTTTGATGGAGCAATGGGGCAGCGGTTATCAGCGCATCGTCAACACCTGCAACAAGGATGGCTACCCTGAACCTGAATGGCAGGAGCTTGGTTCATGTGTGCGGGTGATATTCCGCCCGCATCCCGATGTCCCTGTAAATGTCCCTGTAAATGTCCCTGTAAATGAGCTAGTAAACTTCTCGGAATTGAATGATCGTCAGCAGTGGTTTCTTGAGCATTTGCAAATGGGACGGAGTATGAAGGCGGAGGATATTGCCAGCGAGTGGAATGTCGTTGAAAAAACGGCGAAGCGCGATATTGCAGAGTTGCGGCAGATGGGGCTGATCGAGTTTGTTGGCGCACCGAAAACTGGGCGGTATCAGCTTGTGCAGCGCAAGGAAGGTAAGTAGCCATGTCGCCAAGCGCCTTTAGTGAAGACCAACTCGTCGAACAACCTGCCATCCAGCTTTTTGCCGAGCTGGGTTGGGAGACGTTGTCGGCCTCGGAAGAGGTGATGGGCGATTCTGGCACGTTGGGGCGAGAGTTCAAGTCCGAGGTGGTGCTGGAGAGGTTGAATTCTACGAGAGGTAAATCGAGTGTGTTTAGAAAGTCGAAGGGCACCGAGGTAGTCCTCGATGCCCAACGCCGACCAGGTAGTCCTAATCCATTTGCGATTAGTGTATGGGGAATAGCGTGAAGTCTCAATCATAACAAGAGTCCTCATGATGACCTCTTTCAGATTGCCAATCAGACCAAGAAAAAGTAGTATGTTTTTCTTGGTAAATTAACTGGCGGCATAAATGCAAACAGTTGAAGATAAAATAGTTTCAAGGATATATGGGCGCGGCAGGGGTTGGGCGTTCTGCGCGAATGATTTTTCTGCCGATTTTGGGCGGAGTACGATAGATTGGGTGTTCTATAACCTAGTCACATCGGGGAAAATCCGCCGCATTTATCGTGGTGTTTACGACTATCCGAAATACAGCGAGTTATTGCAACAAGAACTCAGTCCGGATTTCGACCAGGTGGCGCAGGCGTTCGCGCGCAAGTTTAAATGGCGCATCCAGCCTGCGGGTGATGCGGCGCTGAATCTGTTGGGTCTATCCACCCAAGTGCCAGGTCGGTTGGTATATCTCTCGGATGGGCCGAACCGACAGTACGACATTGCCAACTACACGTTGGAATTCAAGAAATCGGCATTGAAGGATGTCGGTTTCAAATACCGTGAGAGCGGGTTGATCGTGCAGGCGTTGAAGGCACTGGGGCAGGCGCGGGTGGATGATGCGGTGCTTGCCACGTTGCGAAAGCAATTGGATGAAACGGCGTGCAAGCGGGTACTGAAAGACACCGTGACGGCGACGGGCTGGGTGTATGAAGCGATCAAGCGAATTTGCGGGGAGCGGGGCTGATGGAATCGGTTGCGCTACTTTCCTCTGTCCAACGGCGCGAACTATTTGCCGAAACGGCAGCGCGCAAAGGCATGACACCCGCTATTGCGGAGAAAGACTTTTGGGTGTGCTGGACGTTGAGTAGGTTGTTTGCGCATCCTGAGTTATCGCGCATGTTGATGTTCAAGGGCGGTACGAGTTTATCCAAGGTGTTCAATTTGATTGAGCGGTTTTCCGAGGACATTGATCTGATTCTGGATTGGAGATTGGTGGTTGGTGATGATGACCCACTGGCCGTGCGCTCTGCCAGTAAGCAAGAAGCCTTGAACAAAACAATTGAAGCGAAGGCGGTGGGTTACATCGGCGGTGAAATGCTGGCGATGATTTCACAGGTGGTTGCTCCGGTCTGTCGCTGCGAGGTGGCTGCTGATGATGCGCACTCCATCAATGTGATTTACCCAGCGGCGTTCTCTGATGCGTACCTGCGCCCAGAGGTGAGGCTGGAGATTGGGCCGCTGGCGGCTTGGCTACCTTTCGATCATTACCGCATTAAGCCTTATGCGGCAGAAGCATTTCCACAGTTATTCAAGCAAGCGGATTGTGCTGTGCAGGCGATATGTGCCGAGCGCTCCTTTTGGGAGAAGGCGACAATTTTGCACCACGAGGCAAATCGCCCTGCAAGTAGTCCTCAGCCCTTGCGCTATTCTCGCCACTATTACGATTTGGCAATGATGGCGACTTCTCCGGTGAAGGGTGCTGCGCTGGCAGACCTAGTGTTACTTGAAGATGTGGTGTCATTCAAGAAGCGATTCTATCCACGAGGTTGGGCACAGTACGATGAAGCCAAACCAGGGACGATGAGATTAGTGCCGGCTGGACATGCGCTGGCGACAGTTGAAAAAGACTATGCGCAAATGCGCAACATGATCTTCGGTCGGTATCCCGATTTTGCTGAGATCATGGCGACGTTGCAGGACTTAGAGAATGAGATCAATGCGCTGGGATAAGGTGTCAGGCTAATGAGCTTTAACGAAGATCAACTTGTTGAACAACCCGCCATCCAACTTTTCGCTGAGTTGGGCTGGGAGACGTTGTCCGCGTCGGAAGAGGTGATGGGGGCAAACGGCACGCTTGGGCGCGAGGTGAAATCCGAGGTGGTGCTGGCTAGCCGATTGCGCAATGTGCTGATGCGATTGAACCCTGCATTGCCTTCCGAAGCGATCTTGGCTGCCGTCGAAGAGTTGTCGCGTGACCGTTCAGCGATGTTGCCTGCCGCTGCTAACCGCGAGCTTTGGGCATTGATGCGCGACGGCGTAAAAGTGTCTGTACCTGACTTGGTTCGAGGTGGCGTGAAGGACGAGCGGGTGAGGGTGGTGGATTGGGAAAATCCTGCCTCCAATGACTTTCTGCTAGTCAGCCAGATGACGATTACGGGCACGCTCTATACCTGTCGGCCAGATTTAATCGGTTTCGTGAATGGCTTGCCGTGGGTAGTGATTGAACTGAAGAAGCCGAGCGTTCCTGCCAAGCAAGCCTTTGATGGCAATCTCACCAGTTACAAACATGCACAGAATGGCGTGCCCGCATTGTTCTGGTCGAATGCGCTGTTGATCGCTTCCAACGGAACGGATAGTCGCGTCGGTTCGCTGACCGCCGATTGGGAACGCTTCTTTGAATGGAAGCGCATCGAGCGTGAAGATGAACCACGTCGCGTTTCGCTGGAAGTGATGTTGCGCGGCTTGTGCGCACCTAACCGTTTACTCGATATGGTGGAGAACTACACGCTGTTCTCTGAGCACAAGAGCGGCTTGTCCAAGATTGTCGGCCAAAATCATCAGTTCATTGGCGTGAACAATGCCATCACTGCGATGCTGAAAGCGCGCGAGGAAGGACACGGGCGCGGCGGTGTATTCTGGCAAACGCAGGGTTCCGGCAAGAGTTTTTCGATGGTGTTCTTTGCGCAGAAGGTGCTGCGCAAGATCCCTGGCAACTGGACGTTCGTGGTGGTGACAGATCGGGTGGAACTGGATGAGCAAATCGCCAAAACTTTTGCGGCATGTGGAGCGGTCTCCAAAGATGCGGATTGTCATGCTCAAAGCGGCGCGCAATTGCGCGAATTGCTCTCTGGTAATAATCGTTACGTTTTTACGCTGATTCATAAATTTCAGACCTCCGAACTGCTGTGTGACCGACGTGATGTAATCGTGCTGACCGATGAAGCGCACCGCAGCCAGTACGACACGCTGGCACTCAACATGCGCGCAGCCTTGCCAAATGCAATGTTCGTCGCCTTCACGGGTACGCCGCTGATTGCGGGCGAAGAGCGCACCCGCGAGGTATTCGGCGACTACGTTTCCATCTACGACTTCCAGCAGTCCGTTGAAGATGGCGCGACTGTGCCTTTGTTCTACGAGAACCGCACGCCGGAGCTGCATCTCGATAATCCCGACTTGAATGATGACATCTACGAGTTGATTGAGAATGCCGACCTCTCCGAAGAGGCTGAGAAGAAGCTTGAGCGCGAGTTAGGGCGGCAGTATCACCTCATCACCCGCGATGATCGACTGGATACGGTGGCGCAGGACATCGTGCGACATTTCCTCGGGCGAGGCTTCCAAGGCAAAGCGATGGTGGTGTGCATCGACAAGGCGACCGCGTTGCGTATGCATGACAAGGTGCGCAAATACTGGCCGAAGGATGAGCACACCGATATGGCAGTGGTGGTGTCGCCCGGACAGAACGAGATTGAGCAGATGGCAAAGCTGGGCATCGACATCGTGCCGCATCGCAAGCGCATGAATGAGGACAAGCTTGACGAGAAATTCAAGGACACGAGCGACCCGTTGCGGCTAGTGTTCGTCTGCGCCATGTGGCTGACGGGCTTTGATGCGCCAAGTTGTTCGACGATTTATCTCGATAAGCCGATGCGCAACCATACGTTGATGCAGACTATCGCCCGCGCCAACCGAGTGTTTCCCGGCAAGCACAGCGGCTTGATTGTGGATTATGCCAACGTGTTTGCATCGCTGGAAAAAGCACTGGCTATTTATGGCAATGGGGCAGGCGGCGACATGCCAGTGCGCGACAAGAAAGCGCTGGCTGATGAGCTGCGCTATGCAGTTAATGATGCGAATGTGTTTTGTCTTGAATTTGGCGTGGCGGTGGCCGAGATTGAGGGTATGCCGACAGCCAACTTCGCCCAAGCTGGGGCAATCAGCGAGGCTGCTGATCGGTTAATGTCGCCTGAAAGTGTGAAGCGTGATTTCCTTGCGCTGGAGAGTTTAATAAATAGTTTGTATCGGGCGTTGAAACCTGATCCGGTTGCTGTTGAGTTTGCGCAACGTTGTGGTTGCTTGGCCGCCATCGCCAATTGCATATGCACGGTGACCGAGCCGCCAGATATTTCGCACATCATGCAAGGTATTCAAGATTTGCTAGACGCATCTATTGCCGCAGAGCCATTTACCATTCGGCAGAACACAAAAAATTACGCGCAGATTGATCTTTCAAAAATTGATTTCGCGGCACTGCGTAAACGTTTCGAAGACAAGAAGCCAAGCAACACCGATGTCGAACGCTTGAAGGCAGCGGTGAAAGCGCAACTTGAGCGCATGGTGCGACTCAACCCGACTCGTGCCGACTATCTGGAAAAATTCCAAGAATTAATTGAAGGCTACAACGCCGGCAGTCGCAACATCGAAGAAATCTTCAAAGAGCTACTCGCGCTATCCAGCATCCTGACCGAAGAACAGACGCGTCATGTGCGTGAAAACTTATCCGAAGAAGAGTTAACCATCTTTGATATTCTGACTCGCCCAGCACCGAATCTAACTACCGATGAACGTGCCGAGGTGAAGAAGGTTGCACATCAATTACTGGAGAGAGTTCGTGCTTTGTTAGTATTGGGTTGGAAGCAAAAAGTAGCAACGCGTGCGCGCATCAAAATTGAAATTGAAAATGCGCTCGATGAAGGCTTGCCACGCGCATATTCAAAAGAGTTTTATGAAGCCAAATGTTCGGCGGTGTTTGAGCATGTATATCAAAGCTATCAGGGTGAAGGACGCAGCGTATACATTGCGTAACTAGTAAACCTGCTTCTTATTGGTTAATGTGATTTTGAAACTGAGGCCAAGATTGAAATCATGTCTGGTATAGGTTCAGCAATTCTAGGAAAGGCCTAGTTTGTGGTAGTGAAATCTGGACACCAAAAGGCATTGAGCCTGAGACACTGCAAGCGTTAATATTTATTTAACTCTTATATTTCAATTGTATGGGTTTGTGTTTACATCTATTAGGTATACGCAACCCTTCTGAGAGATACCTAATGTAGTTATTTGTTAAGATTTAACCAAAGGCCTGCTTGTCTACAGAGATTGCGGGCTTTTTGATGTGCGGTCTTCGAAGCAAGTTATATATTCAGCAATATTTTTGCTAATCAATTAAGGCTGCACAAACTCATCAACGTCGAGTGCTCGCCTACAAGGTGAGGTTTTACGCGCAGTTTGATAAAGCTAAAACAGGGGTCTATACAAGCATATTTTAATATGCTTGTATAGACCCCTGTTTGCTGCGAAAATACGCGAGTTCTATGCGCTCGCCCATCTGCATTTTCGCTCTTGGTTGTTACATCGCAGATATCAAGGAAAATTTATGAAAATCATCATAGTAGGAGGAGTCGCTGGTGGTGCAACAGCGGCAGCCCGTATCCGTCGCAACGACGAAAATGCCGAAATTATAATGATCGAGCGTGGTCCTTACATCAGTTTTGCAAACTGTGGACTGCCTTATCACATCTCAGGCACCATAACCGAACGTGAACAACTGCTGGTGACCTCAGAGCCAGCTTTCGAACAACGCTACCGCGTCGATGTGCGGAGCCGCACCGAGGCCATTGCAATTGACCGTACTGCAAAAGTCATACGCCTGCGTGATCTATCCACCGGCGATGAATACGACGAGTCCTACGATAAGCTATTGCTCTCCCCCGGAGCCGAACCAGTTCGCCCGAAGTTGAAAGGCATAGATTCACCACGCATATTTGGCATGCGTAACATACCTGATCTTGACCGTATCATGGCTTATCTAGACGAGCATAAGCCGCGCCGTGCCGTCGTCATCGGCGGCGGATTCATCGGAATCGAAGTTGCGGAAAACCTGCACGAGAAGGGGATTTTTACCACGCTGGTAGAAGGCGCAGACCAAATTTTGACTCCGCTAGACTATGAGATGGCAGCAATCGTCCATTCGCACATGCGCGACAAAAATGTCGAGTTATACCTTTCTGACAAGGTGGAACAGTTTGAGGACAAACTAGATCACACAGTGGTCTATATGGGCAGTGGACGCAGATTACAGGCCGACCTTGTCGTGCTGGCAATCGGTGTGCGTCCAGAAACCACACTAGCTCGCGCTTGCGGAATTGTGCTTGGCACAACCGGCGGCATTAAGGTGAATGAGTATTTGCAAACTTCCGATCCGGACATCTACGCCGTTGGCGACGCAATTGAGGTTACCCAGTCAATCAGTGGACTTCAGGTGCTGATTCCGCTCGCCGGCCCAGCTAATCGTCAAGGGCGCATGGCTGCTGACAACATCGTATTTGGCAACAATAAGCAGTACCGAGGTACGCAGGGCACCTCCATCCTGAAGGCATTTGATCTTGCGGCAGCCACAACAGGACTGAACGAGAAACAACTCATCTCTGCTGGGATAGATTACCTAAGCTGCATTACCCATAGCGGTTCGCATGCCAGCTACTATCCTGGGGCTAAGCAAATTAGTCTGAAACTGCTGTTCAGCCCTGAAGGAAAAATACTCGGTGCTCAAGCTGTAGGTGCGGATGGCGCAGACAAGAGAATCGACATTATATCGACCGCGATACACGGCAATCTGACAGTGGAGGATTTGGCCGAACTGGAACTGGCGTATGCGCCGCCTTACGGATCAGCCAAGGATCCTATCAATATCGCAGGCTATGTCGCCACCAATGTGCTGAACAAATCGCACGAGATGATTGAGTGGAAGGAGTTACACCAAAAACTCGAACAAAAAGATACGACACTGCAACTGATCGACGTGCGCACAGCAGAGGAGTACGGATTTGGTTCGATTGCGACCGCCCGCAATATCGACGTAAACCTGCTGCGTGAACATCTTGATGAACTTGATCGCAATGCGCCGTTGGTGCTGTTCTGCCAAATCGGTCTGCGCGGCTATCTTGCCTACCGGATACTCAAGCAGCATGGATTCACCAATGTTCGCAATTTGTCCGGCGGTTACAAGACCTACTCATGGGCCGTGGAAAAGCAGGCCAATCCAGATATCTTCGATTACGAAGATATTAAACGACGCGATCCTGCCGAAATCGAGGCCGAGCGCAGTTGTCCTGCTAGTGCTGCCCTGATTGGCTCTGGCACCAGCGGTCAGATGCACACGCTCAATGCAGTCGGACTACAGTGTCCGGGGCCAATCATGAAGACCTACAAGGCCATGGAGGCGCTGGACACGGGAGAGCTGCTGGAGATTACCGCTTCCGATCCCGCCTTCGGCCGCGATATTCGCGCATGGGCAAAAAAAACCGGCAACGATGTGCTCTCGGTCAGAGCCGAAAAAGGACTGGTCATCGTCCTACTGCGCAGAAATAAACCTTCGCCAGAAGCCGTTGCGGCACCAGCAGTAATCAAGGACAAATTTACGCTGGTTGTCTTTTCGGATGACCTAGACAAGGTGATGGCCAGCATGATCATCGCCAACGGCGCGCTCGCGATGGGTAAACCAGTTAGTTTGTTCTTTACCTTCTGGGGGTTGGACGTGATTCGTCGTGTGGATGCGCCACACTTGAACAAGCCAATGATGGATCGCATGTTCAGTACTATGCTGCCGTCCGACGTAGATCACCTCAATACCATTTCTAAAATGGACATGCATGGACTAGGTGCAAAAATGATCCGCAAGGTCATGCACGATAAGGGGGTTGAGACGCCGGGCAAATTGCTTCAAAGCTTAGTTGAAGGTGGTGCACAGCTAATTGCTTGCCAGATGTCCATGGATGTAATGGGCATAAAAAAAGAAGAGCTGATTGATGGAGTTGAAATCGGCGGCGTGGCGGCCTTCTTGGGCGAAGCATCGGAATCCGGCACCACACTGTTCATCTGACGGCCTAATCAATAGACCTTGAGAGATATCAGACGGATACGGGTGGCGTGGCAATTTGTCCTCCAGGAGGTTTTCTGGTTAAAAATCCTGGCAAAAATAACGCCAACAGGGTGTATGTCAGGAATAGGTAATACCCAGACTGCAGTGAGGTGGCATTGGTAGTCAAGATCACCAGTTCCTGGCCTGTTGAATTTAAATGACCGAGCTGGCTGGTAATAATCCCATTGAATCCGATGTAGGCCATAAATATGGCAACTACCATGACATCGGCCATCGACCATTTGCCCGATTTCAAGACAAAAAACTTGATCACCGGGTTTTCCTTTGCATGGAAATAATTGAAGTAATACCCCAGTGACGAGGCTAGCTTTAACAGTGGGAAAACAATACTGAAGGTGATCAGCAATATCCCGACTAATTTCATCTGAATTTCATTGTGAGTAATCATGACCCAGAAGACATCCAGAATGCTTTTGCTTTGGAAATACAATACCTGATTCTCGAAATGAATGGGATGTCCCACCAGCATGAAGTTCATCTGTGAGATGGTTGCTTCCATGTCGATGGTGGGCGTGGTTACCCCGGCAATCAGCAGCGTGATTAGAGACAGCATGAGAAATATATACTGGGGTGGAGTTAGCGGTTGCTTGCTAAAACCCGACAAGGCAAAAAGGATAAGCGACAGCACGATCAATTGGGCTGCTGCCTTGACAATTAGGTCATGCCTAAACGAAATTTCCGCACTGAGCTTGAGCTTCGCACCTTCGATATCCTTGGAACCAGTCCTGAGAAGGATGCGGTTCAGTTGAGGTGTGTCCTGTGTATTAAAGGTCTGGTCGGAATATTGTTCGAGTTGTTTGTTCAGTACGGACTTTATCTGACGTTTTGTTTTCGGTTTCGTCATCTCATGAATGACGGCATCCGCGTATTCCGGAATGCCTTTTTTAATAACATCCAGTTTGACGAAAATATTTATAAAGGACTGTGTGACTCGCCCCCCTGCAGTGTCTGCGTTATCTGCCCTGATTTTCTTGTCGACATCATCAATAAGGGTGTTCAGCAGAACTTCGATATGTTTTCGAAGCACCCGCTCATTCGCTTTTGATAAATACAATTTATTGATTTCCTCGGTAAGGATTTCGGTAACTTGTCGCCTCCATTCATCAATGCTGAGAAGGCCGTATTTGACGCTATTGAGTTCTGCATAGTCGTTTTTGTTATCTTGATTGGTCAGTGAATTGGAAATAATTTGATCGCATAAAATAACCGATGCGATAACGATTATTGTGGATAAGATCAGATTGAGCAGTTTCATAGTAGCGACCTTTATCACATACAAAATGTAGAGCAATGAGACGATGGATGTGGAGGGAAAACTGACGTACTTTTGGCGACCTGTAGCGGGTGTCCGAAAGTCATCGCTGCTAGATCAAAATAAAGATCCAAACGACCAAACCCAGCCTTAGGTAATGACGCGAGGATATGGTTTTGTATCTGGCTATTATGGTGCGCAAACATCAGTGGATTCCGTGTTTATAATCGATGCGTAAGGATCGTACGCACCTTGCCGCGACCAGATATGCCTCAATAATTATCGCGATTCTGATACAAACCGAAGCATGAGTCGGTGCGTTACCGTCCAGACATCATGTAAAAAACTTCGCTAACCACGATGCTTAATAAGCTTTGCATCCTTAGGCAGTTCTGCTTCGTTGTTTTGGAGGAGCAATCGGAATGAGCGGCGGGTAGACGATCTAAAATTATCAAGCGGCCATTCAGAAATGAACTAAAAGAGGGCAGCATCTAATGGCACTTACTAATAAAATCGACCACGCTGCGGTCATTTTTTATTCTTGGCATACAACTTAGAATGCGTGCTTAGGAGAACACTATGACGACACGCTACGACTTCGATCAAATCGTTACACGCGAGGGTACCGCCAGCCTTAAGTTTGATGGGCGGGATGATGTATTCGGGCGGGCAGATGTCATTCCTTTGTGGGTGGCGGATATGGATTTTGCTGTGCCTGAGGCGGTGCGGCGGGCGTTGGCTGAGCGGGCTGCACATCCGGTTTATGGCTACACCCGTGCGTCTGAGTCGGTGTATGCATCGCTGCTGCAATGGTTGCAACAGCGACACGATTGGGTGATAGAGCGCGACAGTGTGATGTTGTGTCCGGGCGTGGTGCCGAGTTTGCATGCGGCTATCCTCGCGCTCACCCAGGTCGGTGAGGGAGTGATTGTGCAGCCGCCGGTGTATGCGCCATTTCTGTCTGCGCCCAAGATTACTGGGCGCACGCTGTTGCTCAATCCGCTCAAGCTTGTCGCGGGTCGATATACCTTCGATCTAGATGATCTGACACGCTGTGCGGAGCAGGGTGGGCGGATGTTGATCTTGTGTTCGCCGCACAATCCAGTCGGTCGGGTGTGGCATGAAGATGAGCTGCAAGGTTTGCTGGATGTGTGTAAGCGGTATGACATCGTGGTGGTGTCGGATGAGATACATGCTGATCTGATTTTGCCAGGTAATACGCATGTGCCGCTTGCTAAGCTTGCGGGCAACAGTCTCAACATCATCACTGCCGTTGCACCCAGCAAGACTTTTAATATCCCAGGGTTAGGCTTGTCGGCATTGATCGTTCCGGATGCCGCGCAGCGTGCCGCTATCAGTCGCGCATTCGAGACGTTGCATGTCAGCGTGACGAATCCTTTTAGTATGGTCGCATTCGAGGCAGCCTATTTTGAAGGGGCAGATTGGTTGGATGCACTGCTGGTCTATCTGGCGGGGACGCGTGAAATGGTGCGCGAGTATCTGGCTGAGCATCTGCCGCAGATTCAGTTGATGGCATCAGAGGGCACGTATTTGTTGTGGTTGGACTGCCGCGCATTGGGGATGAACGATGCAGAACTGAAGCGATTCTTAGTGCAAGAGGCGGGCGTGGGGATGAGTCCTGGTGTGTTGTTCGGCGAGCAGGGCATAGGTTATATGCGCATGAATATAGGCGCACCCCGCAGCCTCATTACACAGGCTTTGCACAATATCTCGGCTGCACTAGACGCACGCACTCAACGTTGACGCAGCACCATCCATATCCCGCCTAGTATCAATACTGATGCGATGACTAAATCTCGGGTCAGTGCCTCTCCTAGGAATACGATGCCTGCGATTGATGCGAGTACTGGTGCGCTCAATTGCACAGTGGAGGCAGTCATGGCTCTCATGTGTTGCAACACGCGATACCACAACACATAACCCAGCGCGGAAGTGAGTGCGCCTGACAGCACCGCATACAACACTCCTAGTCCATCCAAATGCAGATACGGCAAGGCGAGTAGAGATAGGCCGAGTGTCATTGGCACAGCGCGGATGAAGTTTCCTGCGGTAGCGGCATCTGGCGCGCGCTGACCGCGACCGAATAAGGAATAGAAGCCCCAACACATGCCGCTGGCCAACATCAGCAGTGCATCTAGCAAAGAGGGGGCTTGTACGCCGGGCAGTACCAACACTAACAGGCCGACAATTGCCGAGATCAGCCCGACAATCTGGAGTGTACGCATGCGTTCACCCGCGATGAAACCTGCGATGAGCATGGTCGCTTGCACTGCGCCAAACAGCATCAAAGCACCTGCGCCAGTGTTGATGGTGCGATAGGCGAACGACAGCGCAACAGCATAGAGGAACAAGGCCAGCGCGCTGCGCCAACTACCGTGTTGTAGCGGTGCTACTTTTTGTATGCGCATCAGCAACCACAACATCGCTGCACCCGAGATGAGGCGCACACTAGTGAAGCTAGCTGCATCTATTGCAGTCTCTTTGAGTGCCATACGGCATAGCAGTGAGTTGGCCGCGAAGGCGACCATGGTTAAGGTCGTGAGGGTGACCAGACGTACACGGTTCATGGCATTCAGCTCATATGCGTAGGGAGGTGGCGAGGTTCTAGTGCAGACAGGCTCAAGTAGTGCACATTGAATTTATCGCTGCTGTCCCCCCAGTTCATCTTGGGGTGCCAGCCTGCTCTTCGCGCCAAGGCAAGGAACTCTGGGGGAGTGTATTTGTAAGAATTCTCGGTGTGTATGGTTTCGTGTTCGGCAAAATGGAAAGTCTCGCCTGCCAGCTTGATGTGTTGTTTTCGTTTACTCACCAGATGCATTTCCACACGCCCCAATGCTGAGTTGTAATAGGCATGATGTGCAAAACCTTGCAGATCCAATTCTGCCCCCAATTCGCGTTGCATGCGGGTGAGCAGGTTGAGATTGAACGCGGCAGTGTGGCCGGCGGCATCGTTGTAAGCGGCATTCAGCACCTCGGGTGATTTTTTGCAGTCCACGCCTATCAATAGCCCGCCATCATGGCCTACCCAACGGGCAATCTGTTGCAGCAACTCGATCGCTTCGGCAGGCGTGCAATTACCTATGGTCGAACCAGGGAAAAACACCACGCGACGTTGCGTAGTCTGTTCCAGTAAATTGGCATCGAAGCGTGTGTAGTCGGCACATTGCGGTTGCATGCGCAACTTGGGAAACATGGCTTGCAAGCGTTGTGTGCTTTGTTCCAAGTGTGGTGAGCAGATATCTATGGGCACATATTTTGCGTCGTCTGACAGGTGGCGCAGCAACAGCGGTGTTTTGGTCGCGCTACCGCTGCCCAGTTCGATCAGCGTGCATTGCTCTCCTATCAGTTTGGTCATCTGTGCGCCGAAGTAATCGAGGATAGCGGTCTCGGTGCGTGTCGGGTAATACTCGGGGGTCTCGCAGATGAGGTCGAATAGATGCGAGCCATGCGCATCGTAAAAAAACTTAGGTGGGATGCTACGCGGATGGGTGCGCAGGCTTGCACATACGACGCTCAAAAAGTCCTCTTCGTCGCTTTCGATCTTGGGTGTGGGTGATTCGTTTCTCATGCAATATCCTCCGCCAGACGCAAGCCGGAAAACATCCAACGATCTGCAGCCCGGAAAAAATTTCGATAACTGGCACGCACATGATCTTGAGCCGTAACGCAACAACCGCCGCGTAACACCATCTGCTCACTCATGAACTTGCCGTTGTATTCACCCAAGGTGCCGGGCAGGGGTTTGAAGCCAGGATAGGGTAGATAAGCGCTCTGCGTCCATTGCCACAACTCGCCGTAGAGTTGGCTCATACCCGCTTGATGTGTGGCTTGTGGAACATATAGTTGTGCATCTAAAAAGCTGCCATCGACCTTGTGCGCGCTGGCGGCGTGCTCCCATTCCGCTTCGGTTGGCAAACGCTTGCCCGCCCAGCGCGTGTAGGCATCCGCCTCATAGAGACTCAGATGCGATACCGGTTCATGCAAGCGCAGCGCATGTGCACCACTAAGATCGAAGTGCTGCCAGTCGCCATCTTGTTTGAACCAATACAAAGGCGCTTGCCAATCATGTTGTTTGAGTGTGCGCCAACCATCCGATAGCCAGAGGTCTACACGCTGATAGCCACCGTCATTGATGAAGTCCAGATATTCCGTATTGCTAATCAAGCGCGTCGCCAGTCGAAAATCTTGCAACAAAGTTTGGTGACACGGACGCTCGTTGTCATAGGAGAAGCCATTGCCCTCATGTCCTATGTTCACGATACCACCGGCGTACTCTTGCCAGCCTATTGGGGGCGTGGTGACGGACGTGGAAGGCAGGACCACTTTATGGTAGGCCGGTAGGAGCGGGTTGGCGTAAAAGTTGTACAGCGTGTCCATCAGCAACAGTTCTTGATGCTGAATCTCGTGTTCTATGCCGAGTTGCACGCGCTCCAATATCTGCGACGTATGGGCTTCAGGAAGCGCGGCGAGCAGATCGAGTAAGGCCGTATCCACATGCTTGCGATAACGGAACACTTCACTGACCGTGGGGCGCGACAACATGCCGCGTTGCGGGCGTGGAAAGAAGCTGCCGGCGGTTTCGTAGTAGGAGTTGAATAGGTGCGCGTAGGACGGATCGAACTGAAGATAGCCAGGCTGAAATGGAATAAGGATGAAGGTCTCGAAGAACCAAGTGACATGCGCCATGTGCCACTTGGGCGGGCTGACAAATTCACTGGCCTGTATGCAGTAGTCCTCGATCTCAAGCGGCGCGCATAGCTCCACACTACGACTTCGCACTTTGCTGTAACGATCTATCAGCGTCGCTGCATCCATGTTCGACTCAGCCTTCCACTTTCACGCCATGCCAGAACGCGACATGATCTTTGATCCGCGCCGCCATCTCGGATGGGTCTGCGTAATACCAAGCAGCATCGGCGTTGACATCGCCATCTACCACTACATCGTAATAACTTGCTTCACCTTTCCACACGCAATGGGTGTGTGTATTGCTGGGGCGCAAGTATTCGCGCTTCACCGCCGTGATGGGAAAATAGACGTTACCTTCCACGCGATGTATCTGGCTGGCATCCG
>JBBQKX010000046.1:0-15766 GCA_038327315.1 Burkholderiales bacterium | reverse complement strand
GGTGAGATTATGCGCATCTTTGGAAAGTTGATTATTTAAGGCCATCAGTTGTTTGACTTGCTCAGCCAAAGCTGACCTGTCCTTGCCTTCGTTGACGTAGACCTCCTCCACCTTGCCTTGGAACTCGGTGAGTTTGACCTTGAGCGGTTCTAGTAATTGATTGAGATTGGTCTGATTCTGTTCTGTGAAACGCTTGGTTTTGTCTTCCAATATCTCACTAGCCAGAGTCTTAAAGCGATTAGAAAGTTGCTCCTCGGCGTTCTTGAGTAATTGCAACTTCTCTTCGCTTTGGCTGCGTTCTGCGTTTAACTGGGTAGTCAATTCAGCGACCTGATTGCTCAAACGGCGCTGCTCATTGTTCAGTTGTTCGCGCACTATCAAGTGTTCATTTTTTTCACGCTGCAATGCGCCCAATTGCTCGGTCAATCCCACAGCGCGCTCCTGCATCTGCGCCTTCTCATCACGTGAGACATCCAGTTGGTCGCGCCATGCGGTAGATTGTTGTTGCAAAGCGGTCAGCTCTAAAACGGCACGCTTGCTCTCTTCCTGTGCTGAGTTCAGACGTTCACTCACACGTGCATGCTCGATCTGACTGATCGCCTCAGCCTGTCGCACTGCCGCAGCACTCCGCTCACGTTGCAACAACCAAGTCACCAGCACACCGGCCACTAGGCCGATAACGAGTGAGATCAAAATATAGAGTTCCATGTATATCTTCCTTGCGAATAATCCCAGTCAGTATAAATGACTACACACAATGAAAAAGGGATGCTTGCGCATCCCCTCTACACTTCAAGCTAACAAAGTTTATTAGCCGCGCACTTGACGCTTACGTTCATTCTCAGTCAGGAAACGCTTACGCACACGAATTGAAATAGGTGTGATCTCTACCAATTCATCATCATCGATGAATTCGACTGCTGATTCCAGCGTCAAGCGTACTGGCGGTGTCAAACGCACTGCTTCATCCGTACCAGAAGAGCGCACGTTGGTCAGTTGCTTACCCTTGATCGGGTTAACGATCAGGTCGTTATCACGACTATGGATGCCGATGATCATACCTTCGTACAATTTGTCGCCGGGAACAACGATCATGCGGCCACGATCTTCCAACTTCCACAATGCATAAGCCACAGCATCGCCTTGCTCGGATGAAATCAACACGCCATTACGACGACCTGGCATGTCTGCCTTAACAGGTGCGTAATCATCAAACACGTGAGCCATAATGCCGGTACCGCGTGTCAACGTCATAAATTCGGATTGGAAGCCGATCAAACCACGTGCAGGAATACGATATTCCAAACGTACACGACCATGACCATCCGGCTGCATATCTTGCAGATCACCACGACGGCGACCCAATTCTTCCATGATTGCACCTTGGTTCACATCTTCCACATCCACAGTCAACATTTCGAATGGTTCGCATTTCTCGCCGTTGATCTCACGGTACACGACACGCGGCTTACCTACGCCCATCTCGAAGCCTTCACGGCGCATGTTTTCCAGCAAAATGGTCAGGTGCAACTCACCACGACCAGACAACAGGAACACGTCGGTATTGTCTGTTTCATCAACGCGCAATGCGACGTTGACCAACAATTCTTTAGTCAAACGATCACGGATCTGACGACTCGTAATGAACTTACCTTCTTGACCACACATAGGTGAGGTATTGACCATCAAGTTCATCGTCAAAGTGGGTTCATCCACCTTAGGCATAGGCAACGCTTCTGGGTTGTTCACATCCGCAATCGTGACACCGATACCGATTTCATCGATACCGTTGATCAGCACGATGTCGCCTGCTTTCGCTTCGTCCAACAAAATTCGATCCACGCCTTGGAAACCCAGAACTTGATTGATACGACCGCGCTTAGCTGCCTTATCGCCATTCATAATCATGACATCCTGACCCGGCTTGATGCGACCACGCAACACGCGACCCACACCGATACGACCCACGAAACTTGAGTATTCCAACGCTGAAATTTGCAATTGCAAGGGCTCATCCATCGCCGCTGCGGAAGGAGCAGGAACGCTCTTCAATACGGTATCGAACAAGGGACGCATATCCGGACTAGGCTTGTCCATATCCAGAGTCGCGTAGCCATTCAATGCGGAAGCATAAACAACTGGGAAATCTAATTGTTCTTCAGTCGCGCCCAATTTATCGAACAAGTCGAAAGTCTGGTCAATGACCCAATCAGGACGTGCGCCTGGACGGTCGACTTTATTGATAACCACGATAGGACGCAGACCCAAAGCCAAGGCTTTTTTAGTTACGAAACGTGTCTGAGGCATAGGGCCTTCGACCGCATCAACCAACAGCAACACGCCGTCCACCATACCCAGAACGCGCTCAACTTCGCCGCCGAAGTCCGCGTGGCCTGGTGTGTCTACGATATTGATGTGCACACCTTCGTAATTCACCGCGCAGTTCTTCGCCAAGATGGTGATACCACGTTCTTTTTCCAGATCGTTGTTATCCATCACGCGCTCAGCGACGTGTTGGTGAGCAGAGAAAGAGCCTGCTTGAGTCAGCAGCTTGTCGACCATGGTGGTTTTACCGTGGTCAACGTGGGCGATGATGGCGATATTACGGAGTGCGCGGGACATGGATACAGCCTTGCTAGGTTTAGGGGCGCGCATTCTAGCATAAGCTAAGCCGTTAATTTGGGAAAACTTCCAGGCTGCAGCAGCGATATCCTTGCTAGCAAAGGCCTTATAGATTCAATGCTTACGAATAAACAGCGCACCACCCATGAAAAACGCACAAGAAACGTCTGATGCGTGAGTCTCTAAATACTCATCCGCAGCTCGTCGAGGACCATCGCCGTAAGGCCAACGATAATCATCCATCACGATCCAGCCGCCGCTAATCACGTTGCCGACCCATGCCTCGACATCTGCCTTGGCATTCTCGTAGCTGTGATTGCCATCGATGTGCAACAAGGCTATCTGTCCGGAATATTGCGTTGTCCCGAAGTCGGCCGATTCAATGCACGAATTCTGGCGGTAAATTGCAGCGCCATCCGTGGATGGCGCACGCACATAATTCAAATCACCCGCGCTGTAAGGCAACAAATTCATCAAAAAAACCTGAAAGGCTTCATTAGCACTAATATGAGCAGACACAATATCGACCAAGCCCTTTGCATCATTTTGCACCAAGTCGCTGTCCGACCAGGGATCGACACACAGCACCCGGCCTATACCATAACTGCGCGCCAGACCAAGCAGCACAAATGCGGACTTCCCCCACCAGCTGCCAATCTCGACGACATCGCCCTCACCACAGTGGCGGCAAATTTCATACAGGGCGCGTATTTTCTCGTGATCGCACATGCCAGGTATCGTTTCTGCATGCCGAAAAAGCGCGGCAATTTGTACCTCGCTTAAATTCGCTTTAGCAGATTGCACGGCGGCCAGCGGTAGCGGTAGCGGATGATTCAGCAAAGTACTTGCCAGCTGCTTCGCCGCACGATAACTTTCCAACTCGGTATTGGTCGGAGACGGATTGATGAGCTCCACATCGGGCGCGATACGCGACAATTCACGGTGCAGATATCCCCATACCACGTGATTCGGCGTGTAGATACCGCCAATATTGAAGTCACGCACTGCGTTTTGCAACGCTGCGTCGAACGACTCATCGGCCACATAGGGCAATGCCAGCCATCTTGGATAGTGTTTCCGCGCAGGATCATGACCTAAGGACGAAGCGCCGATGACCTCGAGCTGCTCACGCAGACATTGCCCGAGAAATTCGAGCGAACGCGGCATACCTGCCGGAAAAATTAGTATTGGTTTTTGCATGATGATACTTTCCGTTCAGTTTTACTGCTCACCCCGCCCCCATATACAGCAGACACAA
Source organism: Burkholderiales bacterium (assembly GCA_038327315.1). Lineage (GTDB taxonomy): Bacteria > Pseudomonadota > Gammaproteobacteria > Burkholderiales > Gallionellaceae > Gallionella. The sequence continues at coordinate 11,886 of JBBQKX010000046.1, read as the reverse complement.
AAGAGTTGGAGCACAAGTCAGGATATTGCAGTCCGCATTGATTTTTCATCTAAGCTTCCTTTCCGGTATTCAGACACATGATCGCCGACCGACCACTCACCTTGTTAAATATGAAACCTTCTTTCTCATATAACTTGATCGCTCTTACATTCTCGCTATCCACTTCGAGCTCGATGCACTCGAAACCCTGTTCTATTACATGCCCGATACAATGCGCAATCAATTGCGAGGCGATCCCTCTATCCCACCACCCTTTTAGCACACTAACACTGGTAATAAAGGCAGCGCGATGCTCGCTATCATTACAATATATCGCCACCAATCCAATCAGTACACCGTCTTCCCATGCCTCAAAACGCGATGCCATGTTGGAGATCTTGTGCGCATAGCCGCTAATCTTGATCCTGCTGCTCAAAGACGGCACAAAGTCAGCGTCGCAGTGCGACAAGTGATCGGCGACTTCCATCTCCGATGCATTGTTAAAACGGAACTCGATCTGTTCGCTCATGTTCCTACCCCAGCATTCCAAAGCCATAAAGACCGGGGGACACCTCGAATTCTGTAAACAATAACTTTTAGGCTCATGAACTTATGCTGGGCCGCAAACGGCATAAAGACTTGCACAAAGATCGGGATATACCTTACCTAATTCGTAACTCGCATCAAGATACTCCGGCGAAATAATGCCAACAGCAAGCGCCTTATCCATCTGGAAATTAGCAAGCCCCTTAAAAACAACACCGCCTATTTGATCGACGTGCAAGTCAGCAGCACGCAAATCGCGTTGCAATGTATCAAGAGAATAGGTACGGCGATGACCATTTTTATATTCAGCGTCTGTAACTGATTGATTGTGGGTTATCAGCCCCATACGTACGGCGATTTGTCTGGAGGGCGCATTTGCATTTGGAACCAGAATGAAAAGTCGGCCCGAATCCGTCAGCCACTCACTTGCGCGCCGAAGGATAAGCACCGCGTCATCAACATGTTCAAGTACGTTTATGATAAAAATCATCTCAAAGCGTCGCGGCAGCGTAACAGTCTCGAACTCGCCATGCACAAAGTGCACATGCGACGGCAAACACTTCCGCGCAACGTCCAATGCAGACTCGGCAGCGTCGACCACCGTTAAATCTACAAACTGCTCAATTAGTAATCGACTCATCCCCCCTTCGTGACAGCCAAGTTCAAGCGCTGGCCCAACCCGCAGAAAAGGGCTAAACGTCTCCAACGCAAAGTGACGCACTACATCGTCAAACTCATAGTTATACTGACGATCACCAAAAGTTTTAGCTTCTTTATCAAAGTTACGCATAATCGTTATCCTTGATCAGAATGATACATTCGAGAGTCTGCAGGCTGGTACCATTCATCGAGACTGGTCGCCACACAGGCGTTGTACCCTAACAACTGCCGTAACTCTTCGGAGAGTCCCTCACCATATTTGTCACCAAGGTAACGAGCATAGTCCATCTGAGGCTTAAGAAAAGGCCGACTCAAACTCATCGTCAATGCAGTGCGTGGGAGCGCGCTGACATTTTTTCCGGCGGCATGCCAAAGCCCTGAGTCAAAAAAAACGATTGATCCCTTTGCTCCCGTTATCCGTTCTGCATGCCGAAAAAAAAACGTCTCAGGGGGGAGTGCTGGGTCCTTGTGCGACCCCGAAAGAATGTGAGTTGCACCGTTCTCTAACGTAAACTCATCCACCATTACCAGCAGATTGAGCAACATGCGAAATGAGCCGGTATGAGTGCGGACATCCTTGTGGATACGGTGAGCGTAATTTTGTTTTCCAGGGGAGTTTATCAGCGGATTGAAAGCGTGGAGAATATATGGCCCCCCAAAAAATTGCTCAATGTAATTAGCTAGAAACCCGCTTTTAAGAAATTCATCCAAGCTGTCGCCGAAGCCGACGGTATGATGTGCGGTGCCATCGGGAGCCCCTGAAATTCCGGCTTTTAACTGCAAGTCTCCGCACCGCCCCACATGCTGAGAAATATCGTCACGCATTCGATTACAAAGATCTTCTGATACAACACCTGGAAAGATCGTCCAACCGCGAACCGACATTTCGTAATCAAAGTCTTTGCAGCTTTCCGATGCTGTTAAATCAGATGGTGTTTTGTTTTGCTTTAAGTTATCCACGTATACACTATCCATCACAGGCAGCTCCATAAATTAATATAATTCCAAATTAATCAATCATATCCCAGCTTTGTGCAACACACACATATCAAAAATATTTGCCAACTAGTGCAATTCACATTTACTCAAAAGGCACTGAATAAAACTAGGATCGTTAAACATCATTACATCGATTATCGAAAGCCAAGGAACGAAATCGTTGCTGAACTGAGCATATTCGATCGGTTTCGATCTGATAAATTTCAACTCGATACCACGCGCACAGAATTCATCCCTAGAGTAAAGCTCCATGCCGCCGATCGCGTTAATATAGATTCCAGCACCAACTGCCTCACATAAGGCGAGCACTTTGTCCTGGTTTTTCAGATCATGGTCGATATCGATGTCAGAGGAAACCTGAATCTCCGTAGCAATCCCCAGATGTTCGCAGGTTTTAACAATCGAGTGATGAATGAATTTGAACAAGTTGCGCTCCTCGTGTCGCACGATCTGCTCAATCAGAGGGAAAGTCTGCTCAAAATAAGGTGCGCGCCGATATGCGCCACTGATCTGATTGAGAAACTTTTCGCGGCCGAAATCCGCGGCGAGCTCTCTGTCGCGCACATCCAGATAATCCGAGTCGTTCCTCAACGGTAGCGAGAACATCACGTCCTTGCCGTTCTGTAGCATGCGGTTGCGGTTGATCCAACCCTTCTTGGTGTATTTGATGTTGTCGTACACGATAAACATATCCACCGAAGCCATAAGTTGGAAGTAGCCAATGTAGGGAAAAAAATACGGCTGCATGATCGCGATTTTCAGCATCTACTTCCAGTAATCCATAAAACCATTCTTATGGTAAAGATAGTTAAACTGAAATTCCATGTTTACAGCCTTGACCTCATCCTCTGAAATTCGCTTATTCTTTTGCTTTAGCAATACCCAACTTTTTGCAGAGGGGCAATAGATTGATGATGCATATCCCCATTGATACATCAACAACTCCATACTTCGATTTGTGTGAAAAGCGCAATGGACTGGCAACAGGTAAAACCAATTCGGATCTTGCGGGATATTCTCACAAACAACGGTGTGTAATATAAGACAGCCATCATCAGCCACACGATCATTAATCTCGTCGAAATATTCCCTTTTTGTAATGTGCTCAAAAACCGCACTATTTATTACAGTTTCGTAAGCACTTAATTCACTCTGCTGGATATATTGAACACTAGAGCCGAAAGTTAACTCGGAACCAACGTTTGACGCTTGCATGTATTTTTCAAAAACCGGTATTTTAATTCCGAAGTATTTAGTCAAACATTTAGATAAGGTTCCATGCCCACCAGCCCAATCTATTGCTTTTTCAACCGATACCAAACCATTTTTTACCAATACATTTAGCAGCATGGCCTGTTCCAAATAAGGGGGTTGATTAGTTGCTTTAATGTTTTTTTGATCTTCACAGTAAGTATGAAACAAGTAATTTATTTTTTCCCAGGAATTTTGATCCAATTCCGCATGCGTTTTTGAAAACACAAATCCGCACTGCTGGCACTTGTAATACTCAACCACGCCCAAATACTCATCGTATGGCGGATCAAAACGCTTATTGAAAAAAAAGTGACTGTTCTCACTACATATTAGGCATTTCATCTTCGCCCTTTCGCAAGTTTGATATTGTTTAATTGCTACCGATATATGACTCTCATGATTAACTCGCCAGAGAAATAAATTTCGCTATCGTTGTAATTTGTTCATTCTCCAAGTCTGGATAGATCGGCAGGCAAAGCACCTTCAGCGCTGCATCTGTCGCCACAGGCAAATTGTCGCGGTGAGAGGAAGGAAACCCCCTATACATTGAAAAATCCGAAATCAGTGGGTAAAAATATCGCCTCGGATTGATGCCATTATCTTTGAGCTTCTGGTAAAGCTCGTCACGACTGAGCGGATAATCGGCCTCCACCAGTATCGGGAAATAGGAGTGATTCGCTACTTTCTCTCTGGTATCCAGGATACACCGGATTCCTTTTACTCCTTTGAGGCGTTCACGATAGTTGGCATCAATTTCGCGGCGCCGGGCAAGCGCATGATCGATATGCTTTAGCTGGAGCAAACCAAAGGCAGCATTGATCTCACTCATCTTGCCGTTGATCCCGGGCGCCACGACTGTCACCTCGCCCACATGACCGAAATTTTTCAAGTGATCAATACGGATCTTGGTCTTCTCGTCAGGGCAGACAATAGCCCCCCCCTCGAAGGTATTGAACACCTTGGTGGCGTGAAAGCTCAGCACCGATAGATCACCGTGTTTCAGCACGCTGCCGTTCGCATCTTGCACACCAAAAGCGTGTGCGGCATCGTAGATGACCTTGAGATTGTAGTTGTCGGCAATTTTTTGGATCGCATCGACATCACAGGGATGCCCATAACAATGCACGGGCATGATCGCAGTGGTTTGCGGCGTAATGGCAGCCTCAATCTTGGCAGGATCCAGGTTAAGCGTATCGGGATCGATGTCAACAAACACTGGTTTAATGCCGTTCCACAACAAGGAATGCGAAGTCGCCACAAAGGAATACGGCGTAGTAATCACCTCTCCCGTGATGCGCAACGATTGCAATGCCGTAATCAGCGCTATCGTGCCATTGGTAAACAAGGAAATGTACTCTACTCCGAGATACTCACACAGCGCCTGCTCCAGCTGCTGGTGGAATGGGCCGTTATTGGTCAACTGCTTACTCTCCCATATTTTTTCCAGATATGGGATGAACTCCTCCAACGGAGGCAAATATGGCTGAGTTACAAAAATTGGTTTGCTGTTGAGTGCCATCATGCCCCCTCGATTCCGGAAGACGGATTCCGCCTACCCCTAGCAAACGATGCTAAAGCACTAGAAATATTTTAATTCAATGATATGCAGGGGTTTTTTACCTCTAATTTGGATAAATCGAAGCATTCGGCAGGTTTAGTCTCGCACCTAGAGTCGAATTACATGTAGCTCTATCTCAAATTCTCGCAAGGCGAACGATGCAAGCACACTCTACGAATGATCCCGTAACCGGCCGTAATGCACCATGCCCTTGTGGTAGTGGAAAGAAGTTCAAACGATGCTGTGCGGAAAAACAGAACTTAGGGCCAAGTTCTAGTGTTATGGATATCTCCAAGGAGTTCGCTGCAGCAGTGATTGCCTATGAAAATGATGATTTGGATTTGGCTGAAGTGGGCTTTCAAAAGGTGTTGAAGATACAAGCTGACCACGCAGGTGCAATACATCACCTTGGCTTGACCTTATTTCGACAAGGTAGGAGAGAGGAGGGTGTAAAACTAATCGAAGACTCTGTTGCATTGAATCCTAAGGACACCGCTTATCTGGGCAATCTCGGAGTGGTGTATCTCAAGACTTCACGTCATGAAGACGCGATTAGTATCTTCTTACGTGGCCTGGAGTTGCGTCCAGATGATGCAAAACTACAGTTCAATCTGGCTAATACTTATCTAGATTACTGTGACTACACTTCTGCCGTAAGGTACAGTCAGACAGCACTACAGTTGGCACCCCAGAACCATGACGCGCTCTTTACACTTGGAGTTGCGCAGTACAAACTTGGCGATTATGCCGCTGCTTTTAAGACCTTATACAGCCGCGCAGAACAGATAAATGATCATGCCGACACCTATTATTTCCTTGCATTATCAACAAAAGCACTTGGGGATATAGATAGCACCAAGCAGTTACTCGAACATGCCGTTGAGCTAAATCCTTACAAGAGTGAGTATTTTATTGAGCTAGCATATGTACACAGAGATAAACTCGAACATGCTTTAGCTATACAGTATTTTGAGCGCGCATTAACCTTACCAACTAGCCATGTCGCAGAAATTTATAGCCATATCGGCTATGCATATTTATCGCTAGAAAAATTCGGACTTGCACTTGATTTCGCCCAAAAAGGTGTGGCACTCAAACCCAGAAATCAGAACACGATACTTACGCTGGGCTTTACCTTATACAAAATGGGGCGAACAGAAGAAGCGATTAGTCGATATTTAGAAGCCATCGAACTTAGCTCCGACCCGATCTCTATAGAAAAAGACTTGTTATTTATCATGCAACATAGCGCCAACATTGACGAACAGGCATTGTTTGTAGCCCATAAGCATTACGCAGAATTACTAGAAAATAAAGTTACAAAACGCAACCAAATATATACAAACGAGCAGAATCCGAACAAACGATTACGTATCGGCTATGTATCTGCAGACCTATATGATCATTCGTTACACTATTTTATAAAGCCAGTACTTGAGCAACATGACAAGGAGTCTGTAGAAGTCTATTGCTACTACAACAACATTATTGACGATGAGATTACCAGAGCACTTCAGGCAGCATCCAACCATTGGGTATCCTGCAAAAACATGAGTGATGAGGCACTTGCAACCCAAATTCAGGATGATGCTATAGACATCCTAGTAGATTTATCTGGACACACTGGTGGCAACAGGCTTGCTATGTTTGCAATAAAGCCCGCGCCTATCCAAATTACTTGGTTAGGATATGCAGGCACAACTGGATTAAGTGCAATCGATTACCGCATCACCGACCAACATTTAGACCCACTAGGAAGCACTGAAAAATTCCATACTGAGCAATTATTGCGACTTTCAGGCTCCGCCACCTTTGCCCTAGATAGAGACTTAGCTGATATTAATGCTCTCCCCTCAATGTCTGGGAAGCCTTTCACTTATGCCTGTCTAAATTCACATGCAAAGTTTAACGATGAGACATTCAAAATTTGGGCTGAGGTCTTACGGCGCACACCCGGTTCACGCATGATGTTCGGGAATGCAAATGATGCGTCTGTGAAGCAACATTTAAAAGAAAAATTCTTAGCTCATGGAATAGATGAGTCCAGACTTCTACTAATGCCGAAAGTTAGCTTCGACGAGTTTGTCAAACTACATCACCAAATCGATCTTGCGCTAGACCCCTTCCCCTATAACGGCGGCACAACTTCTTGTATTTCTATTTTAATGGGCGTACCTGTAGTCACACTACAAGGTACACGGACAGTGTCGCGATGTGGTAGTGCGCTGATGCGCGGTTTAAAGCTAGATGAATTTGTAGCAGAAACGACCGAGCAATATATAGAACTAGCCGCAGGGATGACACAGCGTTTGGAGCACTTAAGCGGACTTAGGGAAACTCTACGAACACGTTGGTACGATAGTTCTTTTGGCAACCCAAATCGTTACACCCGTGAGCTTGAATCTAACTATCGTGCTATTTGGAATAAATGGTTAGACAAACAGACCGACTGATGCAGTCGTGTTTTACTTAGGTCAATAGAAAAGCAATCGACCTAATAATTGAATCGACCCTGTAAATCAGTCAGGTTTAATTCGGTCATGATCTGCTCCAAACGCTCGCGGGCGTTCTTGCGTGGCGCCCCCCCCCGCTTGGCGATGATGAGTTCGTTCTTCATAGAGTGCTCCCAACCTATTAATTCAGTTACGGTCAGTTGATAGCCATGTGATTCCAGCAATAGACAGCGCAACACATTGGTCAACTGACTACCGAACTCACGGGTATGAATAGGATGACGCCATATCTCCGACAAGGGCGTCATGCCAAATGATTGACTCTTGTGTTTATTCAATACCGCAGCCACTTCTGCCTGACAGCATGGCACCAATACGATGAACTTGGCCTGCTTCTGCAAAGCGAACTTAATTGCATCATCGGTCGCGGTATTACAAGCATGCAGTGCAGTCACGATGTCTATACGTGCTGGCAACTGGTCGGTATGCATAGAGTCTTCTACCGACACATTGAGGAAAGACATGCGCGGGAAATTTAATTTTTCAGCCAGTTGTTGCGACTTCTCAACCAACTCAGCTCGTGTCTCTATGCCGTAGATATGTCCCGCTTCGCGCGCCTTGAAGAACAGGTCATAGAGGATAAAACCCAAATAAGATTTACCCGCACCATGATCGACCAAGGTCACATCGGTGTTATCAGCCAACACTGCGTCTAACAGCGGCTGAATAAAGTTATACAAGTGATAGACCTGCTTCAGCTTACGACGGCTGTCCTGATTGAGTTTGCCGTCACGCGTCAAAATGTGCAGCTCCTTGAGCAACTCTATGGATTGGCCAGGTTTAATTTCAGGGATGTTGGTCATGGTGTATGAGAGGCAATGAAGCTGCGCATTATAGTTGCGTCTACAGGTGACTAACCAAATCTTAGTTTCATGATGAGCACAGCGCCCGCCAACAAGACAGTGATGGCATTAGCGATGATGATGGGCCAAGAAAGCAAAAGTAAGCCGTAGGCCAACCACAGGGCCACGCCTAGGGTGAACAAGGTGTACATGCCGAGCGAGATGTCCGCCGTATGCTTGCTGCGCCACACCTGCCATGCCTGCGGCAGGAATGACACGGTGGTCAGCGTGGCGGCACAACTGCCGATGAGGTCGATAAGCGTTAAATTCATTGCTGGCTGGAGTAATAAAAAAGGAGGAACGCAACGTCCCTCCCCTGTATTCTACCGATTAAAACATCACCGTATCACTTGTCCGCTTCTTCCTTATGCGCCCACATGAGATGTGCATCCAACTCCAAGCGATAACGCGCTTCGTTAGCATCCAATAATGCCAAGTTCTCGGAAAGTGTCGAGTCTTGCGCCAAGCGATTGGCAGACAGACTCTCGGACAAACTGCTTTCGCCCAGACGATAGGCTTTCACCATCATCTCAGCATTGGCATTGATCGCCTGAGATGCTTCATGTGCCTGTTGCCAAGTCGTATAACTGCGCACAGCCTGCTGATAGACAGCCAGCGCATCAGTCTGCAAACGTCGCTTGACGAACTCTGCCTGATCAGTCGCCATATTGGCCTGATGCTCCGCCACCTGAGCATTGGCAGCACGCTGTCCAAACGAGAGCGGCACAGACAAAAACACCCCCGCAACTCTTTCATTACCGCCCATTTCGCTCGAATAGCGCATGCCTATCGTGGGATCAGGAATTTCCTCCGCCCGACCGCGTTGCGCCAACAACTTCTGCACTTGTGCCTGCGCTTGCGCCATACCCAGTTCGTGGTTATCTGCGAGGATGCGTTGTTGCCACACCGCGTAACTATCATTGATGGGCTGAGGTTGTGGGGTCGCCACTTGCTCAGGCAAAACGATGGCAGGGAATTGGCGTTGCAATTCATTGGCCGCCATTTGTGCGCGTAGTCCCGCCTGTTGCTGACTTACCTGTGCTTGCGATTGTGCAGCCTGTGCCAGATTCAACTCTAAACGCGGGGCATCACCTGCCTTAACACGCTTATCGACCATCTCGGCTTGTTGCGCGTAACTCGCCACCTGCTGCTGCCACAACATGACTTGCAACTGTTCACGCTCCCATGCAAACCACAGTCGCAACAACAATCGCCCTGCTTCGTGATGCGCATCTCCTACGGCAAATTCCGCACGTGCCACACTGGCTTCGCCAATATCACTATCTATGCTGACTTTGTTAGGTAAACGCAGCGCGCGTTCCAGTGCTACATCCCACTCCTTGAGGCGTTGACCACTGTTGATGATATGCCGCTGTGCTGCACCGCCGCGTAGATTGAACTCATGACTACCGCTATTCCACTTACGCTGGTTAGCCTGCTCAATACGCAGTCCGTTGAGCGCATTGAGCATCATCAGATTATCATCCAGCGAACGATCAATCTGCGTTGGTGGCGGCAGATCTGGCGCAAGCAACTCTCCCGCTTGTGCTGTAGCCATAGTCAGTGCAGCACACAGCGCGAACCACTGCAATCTATACGTACTCATGCCAGCCTCCCGAACTCAAGCACAGGCGTGATCCAATAAGCGATCTCTGGGTTGGCCTCTTCACGTTTCAGATGCGCGATGAGTTCTTGTGCATCGGCCAGATTCATCACCGTGACGATCTGCACACGTTGCGAACGTCCACGCACTTGCTCCAGCATGCTGGGCAATTTTTCCTTCTGACTACCCCCTTCGATACGGGTCAGCGAAAAACCGCGCACCCATTGCGGATGCTCCAATAAATGATCAACCAAGCGTTCTTCTAGCGAGCGATGACAGACCAGCGTCAAACAACAATTCATATCAGACATGTGATTTCTCCACTGGAGCAATGCCGAATCGACGATACAGAATCGGCAGCATGATGAGAGTCAGCAAGGTCGAGCTAATCAGCCCGCCTGTGACGACGACCGCGAGTGGCTTTTGTATCTCTGAACCAGGGCCTGTAGCGAACAACACGGGCAACAAACCAAAGGCCGTGATGCTTGCTGTCATCAGCACTGGTCGCAGTCGCCGCTTGGCACCCTCGAACACCACATCCGCGATAGGCATACCCTCGGCGTGTAGCTGGTTGAAATAAGATACCATCACCACGCCGTTAAGCACAGCGATACCCAACAGCGCGATGAAACCGACCGAGGCCGGTACCGACATATATTCACCACTCACCCACAAGGCGACCACACCACCTATCAGTGCAAACGGAATATTGGTCAACACCAACGCAGCCTGACGTACCGAACCAAAGGTCGCGAACAACAGCATAAAGATCATGCCCAAGGCGACTGGCACAACCACCGCCAAACGTGCAGCAGCGCGTTGCTGGTTTTCGAACTGGCCACCCCAAGTCAAACGATAACCATCAGGAAGCTTAATCTGCGCAGCAACCGCAGCCTTAGCTTCATCAACGAAACCGACCAGATCACGACCACGCACATTGCTCTGCACCACCACCATGCGTTGACCGTTTTCTCGATCAACCTTAACCGGTCCATCTACACGCTCCAGACTGGCTATCGCCGCCAGCGGAACACTCTGTCCGTTAGGTAATGGCAAAGTCAGCGCAGCGAATAATGCCGGCGACTGCTGCACATCAATCTCACCACGCATGATCAGCGGCGTGCGTCTGCCCTCCTCTATTACCGTACCCAATTGCTGACCTTCGATCTGGCTGCGCAGAGTGTTACTGATATCGTCGATGCTTAGTCCCAAACGGCCCGCAGCCAAACGATCTATAGCGACACGGTAATACTGCACGCCACTATTTTTCACAGTGAACACGTCTTCGCTACCCTTAATGCCTTCCAGCACGTTGACCATATGCTCAGCAGTCTCATTGAGTTTATTCAGGTCGGAACCAAATATCTTGATGGCGATGTCACCACGCGCACCTGTAAGCATCTCTGATACTCGCATCGCGATGGGCTGGGTGAAGCTGTATTCCACCCCCGGAAAACCTGCCATCACTTTGCGCACTTCATCCACGATGGCGGTCTTATCGTGACTACGCCATTCCTTCTGTGGCTTGAGCACCAAGAAGTTATCGGTCTCGTTGAGGCCCATAGGGTCTAAGCCCAGTTCATCCGCACCGGCACGCGATACCGCACCCTTAATCTCAGGCACCGCTTTCAAGATTGCTTGTTGGATGCGCGTATCCATCTCTGCACTTTGCGCTAGATTGATAGAGGGTAGCTTGGACACTTGCATAATCAGATCGCCCTCATCCATTTCTGGCATAAAGGCCTTACCAATCAGAGTATAGATGCCACCTGTGATGACCAACATGCTCACCGCCACGATAATCACAATACGTTCCTTATCTAAGGCTTTACGCAACATCGGTGTGTAAATCGCCATCGACTTACGTACCAACCAAGGCTCACCGTGGTCACCCTCCTTGAGCAGTAAGGACGCCATCATCGGCACGATAGT
>JBBQKX010000045.1:0-16310 GCA_038327315.1 Burkholderiales bacterium | reverse complement strand
CGACGAACACCACCAAGTAAGAAACGATTGCGGCATGTTTGACGTGTGTCATATGCGCGTCGTCGACGTCAAGGGTGCAGGTGTGCGTGCATTCTTGCGTTATCTGCTGGCCAATAACGCCGACAAGATTACTTTACCTGGAAAGGCGCTCTACTCCGCCATGCTGCGTCCAGAGGGTGGCGTGATCGATGACCTGATCATCTACTTCATGACTGAGGAATGGTTCCGCATCGTGGTCAACGCAGGTACTGCGGACAAAGACATTGCTTGGATGAAACAACAAGCAGCTGCATATGCACCAGGTCTAACCATCACTTCACGCGATGACCTCGCCATGGTTGCTATCCAAGGACCGAACGCACGTGCCAAAGTCTGGCAAGTGTTGCCTCAAACTAAGGCGGCAACCGAAGGTCTGGCCAATTTCCAAGCAGCGGATTGTGGCACGCATTACATCGCTCGTACTGGTTATACCGGTGAAGACGGTTTCGAAGTGATGCTTCCCAAGACCCAGGTAGAGGCCTTCTGGTATGCACTTAATAAGGTGGGTGTGCCTCCTATTGGTTTGGGTGCGCGCGACACGTTGCGTCTGGAAGCGGGTATGAATTTGTATGGTCAGGACATGGATGAGACTATCAATCCACTGGAAGCAGGTATGGCTTGGACGGTAGACCTGAAGAGCGAACGCGACTTCATCGGTAAGGCTGCCCTGTTGGCCAACCCACCTACACGCAAGCTAGTCGGACTGGTGCTGTTGGATCGCGGCGTGTTGCGTGGTCACCAAAAAGTTGTCACCCCACAAGGTGAAGGTGAGATCACCAGCGGCACTTTTTCACCTACCTTGGAAAAATCCATCGCACTGGCACGCGTACCAAATGATGTACAGATTGGTGACACTGTACAAGTCGTTATCCGCGATAAGCTGCTGGCGGCACAAGTAGTAAAGTATCCGTTCGCACGTAACGGCAAGGCAGTTTGAAGACTTAAGTCGTCAGACGTAAGTTGCTGGTTAAGCCGCGTAGCGACAACACCCACTTACGACTTCCTACTTACGTCTTACGACCCATTTTATTTTTAAGGAGAACATCAATGAGCAATCCAACCAACCTGAAATACGCAGCATCACACGAATGGGTCCGAGCAGAAGCAGATGGCACGATCACTGTAGGCATCACACAACATGCCCAAGAACTATTAGGTGACATGGTATTTGTAGAAGCGCCAACGGTAGGCCGTAAGCTGAAAGCTAAGGAGGAATGTGCGGTAGTGGAGTCTGTGAAAGCAGCCGCTGACGTGTATGCCCCAGTTGCAGGCGAAGTGACTGCTGCGAACAGTGAATTGGATAGCTCACCCGAAGCCCTCAACAGCGATCCTTACGGCGCATGGATCTTCAAGATGAAGCCTGACAATGCTGCCGATGTCGCGGCAATGATGGATGCCGCTGCATACCAAGCACACGTCGATAGCGAAGCACATTAACAACAGGAATCGGAATGCAGGAATCGGGACTCAGCAAAGCCGAGTTCCTGTTTCAGCATCTTGATATCCGCCCTGAATTCTGACTCCCGCATCCTAAATCCTATGAAAACCGACCAATTTGTAAATCGCCACAACGGCCCCTCTGAGACTGAGATTGCTGCAATGTTGCGCAAGATAGGCGCGAAATCTGTAGATGAGCTGATAGACCAAACCATCCCAGCAGGGATACGTTTGCAACAGCCGCTGAATCTGCCAGAAGGCATGTCCGAATACGCCTATCTCCAGCATCTGCGTGGCATCGCGGCGAAGAATAAATTGTTCAAGAACTACATAGGTCTGGGTTATTACGACACTATCTTGCCACCTGTCATTCAGCGCAACATCTTGGAAAATCCAGGCTGGTATACCGCTTATACGCCCTATCAGGCGGAAATTGCTCAAGGCCGCTTGGAAGCGTTGCTGAACTATCAGACCATGGTGATGGACCTGACCGGCATGGAGATCGCCAACGCATCTTTGTTGGATGAAGCCACTGCCGCAGCCGAGGCAATGACTATGTTGCATGGCTTGCGTTCACGAGAAGCGGCGGAGCAAGGCAAGAACAGTTTCTTCGTGTCACACGAATGCTTCCCGCAGACCATAGAGTTGCTTAAGACACGCGCTAAACCGCTGGGTATAGAGCTGGTGATAGGCGACTTCAAGACGGTCACACTGAATGACAGTCTGTATGGCGCCTTGCTGCAATATCCTACGGTTGACGGCATCGTGCATGATTACGCCGACTTCGTTCAGCGCGCCAAGGAACACGGTATGACCATCGCAGTCGCCGCCGACATTCTGAGTCTGGTGTTGCTGACACCGCCGGGTGAATGGGGTGCGGATGTGGTGTTGGGTTCGACTCAGCGCTTCGGTGTGCCTATGGGTTACGGTGGTCCCCACGCCGCCTATTTTGCTTGCCGTGATGCCTATAAGCGCTCAATGCCAGGACGCATCATTGGTGTGTCAGTCGATGCCGACGGTAATCCTGCTTTGCGCATGGCGTTGCAAACCCGCGAACAACATATCCGCCGCGAAAAAGCGACGTCTAACATCTGTACTGCGCAGGCCTTGCTGGCCATCATGGCGAGTATGTATGCCGTGTATCACGGCGCTGAAGGATTGCGTGGGATTGCACAGAGCGTGCATGCGACTGCCGTGACGTTGGCGGAAGAGCTGAAGAAACTAGGCTATACCGTCAGCGACGAAGCCTACTTTGATACCGTCAAGTTGACCCATACCGACAATGTGAAGATTCATGTGTTGGCTGAAACGGCGCGCATCAATTTTCGCTATACCGATGAAGGTTTGACCATCTCGGTAGACCAGACCACAGACGCTGCAGCGCTGAATGCGATGCTAAGTGTGTTCGCGCAAGCGGCCGAAAAATCCGTGCCACGCGTCACTCAAGCGCAAGTGTATGAAGCCAAGCCGCTGATCAAGACACGCAGTTCCGCTATCCTGAGTCATACGGTGTTCAACCGCTATCATTCTGAATCCGAGATGATGCGTTATATCAAACGACTGGAAAACAAAGACCTGTCATTGACGCATTCGATGATTTCCTTAGGTTCTTGCACCATGAAGTTGAATGCAGCTTCAGAGCTGATTCCTCTGACTTGGCCAGAATTCGCCAACATGCATCCCTTCGTTCCAGTAGAACAAGCAGCTGGTTTCCAAGAAATCATCGCTGGCTTGGATACCGACTTGGCGGAAATCACAGGCTTTGCCAAGATGAGCTTCCAACCGAATAGCGGTGCCTCTGGTGAATACGCGGGGCTGTTGGTGATACAGGCTTACCACCGTTCACGTGGCGAAGCTCAGCGTAACGTGGCACTGATTCCTTCCTCTGCGCACGGCACCAACCCAGCCAGTGCGGCGATGTGCGGCATGAAGATCGTGGTAGTGAAATGCGACAGCAAGGGCAACATCGACGTGGAAGATCTGCGTGCAAAAGCGGAAGAGCATAAAGATGATCTGTCCTGTCTGATGGTCACTTATCCAAGCACCCACGGCGTCTACGAAGAGAGCATCAAAGACATCACTCAGCTCATCCATGACAATGGCGGCCAGGTGTATATGGACGGCGCAAACATGAATGCCCAAGTAGGTCTCACTAGCCCCGGCAACATCGGTGCGGACGTGTGTCACTTGAATCTGCATAAGACTTTCGCCATCCCTCATGGTGGTGGTGGACCAGGTATGGGCCCTATCGGTGTGGCCGCACATCTGGCGCCCTTCCTGCCTTCCCATCCGTTGGTTAAAACTGGTGGTGCGCAAGGCATACATGCCGTATCCGCAGCGCCTTACGGTAGTGCCTTGATCCTGCTGATCTCCTACGCCTATATCAAGATGCTGGGTGGTTCTGGTTTGCGTGAAGCAACGCGCATGGCAATCCTCAATGCCAACTACATCAAGGAGATGCTCAAGGATCATTACCCTACCCTTTACAGCGGTAGCAATGGCCGTTGTGCACACGAGATGATTTTGGATTGTCGTGACCTGAAGCGTGAAGGCGTCGAAGTCGCCGACATTGCCAAGCGTTTGATGGACTATGGTTTCCATGCACCGACCACTTCATTTCCCGTGGTCGACACGCTGATGGTCGAGCCTACCGAGAGTGAATCTAAGGCTGAGCTAGATAGATTCTGTGAGGCGATGATTGCCATTCGTGAAGAGATTGCCGCCATAATTTCAGGTGTGGCAGACAAGAAGGACAACCTACTCAAGCATGCACCGCATACGGCTAAGTCAGTAGTGAGCAGCGATTGGAGCCGTCCTTACACACGTGAACAAGCAGCCTATCCGCTGCCTTGGGTGCGTGACAACAAGTTCTGGCCTAGCGTCGCACGGGTGGACAATGTCTACGGCGATAAAAATCTGATTTGTGCTTGCCCACCGATCAGCAGTTACGAATAAGTTGAGCGACTATTCTTGCGCCTTCCCAAAGGTGCAGGAAAAGCGTAATTTGGTACCCATACATAAATTTTAGGAGAGCATCATGTCCAAAGAAGTCAGCAACAAGACAGCGGTCACACTGGGCGGCTCACCGCTCACTCTTTATGGTGAGTTTCCTAGTGTCGGTCAGACTGCACCGGCATTCAGCTTAGTCAATAAAGATTTGCAAGATGTCACGCTGCAAAGCTTTGCCGGTAAGCGCAAGGTGCTCAACATCGTACCTAGTTTGGATACGGCGGTATGCGCCACTTCCACACGCAAGTTCAACGAATCTGCCAGCAAGCTGAACAACACTGTAGTACTCGTCATCTCGGCCGATCTACCCTTTGCCATGAGCCGCTTCTGCGTAGCTGAAGGTCTGGAAAATGTGGTCACTCTGTCGCTGATGCGCGGTCGTGATTTCATGCGCAATTATGGTGTAAAGATTGCAGATACCAAGCTCGCAGGGGTAACTGCACGTGCCGTGCTGGTGCTGGACGAGCACAATAAAGTAATGCACGCTGAGTTGGTCGATGACATCACCCACGAGCCTAACTATGATGCGGCTTTAGCTGTATTGGGTTGAACTTGTTGGTGAGTAAACAGGTCGAAGCAGTACGGTAATTCAAGGGAGAATGAACATGTTTAACTACAAACGAACCGTGCTATTTCTCGGCATGGCGGTGATTTTGGGCGGTTGTGCGTCCAGCATGTCAGGTGGCGCTTATACCCGTGGTCAGGCTAGACAAGCTGAGGATGTGCGTATGGCAACCGTGGAAAGCGTGCGCGACGTATTGATAGAGGGCACCAAGACGCCTATAGGTGCAGGTGCAGGCGCGATCATAGGTGGTGTGGCGGGAGGCAATAGCAATAGCCGTAACGTCAGCGCCATTGGCTCGGTGGTGGGTAGTGTATTAGGTGGCATGATGGGTGCGGCAGCAGAAGAAGGCATCACCCGTCAGTCTGGCTACGAGATCACCGTCAAGTTCGACGACGGCAAGATGATTGCAGTCGCACAAGGTGCTGATGAACAGTTCAAAGTTGGTGAACGAGTAAGAGTGATTGCTGGCGGAGGCGTGACACGCATCAGCCATTGATAGTTTAGGAATAGTAGATCACTGCGGGCTGCCGGTAAAAACGGCGGCCCGTATTGTTTTTGCGGCGTGCAACAACAAAGCGTATAGCGCATAGATCGCCAGCATGGGGTCAATCAAATAATCCCAAAGATTAGTCGATTCA
Organism: Burkholderiales bacterium; assembly: GCA_038327315.1. Lineage (GTDB taxonomy): Bacteria > Pseudomonadota > Gammaproteobacteria > Burkholderiales > Gallionellaceae > Gallionella. The sequence goes on along the minus strand of JBBQKX010000045.1, from coordinate 10,622 downwards.
TACCAGCCTATTGACCAGGCCAAGGTTGCGAGTGCAAGACATGCGCTGAGTATAGAAAGATGGGCCAACCAAGCAAAACAGGCAATCACCAAAATCACACCTACCATCATCGCATCGCCATAACCCAAACGATACGGGTCATACAGGCTTATGCCCAAAGCCATGGGATAAAGGAGCAGCGCTGCCAGCGCGATCAAGACCAGCAGGGATATCCGTGAGCGATGAGGTGCTGTTGCGTAATAGGGACGCAGCAAGGTTGCGATGGCGAGCACCACGCTGGTGATACTCAGGTCACCGAATATGCCACGTACATACCCAGCAAGTGGAAGGCCGCTGAACGGCAACAAGGCCACTAAGAAAATCGCTGCGATGAACAGCGCTGGTTTGCGCTGTGAGAGCGGTTTGCAGAGTGATACCGACAGCGCTGCAATCACGCAGGCTATGCCTAGCAGTCCGGTCAGGTCAGTGAGATGCGGCATTGTCAGCCTCCCTGATGCGGGCATCTAACCAAGCTTGGTTGAACCGCACATGTTTGATGTAGCTGCGGTTCCAGGTATAGACCAACTGGAAGTCGCCGTTGTGAGTCTGAATCATATAAGGGTAAGAGAACTCATAGCTGCAGACCTCACCCTCGCACTTATTGCGCTGGGCAGATTTACCATACGCAGCGCCATCCTTAAGTTGCGCATCGCTGTTCATGGCAAGTTGGACATTGTTGTGTACAAATTCATCCGGTTTGATTGCCCCTGCCTGCTGCTGTTCCAACTTATACACAGCGTGCCAAGTTTTGCCTGCATCACTAGAAATCATCAGAGACAGCGCACTTCTACCTTGTTCCAAATCGTTCAAGGCCAACAGCATGCGACCATCGGCGAGGACGACGCCCGTCAATGCAGCATCGGGATTGGGTTGAGTGGTCTTGTGAGGCGCGTCCCACTCGCGACCGCCATCCTTGCTCTCGGTTGCAATGACACGCATAGGTGGGATGCCGGTGTAGCGCATTAGCGCAAGCGCATGGTCGGGGTCTTGTATCAGTAGTACGGGCTGTATGCTGGTCTTGCCCTTGCTCAAGCGTTGTTTGTCTAACACCGTGCCATCAGTGGACAGGTGTAACAGCTCACCGAATTTGCCCAAGAACTCGTGATAAACCGGCAAGCCTATGTTGCCGTCGCTGTAGTGATAAGGCGTACCTTTGATCAATGTGCTGATGTTAATAAATGGCGAGGTGATGAGGCGGCGTGGCGCGCTCCAAGTTTCGCCTTCATCGCGCGACACCATGCTGGTCAAGGAGCTGCCCGCCCAGCCACCTAATGAGACCGTCACGTAGTACAACTGTATGCTGCCATCAGCAGCACGGGCAGCGACTGGGTTGCCAAGTTTCTTCACGTAGCGCAGTAAAGCGGCTTGGGTGCGCACCCTATCCATCACGCTGCACTCAGCACTCCAACGATGTCCATCAAAGACCGATGTGCGTATCTCGACATCTTCCGCGCCTTCGCGACTACCGGCGAACCAGAACGCACGCAGTCGTCCGTCATTTAGTTCGATGAGAGAGGCGGCATGGGTGGAGATGTCATGTTGGCGCGAGACGAATTGGCTGTCATATGTGCTGGCTGCAGTGCCTGTGACAACGTGCTCGACTTGGAAATTAGCAGGGTCATTGCGATGTGCCAACTTGACGCTCGCGCCCACACATGCCGCCAGTATCAGCACCAGTAAGAGACGATGTGCAGTGCGAGATTTGCTCATCGGCAAACCTCTGCCAAGGTGTTGCTGACGATCTGTTTGGGTGTAACAGCAGAGGCGACCAATACTTCACGTATGAATAGATGCTCGAAGAATTTACCGTTGAAGAACATATCGCGTAGCTCGGCGGAGTTTTGTCGACCACGTATGTCCAGACGCGTGCCGATTACTGTGCACTCTGCACACAGTTCATTCGGTGACGCGTGCAGTGGCAGTTGCACCGCGAACAAGTCATAGCGTTGCGACAACAGGGCTACATCCAGATTTTGGCTCTCGTGATAACCAATGACATTCGCACCCGGCAACAGGAAGCGATAACCTTCGTCATGTGCACGGAAATTACATGGAACTTCTACGGTCTTGCCCTGTACATAAGCGAGTGCTTGGGCATCATAGTTGGCGAGCTTGTCATCCAGTGGGTGTAGGAAAGCAGCAAAGCTGAGCAGCACTAACAAGGCGACCACATTGCTTACGGCGCGCGTGTAAGCAGGTAACACGATAGCCGCCAGTGCAAGTGCTGCGCTACCAGCAAGCAACAACCAAAAGCTCGCGGGGAAGAACGCATCACCCAGTTCGCTCTGCAAGCGCGCAGCCAACAGTCCAAGTCCTAACAAGGCTGCCGCGCAAAGCAACAGTGTGGCGATGAACACCTTGCGGCTGATGTGTTGCCAATCCAAGGCGAGCAGCAAAGCAAGGGCTGGCATGGCTGAGAGCATGTAGCGACCAGAACGCTGACTGGGCAGACAGAAGCTGAAGAACAAGGCGGCGACCCATAACCACAGCAGCTTTTGTTCGGTGCTCATTTCATGGCGACGGCGGAAAGCGACGATGCACAGGGCGACAACAAGGAAGGACAGCAGTCCAGCATTGGTCAGGAAAGCAGCGGTGAAGCTCCACACACTGGAACCGCTCCACAACAACTTAGCGAGATAGCTGGGACCGTGCGGATCAAATTTACCCACGTTCTCGCCAACGATGAATTCTTGCCACACCGCATGCGGATCAGGATCGAACACGAACCACAGTGCGAACATTGCCACGGCGATGCTGATGCTGATGAAGACTTTAAGCGCATCATGCTTAAAAAATTCTGCAAAGCGATAGCCGCGCTGTTGTAGATACCACGCACTTAAACCCAGCATGGCAGGTAGTCCCAAGGCGAAGGATTTGTACAAGAAGGCAATGCCTATGCTGATACCCAACAAGGCAGGGACGAGTAGTTTGGAACGGAAGGCTTGCGGCCAATACAGCAAGGTGAAAAAAGGCAGGAATAGCCAGAACACCTCGGGTGGATTGGTCAGATAGGGGCGGCCGAATCTATAGGTGGTGAAGAAGGCGAGGAAAGTCAGCGCAGCGATGAAGCCAGTCTCGGCGTGGCCTGTGAGGCGTCTGCCCAGCATGAACAACAGGCCGGCGGTCAGCAGCGTGTAGATCACACTGGGGTAACGCAAATCCCACAAATTCCAATCCTTACCACCGTGGGTAGAGGCTATTCCCTGCCAGAAGAGCAGCGGCGGCTTGGTATTGCGCATGTTCTCCATCTGCGATTGCAGCGGCAACAGTTCGCCACTAGCGGCCGTCAATCGGGTGATATGTTCGTAAGGATATTCATCGCCGTTCTTGGGGATGTACTGACTATCTAGACCGTAGAAATAAGTGACGACCGCCAGCAATACTGCGCACAAATACCAGAGTGTCAGCCCAGACGGTCGCTGCATGGCCTACTTCTGCTCCGCTTCGTTTTCTATTGTTGGGATGTTAGGCAGGGCCATTTCATCCACAGGCTTGTGCTGGCGGAAGGTCCAGTAGTTGTTGACCACGAAGTTGAACACACTGGCGATGACGATGGCCGAGGCGTTCGCAATTAGATAATGCACGTGCACAACCAGCATTTTGGTCAGAATGAATTGCACCGCGATGCCTATCCACACTGCGAAGGCGTATTGACCGAAATGCAGCAACAGATGCTTGTCTGGACGTTGTTGGCGGTCATGCCAGGTCCAAGCGCGATTCCAGTAGAAATTATTGATGGTCGATAACAGGATGGACATTGCCAGCGAAGCGTTCAAGCGCATGCTGCTGGAGACGATAAAGCTGAACAGATACTCCTGGCACAGATAGAGGACGACCAGATTCACCACCACGCCGGAGGCACCTACCGTGCCGAAGCGCATGAAACGGCGTTTGAAGATCCAAGCCAGCAGCCCCTGCTGCATAGACCCACTCACGCAGCCGCACCAGCTAGTTTGGCTGCAAGCATCTCATGCGCCTTGGCTAACACCTGTTGGGGGGAGATCTGTTTGAGGCACTGGTTGTCGCCGTCGCAAGGTGAGCTGCGATGGTTGTAGGCGGTCAAACAGGGCGAGCAAGGCAGGCCGCGATAGAAGCAGTAGGAATTGTTGCCCAGTGATTTGTATAGCGCGGGTGTCTCTGGCCCGAAGAAGATGATGGTCGGCAGCTTGGGCGTAAGCGCAGCAAATTGGCCGGGGCCACCATCGTTGGTTACCAGCAAGGAGGCGCGATGGAACACTGCCAACAAATGGCGTACCGAACGTGTGTAGCCAGCCAGATTCACGCAGGCCGTGTCCTTGCAGAAATCGACTACATGTTGTGCGATGGCTCGGTCACCTTTGAGACCGATAACTCCCACTGCATAACCTTCTGCCAGCAATGTTTTGGCAAGTTCGCAATAGTGCTGCAAAGGCCAAGCACGTATCGGCAAGATGCCGCCACTGGGGTAGATCAACACCAGCTTCTTGTCTTTAATAGTAGGATAGAAATTGTGCAATTCTCGGGTGGTCTGCAACAACTCCTCATCCGGAAATTCCAACACCGGTGTTTTACCTGTGTAGGGTTCGGGCAGCAGCTTATTGGTCGGCGTGGTATCAGACTCTAAGGCCGCAGCTAGGCTCAAGAACTGCTGCGTCAGATGGCGATACGGGTTGTATGTGACAGCGCGATTGATGAAGTTGCCGCGATACAGACCTTCCTGAGTGTGTCTATGAAAACCAACGCGGAAAGTTGCACCTGAGAGATAGGAGAAGATGCTGCTAATGCGCGCAAATAATTCACAATCTATGGCCGCATCTATCTTCAGCTTGCGCATGGTCAGGATGGCTTTGATGCTGTCTTTGACGAGGCTCTTGATGCTGCTGTCGTCGAGGGTGATGACGTTTTCACGGGGCATCACATTGAGTAGGTCCAGTACTTCGCGGTTCTTAGCGAACATCAGCATGTGCAAGGTCGCGTCTGGGTATTGTTCTTTCAAGCGCATGAACATGGGCTGCGCCAATACCAAGCTGCCCATCTCTGAGAGCAAGATGATGAGGATACGCTTGGGGGGCACACCATCTGGGTCGTTGCTGATGATGCGATTCACGCCTGACAACAGCCAGCATATAGGCACGCCTAAGTAACGATCTATCGCACGCTGTCTGTTAATGTCCATGTTTGTGTCACTCGTAAGTCCCCTGAGGGACGAAAATTGATGTCGTCTGGTTCTGTGCAGACGAGAGGCGATTCGGTTTAAGCGCGCAAATTATCGGGCATTTCATAGCGCCTAGCAAATTAGGCAGACGTTGTGGGTCTTCTGATGCAATGTGGCTAACTCAGGGCTCTTGTCTGAGCAGTCCGAAACTGGTGGTCTTGCCATGCTTATCCTGACCGGCATAGATAGTCATGTGTGGGAACGGTATTTCTATGTTCTGCGCATCAAACTCATGCTTGAGCCTGCCTAGGAAGGCGCGTCGTATCGACCATTGCTCGAGTGAGACTGTTTTAAAGCGGCAGCGCACCACCACGGCAGAGTCGCCCCAATCCTGTACGCCAGCGACTTCTAAATCTTCGAGTATCTTGTCGCGGTAAGCAGGATCGTCGCGCAGTTCCTTGGCAACTTTGAGCATGACAGTGCTAACTTCGTCGATGTCCTCTCGGTAAGCGACGGTCACATCTATCACCGCATAGGCATAGCCACGGGATTTGTTGGTCACGGTGGTAATCAGGCCGTTGGGGACATAATGTACGCTGCCTTCGTAATCACGCAGCGCGACGTAGCGCAGGGTGATGTCTTCTACGAGACCGGTTTTGCCGCTAACTTCGACGACATCGCCTTGGCGTATCTGATTCTCTAGCAGCAGGAAGAAGCCATTGAAATAGTCCTTGATGAGACTCTGTGCGCCAAAGCCCACGGCTAGGCCAACCACGCCTGCAGCACCCAAGATGGGGGCAATGGAGATGCCCAACTCACTCAGTGTCAACATGCCGGCGACTAAGGAGATTACAACTGTATCGATATAACGGAACACGCGTGCCAGCGTTTCGATGCGGCGCTTGTCCTCAGCGGTATCGGCGCGGGCATTCATATAATTGCGGAACAACTTTATCAGTCGGCGCGATACCATCATCACTAGCCAAGCCAAAATGAGAATCAGGATGACGCGTAACAACTCTTTGGGTAGATTAAGCAGCTCTGAGATTGCAGCAGTATTCATGTTTTTCTGGATGCCGATGCTAGGAGATAGTCCTGATTGTAGCGCATGCTCACGCCGAGCACGCCCAGCAATGCCTCGCCAACTTGAGTAAGCACCATGCCAGATTCATATCACCCACCCGCCGCAACCACGCTTGATTACGTCTATCAGGACGATCATCTATTGGTGACTAATAAGCCTGCCGGCTTGCTGTCTGTGCCTGGACGGGGGGTGAGCAAACAAGACAGCTTGATTACGCGTATACAAGCACAGTTCCCTGATGCGCTGGTGGTACACCGCTTGGACATGGCGACTTCGGGGCTGATGTTGTTTGCACGCGGGGCGGAGATGCAAAGCCGTTTGTCTAAGATGTTCCGTGAGCGTCAGATTGAAAAACGCTACCTCGCTGAAGTGGATGGGATGTTGGCGCAGGTCTATGGCGAGATCGACCTACCTATCAGCAGTGATTGGCCGAATCGACCCAAGCAAAAAGTGAATCTGAGCGAGGGTAAGCCATCGCTTACACAATACCATTTGTTATCTGTATCTGTATCGGCAGGACGTGGAACTAGCCGCGTCTTGCTAGAGCCTATCACTGGACGTACTCATCAGTTACGCGTTCATCTCGCCGCCATCGGCCATCCTATCTTGGGTGATCCTTTATATGGCGATGTGAGCAAATCCCACCGATTGCTGCTGCACGCGAGCAATTTGGGATTCATACATCCAATCTCAGGCGCGCGCTTGGATTTGCAATCCGTGCCCGATTTTTAAGCTGAGACTTAGTGTTCGCCAATACACGGCATCCGCTATAATCCGCGACCTTGCAAGTCTCTAAAATAACAAACAGGATTTCCATAATGCCCACAGCCAACCGCGTCTTACTCTATGGCGTAATTTTTATCGCACTGTCCTTGTTGGCATTCGCGGCCTATATTTGGTTAGCATTGCACTGGGACTATGCAACTGGTGAACGTGCAGGCTATGTGCAAAAATTTTCCAAGAAAGGCTGGCTGTGCAAAACTTGGGAGGGTGAGTTGGCTTTGATCACTTTGCCTGGCGCGGTTCCCGAAAAATTTGAATTCACAGTGAATGATGACAGTGTGGCCGCAGATATCAATCGCTTAGTAGGTACGCGCGCTACTTTGCACTATGAGCAGCACAAAGGTTTGCCCGGTAGTTGCTTTGGCGATACCGAATATTTCGTTACTACAATCCGGTCTGTGGAATTGCGCGGAACTACTACGGATATCGTTGTCCACTGATACCCGCTACAGCGAATGCGCTGAGCATAACGGCCAATATGAATTTTAAGAGGAAGCTATGAAACGATTTTTAACAGTATTGATAATTACTTTGACCAGTTTGAGTCTGTTGGCAACAGCAGCAGAAGCCAAGCGTTTCGGCGGTGGTGGCAGTTTCGGTAAGCAACGTACCATGACACCTCAGGCCGCACCTAAAGCGCCAGCCGCTGCTCCATCTGCCGCACCTGGCGCTGCGCCAGCGGCTAAGCCAGGCAACAAATGGTTGGGCCCTCTGGCCGGTCTGGCGATAGGCGCTGGTCTGGCTGCAATGTTCGCGCACTTTGGTTTGGGTGAAGGCATGGGCACGATGTTGATGATCATGCTGGTGATCGGTGCGGTGCTGCTGTTGGTGTCCATGTTGCGTCGTAAAGCGCAACCAGCGATGCAGTATGCGGGCGCTACACAATATGCAGGCAGCGCCGTGCCCGCTAACACTTTGGCGGGTGGCGCAGATTATGTACCCGGCCAAGCTAAGAATATCCCAGCTGATTTTCCGGTCGAGAGCTTCTTGCGCAGCGCCAAGACTTCTTTCATCCGCTTGCAGGCAGCTAATGACCGCAAGGACTTGAACGACATCCGCGAATACACCACCCCTGAGATGTATGCCGAGATTTCCATGCAGACGCAGGAACGTGGTGATGCGGTTCAGAAGACCGATGTGGTTACTATCAACGCTGAGTTGCTGGAAGTCGCTTATGAAGGTGACATGGCCATCGCTAGCGTGCGTTTCACTGGCAGCTTGACTGAGAACAACGGCGCGCCGGATTCGGTCGACGAGATCTGGCATGTGCAAAAAGATATACGCGACAACAAGGCAGTTTGGTTGCTTGCAGGTATCCAACAGACTGAGCTGGGATAAGATGTTTGCTCAGCCTTCTGCAGCCGCGCTCAACCATTTGCTCGCGCAGAATAGCTGGGCACAACCTAGATTGCTGAGATTTGCAGGTAAAACGGTGCGATTCAATGTCGCACCGTTTTCTTTTGCCTACATCATTTTGAGCGACGCGAGTCTGCAGGCAAGTGATCGTGCTGCATCGGCAGATGTGGAGTTGAATATCGCGCCTTCTCTGATACCTCGCTTGCTGGCCAAGGACGAGACTGCACGTAACGCGATACAGGCTCAGGGTGATGCTGCCCTACTGGCCGAGATTTTCTATCTGTCTCAGAATTTGCGTTGGGATGCAGCAGAAGATCTCAGCAAAATCACAGGGGATATTGCTGCGGAACGTATCGTGGGCGCTGTGCAAAACAGCCATGCTCAACTCAACGAGGGTGTGCTGCACTTGTCGCAGGCTGCTGCGGAATATTGGACAGAGGAGCGACCCTTGCTAGCCAAGCCTGCACACCTGACCAAATTTTCCGGCGCAGTCGATGACTTGCGCGATGATGTGGCACGGCTGGCAGCCCGTGTCCAACGACTGATTGACAAAAAATAACATGCGCATCTTTCGCCTGATCAAAATCATCTTCGTCGTTCTGCGCTTCGGTTTAGACGAATTCCTGTTGTCGCATGAACGAGTGCGTTGGTTGCGCGTACCACTCAATATCCTGTTGTTCTTCCGTAGTACTAGCCGCCCGCGCGCCGTGCGTCTGCGTCTGGCGCTAGAAAATCTGGGCCCCATCTTCGTCAAATTCGGCCAGATGTTGTCTACCCGCCGCGACTTGATGCCGACCGATATCGCCGATGAGTTGGCCAAGTTACAAGATCAGGTGCCGCCCTTCCCTTCCGCGCAAGCTATACAGATATTGCAGGCTAATTATGGTCGTCAGCTGAGTGAGGTGTTCCAGAGTTTCGAGGAACAACCGGTCGCCAGTGCCTCTGTCGCGCAAGTGCATTTCGCGGTGCTGCCAGACGGTAGGCACGCTGCAGTAAAGATATTGCGTCCTGGAATTAAGCGTGTCATCGAGCATGACATCGCCTTGCTCAAGGTCGCAGCAGACTTGATGGAGAGGCTGTGGTCGGATGGTCGTCGCCTCAAGCCCAAGCTGGTGGTGAATGAGTTTGAGAAGTATCTCAATGACGAGTTGGACCTGAGCCGGGAGGCTGCCAATGCCAGCCAGCTCAAACGCAATTTCGCCAATTCCAAATTGTTGCTGGTGCCCGAGATGTATTGGGATTTTTGCAGTTCCGAAGTGATGGTGATGGAGCGCATGTACGGCACGCCGGTCAACCAGGTGGAGAATCTGCGTAACGCAGGCGTTAACATCTCCAAGCTGGCTTCTGATGGTGTCGAGATCTTCTACACTCAAGTGTTCCGCGACGGTTTCTTCCACGCCGATATGCACCCTGGCAACGTGCAGGTCTCCAGTGACGGTCAATACATCGCGTTGGATTTCGGCATCATGGGCACGCTCACCGACAGCGACAAACACTATCTTGCACAGAACTTCATCGCCTTCTTCCGCCGTGATTACAAGCGTGTCGCCGAAGTACATATTGAATCAGGCTGGGCACCTGCAGACACGCGCGTGGATGAACTGGAAGCCGCGATACGCGCGGTCTGCGAACCGATCTTTGATAAGCCTTTGCGCGAAGTTTCGTTCGGCAAAGTGCTGCTGCGCCTGTTTCAAACTTCCCGCCGTTTTGGCATAGAGATACAGCCGCAACTGGTGCTGCTGCAAAAGACTCTGCTCAACATCGAAGGCCTAGGTCTGCAACTCGATCCTGAGCTTGATCTATGGAAAACCGCCAAGCCTTGGCTGGAGCGTTGGATGAGCGAACAGGTCGGCTGGCGCGGACTGATTAAAGCCCTGAAGCAGGAAGCCCCCCACTACTTCACCCTGCTGCCACAGTTGCCGCGCCTGATACATCAGCGTCTACACGAGAAGAACTCCCGCGCCGAGATGGACAACACCCTGCAGCAATTGCTGGTGCAGCAAAAGCGCCGTAATTATTTGTTGGTGGTGATTGTGGCGATATTGTTATTGCAGATGGCCAGCGTGATGATGGGCTGAGTATGAGGTGAGTCATTGCTATACGCATTAATAAGTAAGCCCGCTTTTGCGGGCTTACTTATTTGCAAGATATGCACCAATCTGAGTGAAAACTAACGGTTCAAAGGAATTCTTGTGATATGTATTTGGCTACAACCGACCGGTTGTA
>JBBQKX010000044.1:0-16683 GCA_038327315.1 Burkholderiales bacterium | reverse complement strand
GTGCGTAGATTGGATGCGGTATTGAGAAACTGGTCGATCATATAGCCGTTCGCAGCGTGCAACTCGACGCCGTCAAAGCCTGCGGCAATCGCCTGTTTCGCGGCATGTGCGTATTCCGAGATGGTGGACAGTATCTCTGCCTCGCTCATCGCTTTGGGCACTGGATAAGCTTGCATCCCACTGCCATCCGTCCACATCTCGCCCGTCATGCCGATTGCAGAAGGTGCAAGTATCTGCGTACCAGGCTGCATGTTAGCGGGATGGGATACGCGGCCAGTGTGCATGAACTGTATGAAAATCTTGCCACCCTTGGCATGCACCGCATCAGTCACGCGCTTCCAAGCTTGCACTTGTGCCTCGGAGTACATGCCGGGGATGCGCGCATAACCCAAACCATTGGGTGAAGGTGACGCGCCTTCGGTAATGATGAGTCCCGCATTGGCACGGTCTGCGTAATACTTTTCCAACAGTGCATTAGGTACATTGCCAGTCGCGCGTGATCGCGTCATAGGTGCCATGACGATGCGGTTCTTGAGTTGCAATTTACCCAGTGTGTAGGGAGTGTAGAGTGTTGCAGTCATTTTATTTTCCTTTGCCATACGTTGATAGAATCAAGCTAGTTTTCCGTCTCTAAAGTCATTCAGTGCTTCGTGTATCTGTTGCTGGGTGTTCATCACGAATGGCCCATACTGCACGATTTCTTCATGTAGCGGTTTGCCTGCTACTAAGATCAGCCTAGTATCCAGTGTCGCACTCACGCGCAACCCGTCTACTTCTTCCGCGTTGGCCAAAATCGCCATGCGCTGTACATCCACCGTCGTTCCCTCAACCTGCGCAGCACCTCGATAGACATAGAGGAAGGCATTATGTGTATTCGGTATCGCGGTGCTGAACTCAGCGCCTGCAGGCAGATGGATATCGAGATAAAGGGGCTCAGTGGCTTCGCGCATTACAGCACCCTGCACGCCATTGCTCTCACCCGCGATGACACGCACTGTCACCCCCTGCTCATCGGTGTATTCGGGGATCTGCTCGGTAGCGATATCGCGATACCAAGGCGCTATCATTTTGCGTTCGGCTGGCAGATTGAGCCACAACTGGAAGCCTTCCATCACACCATCTTCTTGCTCGGGTATCTCGGAATGGATCACGCCACGTCCCGCAGTCATCCATTGCACACCGCCGTTCTGCAACAAGCCTTCGTGGCCCGCACTGTCTCTGTGACGCATGCGTCCCGCCAGCATATAGGTGATGGTCTCAAAACCGCGATGCGGATGATCAGGGAAACCAGCGATGTAGTCGTCTGGATTATCACTACCGAAGGCATCTAACATCAGATACGGGTCCAGCCTGCGTTGCAGCTTGCCGGTCAACACACGGGTGAGTTTCACGCCTGCCCCATCAGAAGTGGCGATACCGGTCACCAGTCTTTCCACGCTGCGTGGATGAGTGCTTTGAGTTTTCATGATGAGTCCTCCTGTAACTTATGTTGCAACCATAGTATATGTGCCAATTTAATAGATAAAGTAGGTAATTATGGATAGACTATCCCATATATGGAACAAACTAAAATCTCCGCCGACGACCTCATCCTGTTCAGTAGCATCGTGGATCAGGCCAGCTTGGTGCGTGCTGCAGAATTTCTGTCTATGCCCAAGACCACGGTATCGCGTCGCCTAGCCAACTTGGAAGCTGCATTAGGACAGCGACTGCTGATACGCACCACGCGGCGTTTGACACTTACCGAATTTGGTCAGGATTTTTTGGACCACTGTCGGCGTGTGTCTGAAGAAGTTAGCGCGGTGAACGACTTCGTGCGCAGTCAAGAATCTAGCCCACGTGGCAGATTGCGCGTCTCCATGCCTGGCGACTATGCCAAGCAGAACTTTTCCACCGCCATCGCCACCTTCATCGAGGCCTATCCCGATGTGCAACTGGACTTAGACTTAAGCTCACGCCGTGTCGACTTAGTGGGAGAGCGCTACGACCTAGCGATACGCATGGGTACTTTAAGCAACGACTCCACGGTAGTCGCGCGCAAGATAGACGAACAAAGTTTCGGCCTCTATGCCAGCCCCATCTATCTCGCCCTACACCCCACACTCAACCATCCTGACCAACTGCAGTACCACACCGCAGTGCGCATGCTGTCTGCGCGTGGCGGTGCAATACCCTGGATTCTGATGAATGAAAAAGCGGTATGGGAAGGTGTACCGCCTGGCAGGCTGACACTGAACTCACCTGACATGATCCAGCAACTGGTGCTGGATGGTGCAGGGATAGGCGCATTGCCAGATCGATTCGCGCGCGCCGATCTGAAAAAGAAACGCTTGGTACGGGTGCTACCGAACTGGTGTTTCCCGCTTGTGCCAGCTTGGGCTGTGATGCCTATGCGGCGCTATCTACCTGCCAAGACCCGCGTGTTCCTACAACATCTGGAACAAAATATGAACAAGGATTGAATCAGGACAATGCATCGCGCACCGAGGGGTAGCGCAGCTGCACGCGCAACTCGCGCTTCATCCTATCGTTAGTCAAACGGCGCGACTCATTCATAAAAGACCACATCATCGGCGAGACCAGCGACTGAACTTCGGCACGCGGCAATCGCGGTGGATACGGCAAGCTGAAAGCTTCGGCGACTGTATCGAAATAATCCCCCATCTTCATCTCGTCATCATCGGTGGTGTGATACACGCGATTCGGTTTCCCTAAGCGCGCCGCGCGAACAATGATGGCAGCTAGATCATCGGCATGAATGTGGTTGCTGTAGCTATCTTCAGCCGCAAGGATTGCTGGCGAGCCAGCCCGCAATCTGTCCAGTGGCAAGCGGTCATGCGCATAGATACCGGGCACACGCAGTATGCTGGCACACACCCCGTTGCGGCTCGCCCAAGCCCGCACCTGCTGTTCGGCATCTACACGGCGTAGCGCGCGAGGATTCTTGGCTTGCAGGGCATCACTCTCTTTCACCCAAGCACCGGCTTTATCACCGTACACGCCGCTGGTACTGATATAGACCAGTCGCTTAGGTAGGCTGCCAGCCGAAAAGGCCGCGAGCAAATGCCGCGTGCGCGTGTCACACATACCGACATTCGGTGGCGGTGCAAGGTGCAGCACCGTGTCGGCCAGTCCACCGATACGTGACAAGCTGGCGCGCTTATCCAAATCACCAAGGATAGGTGTCACACTCATAGCGCGTAAGCGCTCACCATAGGCGGGATTGCGGATTAAGGCATAGACACGCCGATTCAGCGTGAGCAGGGGGAGGATGCGCAGAGCCACGTCGCCGCAACCAATTATCAACACTCGTTCCATCTGGCTAACTATTGTGAAATGAGAGGAGCGCGAGATTATGCGGTAAAATCTCAGTCTTTGCGCAAACCGAATTCGCTATCATGACCTTCAATACCACTTTAGTCCCCAGCGGCCATCAGTTCCCTATCGAGGAACATGAGACCATCTTGGAAGCCGCCCTCAAGCATGGCTACACTCTGCCATATAGCTGCCGAGATGGCGTGTGTGGTGCATGTAAAGGCAAGGTATTGGAAGGCACTGTGGATCACGGCAAATTCCAGGACAGCACATTGACCGAAGCTGAGCGTGCTGCCGGCATGACTTTATTCTGCTGCGCGAAGCCAAAATCGGATGTAAAACTTGAATGTCGCGAAGTGAATGCGGTCAAAGACATCCCTGTTAAGACCATGCCCTGCCGCGTGCAGAAGCTGATCAAAATGGCAGATGACGTGATGGTGTTGCAACTCAAACTGCCCGCCAACGAACGCCTGCAATTCCTCGCCGGACAGTACATCGATATCCTACTTAAGGACCACAAACCGCGTAGCTTCTCGCTGGCGAATGCTCCACATAATGACGAATTCTTAGAGCTACATATCCGCAACATCGTCGGCGGTGAATTTACCAAACATGTTTTTGAAGTGATGAAGGAGCGCGACATCCTGCGCTTCAAAGGCCCGCTAGGCACCTTCTTTCTACGCGAAGACAATGACAAGCCCATCATCTTCGTCGCCAGCGGCACAGGCTTCGCACCTATCAAGGCCATCATCGAACACGCGCTCTACATTGGTATCAAGCGTCCTATGCACTTCTACTGGGGCGCACGCAAACTCTCCGATCTCTACATGTTGCAAATGGCCAAGGAATGGGAGCAGGCGGGTATCAAATTCACGCCAGTACTGTCGGATGCCATCCCTGAGGATAACTGGCGCGGCCGCACCGGCTTCGTCCATCAAGCTGTCATTGCAGACTATGCTGACCTCTCCGGTCACGAAGTCTATGCCTGCGGTGCTCCCATTGTTGTCGAAGCTGCACACCGCGACTTCACCACTCAGTGCGGCTTACCTAACGATAGTTTCTACTCCGACGCATTCACCTTCGCACCTAAGGTTTAGCAGCAGCAGTCAACACTACTCATTCTTGGTACACAGATTCCCCAGCTTGGCCTGCTTATAGACTGTATAGGGAAGAACGACGGTATCTGCAACGAAGCTCAGCGGCATATCTAGAAATACCCAGCCTTTGCCTTCAGAGTTGCCGTTTATAAAGCGGTAATCATTGGACACTCCAGAGTAGACACGCGGGATAGTGTAGTCAGGATTACATTCGAACCTGCCGGGTGAGTTTCCACCTGCAATGGTTACCATGGTCGAGCATCCTGATAGTAGAACTAAAGTACATAAGAGTAACAATCTCATTTCAACTCCTAGTTGTTAAACGATGGGCGAAGTTCTTACTGAATCCAGTTTGAACATGGCGTGCTTACTTAGTATCTGCGGAGAGGGTTAGGATAACTTGCTAAAACCCATTTTGTGAACCTTAATATTGTGGTGTGCATTTTCAGTCGCCCTCGATGAAGCGCAAAAGCCCTTAAGAAATATTGCAAGCACTCTGTGCAATTCGATGAACTCACCTCGAGACGATAGCTCAACTTAAACACAGCTCTGTTAAACTGCGCGCCACTTTAGTCTTCGTCGCTCGTCGGCTCACCGTAACGCTACGCCATCTTGGATGGCATAGGTCAGACGGTCCGCGTGTAGCAGACAGTTATCGAAGACTGAGCAATGTACCGTATCAACGCGCTGCCAGTGAGCAGGTCTGCAGATCCTATGAGGTACGCGCATGCTAAGCATCACCTAGCAGGCGAGTCGTTTCGTCCATCTCGTGGGCGAAGTTTCCTCATTCCTGCCACTGTCTGCGCCCACATCAATATAAAGGGTTAGCCATGACACATCTCACGTCTTTGAAGTCCATCAAATCTTTCTTCGGCATCGCATTTGCCACGATTGCGCTGCTATCTAGCGCTTCTTCTTACGCAGAATCTGTTTTGCGCGTATCTGCGATACCCGACGAGTCTCCTACAGAGTTGCAACGCAAGTTCAAACCACTGGGCGAATACCTAGAGAAGAAGCTGGGGATGAAAGTCGAATTTACGCCCGTCAGCGATTACGCCGCTTCTGTTGAAGGCCTGATCAACAACAAACTGGACATGGTGTGGTTCGGCGGCTTCACTTTCGTGCAGGCAAAAGTGCGCAGTAACAACCAAGTGATTCCTTTGGTACAGCGCGAAGAAGATGAAAAATTCAAGTCCGTGTTCATCACGACTCACAGCGATATCACCAAACTGCAAGACCTGAAGGGCAAGACTTTCTCTTTCGGTTCCGAGTCTTCAACATCGGGCCACTTGATGCCACGTTCATATTTATTATTAGCCAACATCGATCCAGACACCGATCTGAAGCGTATCGCCTTCTCTGGCGCACATGATGCAACCGTAGCAGCAGTTGCGGGTGGCAAAGTGGATGCAGGGGCACTGAACATCTCGGTCTGGAATAAACTACTGGCTGAAGGCAAGATCGATACCAATCTTGTACACGTGTTCTACACCACCCCCGGTTACTACGATTACAACTGGTCAGTGCGTGCAGACATGGATCCAGCTTTGCGTGAAAAGATTGCCAATGCCTTCCTGTCCCTCGATAAGAACAACGCGCATGACAAAGAAATCCTCGATCTTCAACGTGCCTCTCGTTTCATCCGCACCAAGGCTGAGAACTACAGTGCCATCGAAAAAGCTGCACACAGCGCGGGCCTGCTGAAATAAGCATGACCTATGTACTAAAAAACGTCAGTGTCCGTCATGTTGCAACCGAGCGCAGCAATCTGAGTCATGCGCTCAACGACATCGACCTGACCGTAGCACAGGGTGAGCAGATTGCCTTAATCGGACCTTCGGGCGCGGGCAAGACCACACTGCTCCATACCCTAGCTTGTGCACATCCGCCTTTATTCGGCGAGTTCACCCTGTTTGGTGTCTCTCCATGGGCACTCCCGCGCGCGCAACGCCATGCCTTGCGCGCGCACTCTTTTCTCGCACCGCAGACCCCACCCATGCCGCCTCGACAGCGTGTGGTGACTGCAGTGCTGGCCGGTCGTTTACCACGCTGGACTATCTGGCAGGCAATCGCCTCATTGCTAAAACCGCGTGATGCAGAAGCGGCCTATCTCGCCTTAGCGCGTTTCGATTTGCAGGATAAGTTGTATAGCCGAGTGGATAGATTATCCGGCGGTGAACGCCAACGTTGCGGAATGGCACGACTGCTGATATCTGATGCCAGAGCCTTCTTGGTAGACGAGCCGCTTTCCGCACTCGACCCCACATTGGCGTTGCAGACCCTAAAAACACTGCAAGACGAGGCGGCCACACGAAATGCGACCCTCATTTGCAGCCTACACCAAGTAGAACTCGCACTTGAGCATTTCCCTCGCATCATCGGTCTGCGTGACGGACGTATCGTGTTCGACGCGGCTCGTGCCGATGTGACGCAAGAAATGTTGAATGCGCTGTATAGAAACGCCAGAAGTTTGGACAGCCGCAGCACCGAGAGCAAGGAAGTTCCACCCACCATCGTGCCGCATGTACACCTCGAAAACCAGTATTGATACGCGCTTGATGGAGGGCTATCGATCCGATCCTGCCTGGCGCGGTCGTCTTACTGCCGGAATCGTGGTCGTATTGTTGCTGTATCCCATGTTGGTCGCCAGCGAGTTCCAACCGTGGATATTATTCGACGCGCAAAGCCTGCATGCGACCTGGAACTTCCTCTCTGCCTTCGTGCCGCCAGCACACTCACGTGAGTTTATGATGCTGATGCTGGAAGCGACTTGGCAGACTGTCGCGATCGCCACTGCAGGCTTGGTACTAGCCTTGCTGGCTGCCATCCCTTTGTCATTACTTGCGAGCACCAGATTCTCGGTCTCACTCATGGAAACCGGCAAGATGCACACTGCAAGCGCCCTTGTTAGACAAGCCTCGCGCTGGATCTTGGTGGCTTTGCGCAGCGTACCAGAACTAGTTTGGGCACTATTGTTGGTGCGCATCGTGGGGCTGGGACCTACTGCTGGTGTCCTCGCAATCGCTTTGACCTATAGCGGCATGCTGGGCAAGGTCTATGCTGAGATACTTGAGTCTTCAGAGTCTTACACTACACAAGTGCTACTCAAAAATGGCAGTGGTCGGTTGGCTGCCTTGTTCTACGGCGCCTTACCTGAATCGGCTTCCGAGCTGATTTCCTACACTACCTACCGTTGGGAATGTGCGATACGCGGCTCAGTGGTAATGGGTTTCGTCGGTGCAGGCGGTATAGGTCAACGCATGGATGAATCGATGAAAATGTTGGCAGGCGATGAAGTCTCCACGATGCTGATCATCTTCGTACTGTTAGTCGCCTGCGCCGACATGGTCAGTAGTTTCTTGCGCAAAAGCCTCAGCTGATATGCAAAGACTTCCCACTCCCCCACCCTTGATACGTCCTGCCACCGCTGCGCTGGCAGTTGGCTTACTGCTACTGATTGTGGCGAGCTTCTATAGTCTGGACATGCAATGGGCCGCATTATTCAGTGCAGATGCGATACGCTCCAGCGCTGAGTTCATGACTGGATTTGCACCACCGGACCTATCGGGAAAATTCCTAGGCAAGATTGCACAGGGTACGTTAGAGACACTATCCATGTCCGCGCTGGGCACAGGTATCGCATTCATCCTCGGGCTTGCGCTTGCATTGCCCGCGAGCGGCCGCTTCGGCAGTGTGGCGCGTAGCAGCTTGCGGCTAATCTTGAATGTACTACGCTCTATCCCTGAATTAGTGTGGGCGGTGATTATGCTGATTGCCGCTGGACTGGGCCCCTTTGCCGGTACGATTGCACTGGCCTTGCACACGACTGGGGTACTGGGGCGCTTATTCGCCGACGCGTTGGAGAATCAACCCCCTGAGGCCGAAGCCACTTTGCGTATCAATGGTGCTAGCCCCTTGAGCGCGTTCTGTTATGCCGCTTTGCCGCAGGTGTTGCCACAACTGATGTCCTACACCCTGTACCGCTGGGAGAACAATATTCGCGCCGCTGCGATCTTAGGCGTAGTGGGTGCTGGTGGCTTGGGTCAGCTACTCAAATATCATCTATCGCTATTCCATATGCAGCAGGCCGCGAGTGTCATCATTGCAATGTTGTTGATGATAGCTGCCGTGGATGCGGTGAGTTTTTGGTTGCGACGCAAGCTGACTTGAAGCGCTGCGCTCAGGCTTGCCACACGCCGAAACCCGCACTGCGCAAATCGATACCAATTTCGATTTCGGTATCACATGCCTCGCCATAGGACATAGGATTGAAGGCCTCGTACAGATCGGGCAATAAGCGCAGACCGTACTTGAACACATAGCTATTGGACTGTATGCCAGCCTTGTGCTTATCGAAACGCAAGTCGGGGTCCAACCCCGTCATACCTACATATACGCATGGCTTGCCGGTGATATAGCTTGGATTGCAGCGCATAAACTTGGCTTCCTTTAAGACCTCTTTGGAAAGCTCAATGACATAGACATTGTGGTGATTGCGACGCGCCATAGGACTAGAATCTAAAGCTTACTTTTTGGGGATGAGACGCATCTCGCCGTTATCTTGCTCGATGCGGAACTGCTGCAAAACGTTCATTCCCAGCAGGGGCTGACTCAAATTGGGAACAATCATGGCAGGCACGTCCTTGAAGAGAAAAGGCCCAACCTTCAAGCGGGCAATGATGCTGGAACACGCATTGCCCGCGCCGTTCGCGGTCAGCGTGCGTACCTGCTCCTGACAGGACATGTTCGCGGAATACGCCAGATTACGTGGCAAGGCAACCATAGACGCTCCGGTATCCACAACGAAATTAAGCGACTTACCGTTAATTACACCTTCCACAAAATAATGCCCATTGCTCTGTTGTCGTAGCACTAACATACGTTGTACTGCAGGCTTGTCAGCGTCTTCTGGATCCAACGTTAGTTGCGCTGGGGTCGCCCAAGCAGAGACCGCCACGTCACCGCGTGCGCAGGGTGCGGACTGGTATAAGGTCTTCCCCTGGGCATCTTTGCACTTGTGTACCACCTCTGCACAAGCAGGAACAGACATCAAAACGAGTGCCAGCACACTGACTATCATCCTCATTGCCATTCCTCTCTTATCACTTCTTCAACTGCATCGCCTGCTGATGGTAACGGTAGGTCTCCTCCGACTTACCTAGGCGTTCAGCCAAAGTGGCGAGTGCTGTATAAGCCGCATGGCTAGGCGCAACACTGATGCTGGCATCCAAATAGTTCTGCGCCTTGCCCCACAACTTTTGATGAATACAAAGCTTGCCCAGCGCGAGCAGTAAACCGGCATCCTCCCTGTGCTGGAGCAACCATTTTTCAGCCTGTTCTATTTGTGCGACCACCTCTCCACCCTGACAGTCACCGTACAAGGTGACTAACTCACCGTCCCATTGCACATTCAGGCTGTCTGTCAGCAAGCGTTGCGCACGCTCACAATCACCATGCGTAATCAAGGCACGCGCTGCGGTCGCTGCGATCTTGCTCCTGCGCTTGAATTCGTCGGGGATATTTCTAAGCAGTTTATTCACACTTTGTGCATCCTGTGCGCTGCGTAATTCTTCCAGATAAGCTTGTTGGCGCAATTGAGCTGCGACGGTAACGTCGATGGCATCACGTTTTTCCAGTTCACGCACAACATCCAACACTTTGTCCCAGTGGCCGGCCTGCTGCTGCGCTTTTAGCTCCAACGATAAAGCACCTAGATGACTGCGCACCCCAGTGGTGCGGAGCTTCTCAAGTGCATCCAAGGCTGCTTCTGGGTCACGTTGGTCTAACATAAACTTGGTGGTCGCCATCAAACGCATGGTGGCGTCCCCCATATCTTTCTGTTCAGACATCGCTAGGTATTCGTCACGCTTGTCGAACTCGCGCAGCTCATGCGCCGAACTCGCCGCCAGGATAGGATGTAGGGAAGACTTCTCGCCTAATTCCATTGCATGTACCGCTGCACGTTCAGCAGCCGCATAGCGGCCTTCGAAATAAGCGTTGAGCGCGTCGTTCAATAATGATTGGCTCTTCTCATGATTGCGATGTTCACGATAGCGTCGTGCACGCTCGGGCAAGGTCGCCGCTACCATCAGGATGCGTATCACGCTATATCCCACAAACATCGCAAGCAGCATCATGCATATGAATAACGTGAGCGACATATCGATACGATACGGTGGATATACGAACATCACATAAGCTGGGTTGTGCGCACCTATAGTTACAACCACAGCGACAGCGAACAACAGCAGCAACCAGAATAAATACTTCATCGTGCCACCTTACCCCTAGTGTTGTTCTCGGCCTTGGCCTCACGACTCATGCGATAGTTACGGACTTGCGCAAGACTAGGATTGATGTCAGGCAATTCAATATTGATACTCGCCGCGCCTAGTTTCTTAAGGCTATCCATCATGTGCTGACCGTTGCCGTTCTTCACATCAAAATAGTGACGCAGCCACTCTTGCACCGTATGTATCTCGGCTTTGAAGGCGACTTCATCACGCGAAATTAAGTCCACACGCGCTAACAGCAGGCGCAACTTGAGATTCTCACGTAAGAAGAATTCTTGCTCAGGTGGAAGTAATGGAAGCTCAACTTTACTGGTATTTTGAATTCGCACCAGTTGTTTCACTTCCTGCCAAATTTCGCGCCACAATCTTTGCCAACTATCAGGTTCAACTGCGACAGTTTCCGGTACGACTTCTTTAGCATTGCGTTGTTGATATATCAGTGGCAGTTCGGCAGCAGCGGAGATCAGCGTATCAAGTTGAAAACTTAGACTGGCGACATCCACATTAGGCAGGCCGCGTAATTTATCCATATCCTGCGCGATGGCCTTACGTACACCATTCAAAGCAGGACGATTCATACGCTGCAAGCGTGAATCAGCAGTCTCCATGGCAATCAATGCGGCTTTGACATTAGCAGACAGTTGCAATTGCTGACTGGCGACCAACAACAACTGCTCAATTTCCGCCAACACCATCTCATCACGGCTGCTGGAAAGATCGTTATACAAATCTTCCAAAGCAGATCGTTGCCCCTGTGTTTCAGAATAGCGTGTCTCCAGCAGCGTCAATTTAGCAGCAAGTTCGCGCGTGTCTTCTTGCGCTTTAGCCAACATCATACTGTTGGCTTTATTGCTGCCATCCATCTCCGCGATCTTTTTGGCGAGTTGCTCTTGCATCACATCTATGTCGTGATGTGCTGCTAACCACTGCCACACAAACACGGCCACCAGAACAGCCAGTGTCAATTGTGTCAGGCTGAGATGGGCTAATTTGTTGCCCATACTGGGTTTGACGGGCAGAGCTTCGGTCTGCGGTTCACTCATACTGCACCTCTCATGTTGCGCCATGCTATCAGACTTGCTATTAAACCATCGTCACCCGCATCTGTATGTACGATATCCTGCCAACCCTGCTGTGTGGCGTTTGCCGCAATGCGTGCATGTGGCACGAACAAAGGCAGGGACAGCCACTCGACTGCACTCCCTACCATACCCACCAGATGCGCCAAGGCCTCACTACTGGTCACGGTGATGACATCGGGTCGTAGCTGCGCCAATTCCGTGAGACTCTGTGTAGATTTGCTGCGCTGGTAACAGGTTGCATACTCAACACTAGCACCACGCGCCTTGAGCGTATCCCCTAGCAACTCACGCCCACCATCACCGCGTAATATCAATACCCGCTTGCCAGACATATCGGCCAACTCAGGCAGCGCCAGCAAACCCTCACTATCGTAACGTTCAGTGGGCGCAATGATGGAAGTGACGCCCGCCGCGCGCAATGCCCTCGCGCTGCCCTGCCCTATAGTCGCGACTAGAGGCGGCAAGACGGCATGCGCTGCAGCGATTGCAGCCATACCATATTGCACTGCATTGGGACTAATGAAGATAGCTAGATCGAATCGCTGCGCCAATTTTTGATGCAAATGCGTGACGTCCGAGACTGGGGCGATGTCTAACAAGGGAAAAAGAATCGCCTTGCCACCAGCTTGCTGTATGGCGAGAGCCAGCAAACCCGCTTGATCGCGAGGCCGCGTGACCAACACTTTTAAGCCTGCGAGCGGCAAGGCATCCATGATCTTGCGCGGCTTTTCTAAAATAGAGATTAGAGCGCGAGTGCAGCCAAAATCTCGCCTGCACCCTGCGCCAGAAGATCGGCAGCAATCTGATCACCCAATGCTTCAGGTTGCGCCAGCGATCCTATCGCTTCGGCACGTAGCATTTTCTTGCCGTCAGGACTGGCGACAAAACCGCGCATGCGCAACTTGCCGTTCTGCACTTCTGCGAAACCACCCAGCGGCACTTGGCAGCTGCCCGCCAATGCTCGACTCATTGCACGTTCTGCTAACACACTGGCTGCGGTATCACTGTGATGCAACGCTTGTAAGCAGGCGATGACATCGGCACGGTCGGCGCGACATTCAATACCCAGCGCACCCTGACCCACAGCCGGCAGACTATCTTCACTGCTAATAACGTTGCGTATACGTGCGCCCAGACCCAGACGCTTCAGACCCGCGGCAGCTAAGATGATGGCTGCATATTGACCTTCGTCCAACTTGCGCAAACGGGTTTGCACGTTGCCGCGCAAGGGTTGGACATCTAGATGGGGGAATCGCGCGCGTAATTGACTCTCACGACGCAGGCTGGAAGTACCAACCACGCTACCAGCAGGTAATGCCGCCAAATCCTCATAGTCATTTGACACAAAAGCATCGAGTGGGTCTTCGCGTTCGCCGATAGCAGCGAGTACAAAACCTTCGGGTAGATTCATTGGAACGTCTTTCAAAGAGTGCACCGCCAGATCAGCACTGCCATCTTCCAATGCGGTCTCTAATTCCTTAACGAACAAGCCTTTGCCACCTATCTTAGACAGCGTCACATCTAAAATCTGATCGCCTTGTGTGGTCATGCCGAGGATGCTGACCTCTGTTTGGGGATATAATGCCTTCAGCCTGTCTCGTATATGTTGGGCTTGCCACATGGCTAACGCGCTTTCGCGAGAAGCTATGACCAATCGGGATGGGGGGGTTGTAAAGACCTGACTCATAACACTTCCTGAATAATTAATTTGCGCCGCATTCTAACATAGGGTGTAACGCGCTTTTGCGCCGAGAACGTGATGAACTTAATTTCCACTACTACAGACATTTCCTCTAAAGACCAACCGTTGCGCGAAGATGTTCGCTTACTAGGTCGTATCTTGGGCGATACTTTACTTGAACAAGAGGGGGTTGCCTCTTTTGATCTCATCGAAAATGTACGTCGTGCAGCTGTGCGTTTCCGCAAGACACAAGATGACCGTGATCGCGTGCAATTAGAAAAGACCTTGGACGCATTGACTCCTAGCGACACCTTGGTTGTCGTACGTGCATTCAGCTACTTCTCCCAACTGTCCAATATCGCAGAAGACTTGCATCACAATCGCCGTCACCGCGCACATTTAAAAGCAGAGTCCACACCAAAAGACGGTAGCCTGATGCTTGCGCTTGATCGTATGGAAGCGCATGAAATCACCAAAAAATCACTTCAGTCATTCTTAGACAGCGCAATCATTTCACCAGTACTCACGGCTCATCCAACTGAAGTGCAGCGCAAAAGCATCCTTGATTGCCAACTGATTATCGCTAGTCTGTTAGCAGATCGCGACCGCGTGGATATGACGCCGGACGAGCTCTCGGATAATGAAGAAGCACTGCGCCGCTTTATCCTTATCTTGTGGCAGACCCGCATGTTGCGTACTGCCAAATTGACAGTGAACGATGAAATCAAAAATGGTCTAGAGTTTTACCGCTATACATTCCTCAACGAAATCCCCAATATCTACGCAACTCTCGAGAAACAGTTTGAGGCTCGCTTCGACAAAGATATCAAAGTGCCACCATTTATGCGTGTTGGCAGCTGGATCGGTGGCGACCGTGACGGCAATCCCTTCGTCACTCATGAGGTGATGGAAGATGCACTGAATCAGCAATCCTCTCTGGCATTCGATCACTATTTGAGTGAAGTCCATATACTAGGTACGCGATTGAGCCTGACCGCACGTCTGACCGACATTAGCCCTGCGCTAGCTGCGCTAGCTGCTTCATCTCCTGATGCAGCGACCCATCGCATGGACGAACCTTATCGACGCGCGCTGATTTTGGTTTACTCACGTCTCTATGCATCTAGCAAGATGCTGGGCAACGAGTTGGCACAACGCGAACCGATAGATTCCAATGCATCCCCCTATGCGACGCCAGAAGAGTTCATCGCCGATCTGGACATTCTAATTGACTCCTTGTTCAGCCATGGCGCGGTCTATCTGGCTCGCGGCAGACTGGCGAACTTGCGCCGTGCAGTCGAAGTGTTTGGTTTTCATCTTGCGCCACTGGATATGCGCCAACACAGCGCGATCATAGAGCAAACCGTTAGCGAACTGCTGGACCAAGGTGAGGCTTACAGCGCACTCTCTGAAACGGCGAAACGCACTGTGCTGCTGGATGCGCTTAAGTCAGGCAAGACACTGTTAGGTGACTTGGATAAATACAGCGACGTCGCTCAAACCGAACTTCGCATCATGCAAACTGCTGCCAAGGTACATCTAAATTTTGGACGCGACTCATTACCCAATCACATCATCTCCAAGACCGATGCAGTCAGCGACATGCTCGAACTGGCATTGATGTTGCAGCAAGTTTCATTGCTAGAGCATGGCGTAGTTAAACCTGCATTGCATATCAACATCATTCCGCTGTTTGAGACCATAGAGGACTTACGCAGCTGCGGCCCTATCATGGATGAGTTGTTCTCTATCCCTTATTACCGAGATCTGCTAAAGAGCCGCAACAACACCCAAGAGGTGATGCTGGGGTACTCCGACAGCAACAAGGATGGCGGCTACCTCACTGCCAACTGGGAGTTGTACAAGGCAGAACTGGTTCTGGTAGATATCTTCGCCAAACACGGCATAGAGTTGCGCTTATTCCATGGCCGTGGCGGCACGGTAGGCCGTGGTGGTGGCCCTAGTTACAACGCTATTCTTGCGCAGCCACCAGGCAGTGTGAACGGCCAGATTCGCATCACCGAACAAGGTGAAGTGATTTCTAGCAAATATTCTAATCCCGAGATTGGTAGACGCAATCTTGAGACCATGATTGCGGCCACCATGGAAGCGACGCTGCTGCATCACCATGGTGCAGACAGTTCGATGCCCGAATATCACCGCATCATGGAGGAACTCAGTCAGAGCGCCTTCGCGGCTTACCGCAAGCTGGTCTATGAGACACCTGGCTTCACCGAGTATTTCTTCACTGCGACACCGATACGCGAGATTGCCGAGTTGAATATCGGCAGCCGTCCGTCTTCACGCAAACCTTCCAATCGCATCGAGGATTTGCGCGCCATCCCTTGGGTATTTAGTTGGGGGCTGACACGCACTTTATTGCCTGGCTGGATGGGCTTTGGTAGTGCTATAAAGGAATTCATCGCCAAGGAAGGTGATGCAGGTCTTGTACAGTTGAGAGCCATGTACAAAAACTGGCCGTTCTTCCGTGGCCTAATGTCCAATATGGATATGGTGCTTTCCAAAACCGACATGGGTATCGCTGAGAGCTATTCAGAATTAGTGGAAGATGTAGAGTTACGCGAGCGCATCTTTGGTGCGATCAATTCGGCATGGGAAGAAACTATAGAGATGATGTTCGCCGTCACTGGCAACAAGGCTCTATTGCAGGACAACCCAGCCTTCGCCCGCAGCTTGACAACTCGTATGCCCTATATTGATCCGCTCAATCACTTACAAGTTGCGCTGCTATTACGTCACCGCGCAGGGGACAACGACGAGAAGGTCAAGCGCGCGATTCATTTGACCATCAATGGTATTGCAACCGGGTTAAGGAATAGCGGTTAGTCGGAAGTTGCACTTCATTCGGCGCATGAAAAACGGGTTCGATAAATTATCGAACCCGTTTATTTTTACCAGCGTGCATTTTTAACTTACGACTTACGTCTGCCAACTGCCGCCTTCCTTACATCAACTAACTTCGATAGCTCGCATTGATCTTGACATAGTCATAGGAGAAATCGCAGGTCCACAGTGTCGCATCCACCTCACCGCGATTCAGCACCACACGTATCGTGATATCACTCTGCTGCATCACGCGTTGACCATCTTCTTCCTGATAACTCGCGGCACGACCACCGTGCTCGGCGACCAGCACATCATCCAGATACAGTTCCAATTTGGACACATCTAAATCGCCCACGCCCGCATAACCA
>JBBQKX010000043.1:0-17524 GCA_038327315.1 Burkholderiales bacterium | reverse complement strand
GATTTGACCAGTTCGAGTTCGGCATCAGGCACTTCCAGTATCAGTTCATCGTGGACTTGCATGATGAGCTTGGTCGCCAGTTTCTCGCGCTCCAACCAAGACTGTACCGCCACCATCGCCAGCTTGATGAGGTCGGCAGCTGTGCCTTGCATAGGTGCATTGATGGCGGCACGTTCCGCGCCTTGGCGCTTCATGCCATTACTGCCGTTGATTTCTGGCAACCACAAGCGACGACCGAACACCGTCTCCACATAACCCTGCTGTTTTGCCTGTTCACGGGTACGATCCATGTAGTCCTTAACGCCGGGGTAGCGAGTGAAATAGCGCTCTATATAAGCAGTCGCGGCACTACGCTCCACACCAAGTTGTTTGGCTAATCCAAACGCGGACATACCGTAGATCAAACCGAAGTTGATGACTTTCGCATAACGGCGTTGCTCGCTGCTTACTTCCTCGCGCGTGGTCATGAATATCTCTGCCGCAGTGGCTCGGTGTATGTCCTCATTGTTGGCAAAGGCGTTAAGCAGACCCGCGTCATCTGACAAATGCGCCATGATGCGCAATTCGATCTGTGAGTAATCAGCGGAGACGATGGACGCACCCTGCGGTGCGATGAAGGCTTCGCGTATGCGGCGCCCTTCGGCAGTACGTACGGGGATATTCTGCAAATTGGGGTCATTGGAGGCTAAGCGACCGGTGACAGCGACTGCCTGTGAATAGCTAGTATGCACACGCCCTGTGGCGCGATTCACCGAAAGGGGTAGCTTGTCCGTGTAAGTGGATTTGAGCTTGGCCATGCCACGGTAATCCAGCAATATCTTGGGCAGGGGATAATCCAGCGCGAGTTCCTGCAACACTTCTTCATCTGTAGAGGGTGTGCCGCTGGGCGTCTTCTTCTTCACTGGCAGCTGCAACTTATTAAACAGAATCTCACTGAGCTGCTTGGGCGAATTCAAGTTGAACGGCTGACCTGCCGCCTCATGCGCACGCGCTTCCAGTGCGATTAGTTTCTCGCCCAACTCACGGCTCTGTATTTGTAACAAGGCACTATCCAGCAAGACACCGTTGCGCTCCATCACATACAGCACGTGCATGCTAGGCATCTCGATATTGCGATAGACATGCTGCAAACCCTGCTGTTGTGCGACTTGCGGTGAGAGGTTTTGATGCAGTTGCAGAGTGATGTCGGCATCTTCTGCCGCATAGCGTGTCGCGACATCCAAAGCGACCTGATCGAAACATAATTGCTTCGCACCTTTGCCGACCACGTCGGTATATGCAATGGTCTGCACCCCCAAGTGACGGCGCGCCAGATTGTCCATGTCGTGCGGCATATGCGACTCCAATACATAGGACTGCAGCAAGGTGTCCTCGGTGATGCCTGCCAAGGCGATGCCGTGGTTGGAGAAGATATGACGGTCGTATTTGAGGTTCTGCCCCACCTTCCTATGCGCTTCACTCTCCAACCAAGGACGTAATTTCTGCAAAGCAACATCGCGCTTGATTTGATCAGGCGCACCGGGATAGATATGCGCCAAGGGCAGATAGGCTGCCTCATGCGGCGTGATGGCGAAAGACATGCCCACCATCTGTGCATCCATCACATCCAGACCCGTGGTCTCGGTGTCTACGCAAACCAAATCGGCAGCCATTAGGCGCTGCAGCCAAGCGTCCAACTGCACCTCGGTGAGAATGCACTCGTAATTCGCAGCCGAAGTGTCTTTGCTGCTCGGCGCCTCTGATGAGATTTCGAACAAGGAAGATTGCGGTGTATTTGCAGGCTTGGTCTCATTGCGCACAGCAGGTTGGTCGGTAGTGACTTCTCGATGCCAGGTACGGAAGCCATAAGTTTGATACATCTCCCGCAACACTGGAATATCTAAAGGTTTATCAGTGAGTTGGTCGTATCGACGCTCCAAAACCACGTCGCACTTCACCGTGATCAAACGACGCGACAGCGGCAACCATTCCAAGGCCTTGCGCAGATTCTCACCAACCACGCCACTCACTTTGTCAGCATTAGTGATGATGTCGTCCAGTGTGCCATATTGATTCAGCCATTTCACCGCAGTCTTGGGCCCGACCTTTTCCACACCGGGTACGTTATCTACCGTGTCGCCTGTCAATGTCAGCAAATCGATAATCCGTTCGGGCGGCACACCAAATTTGGCGATTACGCCTGGAATATCTAGCGTCTCGTTGTTCATGGTATTGATCAGGGTGACATGCTCATTAACCAATTGAGCGAGGTCTTTGTCGCCAGTGGCGACCACACACTCCACACCGTCATTGCCTGCCTGCAGTGCCAATGTGCCGATTACGTCATCTGCTTCGACACCTTCGATGGCGCAGATATTCCAACCAGTTGCCTCTATCATTTTGTACAAAGGCTCAATCTGCAACACTAGATCATCCGGCATATGCGCTCGTGTAGCCTTGTATTCAGGATACCAATCGTCGCGGAAAGTTTTACCTTTTGCATCAAAAACGCACAAGCTGTAATCTGATGGATAATCGTTACGCAGCTTGCGCAGCATGTTCAACACGCCATACATTGCGCCAGTAGGAAAACCCTCCGCATTACGCATATCTGGCATGGCATGGAACGCTCGATACAGAAATGACGAGCCATCGACTAACAACAATTTTTTCATTTTTTGACTAAAGGTAAGAACATGAGCACTCCACCTAAACTACCTATCCCAGCTATGCCTGACTCGTGGAATTCTAAGGAAGCGTGGCGTGTGTTCGGCATTATGTCAGAGTTTGTTTCTGCCACCGAACGCCTCAACCGCATTCATCCCGCCGTCAGCATCTTCGGCAGCGCACGCACCAAACCCGATAACCGTTATTACAAGCTTGCTGAAGAAATCGCACGCCTGCTTTCGGACGCAGGTTTCTCAGTCATCTCGGGTGGCGGCCCCGGCATCATGGAGGCAGTGAATAAGGGTGCGTTCTACGGAAAATCTCCTAGCGTAGGTTTGAATATCCAACTACCTCACGAACAGAGCGGCAACGCCTATCAGAACATCAGCCAGACCTTCCAGCACTTCTTCTCGCGCAAAGTGATGTTCGTAAAATTCGCCAGTGCTTATGTGGTAATGCCAGGCGGCTTCGGCACGCTGGACGAGCTGATGGAAGCACTGACGCTGGTACAGACAGGCAAGACTCGCCGTATCCCCATCGTGTTAGTCGGCACGGAATTCTGGGCCGGCATCTTGGATTGGTTCCGCACCACCTTGATAGACGAGAAAGTCATTAGCCCAGAGGATATGGACCTGATCCAACTAATAGATGATCCACAAGAAGTTGTGGACTCTATTTTCAAACACTACGAGACACGCGGCTTCGAACCTTCCGAAGCTGAGCGCGAACGCCAGTTGTATTTGTAATTTACAAATGGCTGTTTACAACTGATGACAGTTTTCGCCTTGGACAATTAAGCTAAAATGCACACCCATAACAATTTGCGACCACAGCCATGCGCTTAATTACTTTTTTGCTTTTGAGTGGCGTCTCCTTCAGTGCGCTGGCGGCCAAGCCACTTCCTGCCAACCTACAACCATTGCCGCCACCGCCTGCAATGGACAGCGGCAGCGATTTCGATGAACCCGAGGTCACCATAACCAAAGAGACTGAACAGACAGTAGAGGAATATCGCTCCGGTGGTCGCTTGTACATGATTAAGATCACCCCCAAGCATGGCCCTTCTTACTACCTGATCGACGATCAGGGAAATGGCCAATTCGCACGTCAGGGCTCGCTAGATTCAGGTGCACGTCCTCCTCAATGGATCATTAAAAAGTTTTAAGTTATGGCAGTCTTCACCACTATCTCCGAAGCGGAACTGACCGCTTGGTTGAGTGATTATTCGCTCGGTCAGTTGCAAAAATTGCAGGGCATCGCTTCCGGCATTGAGAACACTAATTATTTTGTCACCACTTCCAACGGCCGCTTTGTACTCACCATTTTTGAGAAACTCACAGCCGACGAGCTGCCGTTCTATCTCAATCTGATGGCGCATCTAGCGCGTCACGGCATTCCATGCCCAGCGCCCATGGCAAATAGGCATAATTATTTCTTGGGCAAGATCAAGGAAAAACCTGCTTGCATCGTCAGTCGCTTGAGCGGTGCTTCTACCATTACTCCGAGTGTGGGTCAGTGTGCTGCAATGGGCGCGATGCTGGGTCAAATGCATCTGGCAGGTCAGAGCTTTGCGCACAACATGCCCAACGCACGAGGTGCTGGATGGCGAGCTACAACCGAGCCACTAGTACGACCTTTTTTGGATGCGGATCAAGCTGCCCTGCTGAAGAATGAAGTCACATTGCATGCACAACGCAATCTCACCCTGCTACCTCAGGGGGTGATTCATGCCGATCTTTTCCGCGATAACGTCTTGCTGGAAGGCGACCGCGTGAGTGGCCTGATCGATTTCTATTTCGCCTGCACTGATGCCCTGCTCTATGACGTAGCTATCACCGTGAACGATTGGTGCATGACGCCGGAAGGCAAGCTGGATGATGAACACACCCGCAGCTTCTTGCGCGCCTACCATGCTGTGCGTCCACTGCAAGCAAATGAGATCGAGGCTTGGCCGCTGATGCTGCGTCTGGGCGCGTTGCGCTTCTGGCTATCCAGATTGTTTGACATGTATCTGCCACGTGCTGGTGAGATGATCCACGCACATGATCCGCACCACTTCGAGCGCGTGCTCAGACAACACATCGCAACCCCTCAACACTTGGAGCTCTAAAAACATGGAACCCGTACAACTCCCATCAGGCAACGGCTGGGGATGGATCAAACAAGGCTACGCACTATTCCTGAAAGCCCCACTGCTGTGGATCGTATTGATCGTCATCGCCTTCGTTTCAGCCGTTGCCATATCTGCTTTGCCGATAGTAGGCGAACCATTGGTGAGCATCTTGACCCCAGTCATTTTAGTCGGACTGATGTCAGGCGCACGCGAGCTACAGCGTGGTGAGGAGTTAGAGATTGCCCACTTGTTCAGCGGTTTTCGTAAGGCCACCTCGCAACTGGTAACCTTAGGGGGTATCGCACTCGTCGCGCAGTTCGCCATCTTCGGTGTGATGATGGGTGTCGGCGGAGGTACCATCGTTAGCATTTTGATGAGTCACGAGCCTGTCGCCGACCCTGCGGTTATGGCACAGGCCATCGCCGGTGCCGGCCTGGCAATGTTACTGGGCATGTTGCTATTCAGCATCCTGATGATGGCCATGCAATACGCCCCCATGTTGGTATATTTCCGTGGCATGGCGCCCGTTGCAGCGCTCAAGCTCAGCCTACGCGCCTTCCTCGCTAACATCGGCGCTATGATGATTTATGGGCTGACTTTTTTCGCTCTCGCCATCTTGGCTTCCTTACCGATGATGCTGGGTTGGATAGTCCTGCTGCCCCTGATGTTCACTTCCGTATACATCAGTTACTGCGAGATATTTCCTGAAATCATCGAAGTCGCCGTTGCGAAAGACGACCCCTTCACCGCTAGCGGCGATCAATCGAACTTCTAAGTCGTTTAACACTATTCGGGTGGAGAATTAGGATGTGCTAATATTTGCGTCCTGATTAAAGTATGACAATGGAGCGCGAAATGGAATACCCGGCAAGTGCAGCAGAACGCAAACAGGCTCAAGTGCCGCACAACCTTTTTGTCTCTACGCTTTTCCTTATCAATCTGACCATGACACCAGCGGTGATCGCCCTCAAGCTGGGGATGGCAGGTCTGCTGTTCACCCTGTTCTGCTCCGTCTCAGTGCAAGCATACATCTATCTACGTAGCCGCAAGCCTGCTGACTGGTATGTGGTTGCTCACTGGCGCTTGGCTTGGTCTCATAGCCGCATCTTGCTGCTGGGATACAGCATCTCAGCAGCCCTGATATTGTTGGCATGGCTGGTCAGTCTGACCGCGCATGAAGCCAGCATGGGTCACATCATGTGGACGGCAATGACTCGCATCGCCTTGGTGCCGACCTTGATCTTCGTGATGGTGACTGCGGTGATGGGTGCCAATGCGGTGGGGGTGGCAGGTCGCGGCGAAGTCCCTGAAAAAATCAGCAAAATCTTCCCGCCTCCCGCCAACTAAATCGCTTCGAGCTTGGCGTACTCCAAAGACAGCCACTTGCTGCCAGCGCGCTTGAAGTTGATCTGCACCCGCCCTTCGTTGCCACTACCCTCAGTATCTGTCACCACACCCTCACCGAACTTCTGATGGAACACGCGCTGACCGATGCGCCATAAGGCACCGGCAGCCTGAGTACGAGGCGTAGTTGGGGCTGGCGCGGGTGAGCCATAACCCATGGGCGGCGTATAGCCCGAAGGACTCGCGGATGCATAACTACTACTGCGTTGCACAAAGCGCGGCGACAACCATTGCAACAGCGGCTCGGGCAATTCGCTGAGAAAACTAGAGACCATGCTGTAGTTGGTCTTACCGTGCAGCATGCGACTTTGCGCAAAGGTCAGATACAACCTGCGTCGTGCACGAGTAATGGCTACATACATCAGGCGGCGCTCTTCATCCAGATCACCGTTATCTATACTATTTTGGTGTGGGAACAGCCCCTCCTCCAAACCCGTGATGAACACGGTGTGGAACTCCAATCCCTTAGCAGCATGCACCGTCATCAAATGCAGCGCGTCATCGCTATCGCCCGCCTGATGCTCACCAGATTCTAATGACGCATGCGTGAGAAAAGCCGTGAGGCTATCGTCTTCCGCCTCATGCACAAACAGGGTCGCGGCATTGATGAGTTCGTTCAAATTCTCTAGACGCTCTTCCGCTTCACGTCGCTTGCTGGCACTCGCCTTATCAGCTTCATATCCAGCAATCATGCCGCTATGTTGCAATACATGGTCGATGATCTCGGGCAGCGGCAGGTCCCTAGTTGCGTTGCGTAGCGACTCCATCAAACTCACAAAAGCCGACACCTTGCCACCGGCACGAGCAGCAGCATCCCATAAGGTTGTCGAGTTCATGCGAGCCGATTCTTGCAACTGCTCTATGCTGCGTGCGCCTATGCCACGGGTCGGGAAGTTGATGATGCGCAATAGCGCGTTGTCATCATCGGTGTTCTCCATCAAGCGCATATAAGCCATCGCATGCTTGATCTCCTGACGCTCGAAGAAACGCAAACCGCCATAGACACGATAAGACAAACCCGCCGACACCAAAGCATGTTCCAGCACACGTGATTGGGCATTCGAGCGATACAGCAGCGCGATCTCGGTGAGGTTCACGCCCTCGCGTTTGAGTTGTTGTATCTCTTCAACAATGTACCTGGCTTCGTCCACATCAGTGCCAGACTCATAGATGCGGATCTTTTCGCCACCGTTCTCAGAGGTCCACAGATTCTTGCCGAGACGATTCTTGTTATTGCTGATGAGCGCGTTAGCGGCATCCAGGATGTTGCCGTGCGAGCGGTAGTTCTGCTCCAGCTTGATAACATTTTCAACGTGGAAATCGCGCAGCAGGTCCTGCATATTGCCCACGTTGGCGCCTCGGAAAGCATAGATGGACTGGTCATCATCACCAACCGCAAATAAGGCATTGTTCTTTCCTGCTAGCAATTTTAGCCAGCGATATTGCAGCGGATTGGTGTCCTGAAATTCATCCACTAGGATATGTTTGAAGCGCTCTTGATAGTGTTCGCGCAGCATGGCGTTACGTGACAGCAACTCATAACAACGCAGCAGCAACTCGGAAAAATCCACCACACCTTCGCGCTGACATTGCGCATCGTACTCGGCGAATACTTCCACCTTGCGGCGGGTATAGGGGTCGTAGGCTTCCACTTCTTGCGCACGCAGACCCTGCTCCTTGCTACCGCTAATGAAGTTTTGCATCTCACGCGGTGGATACTTTTCATCGTCCACGTTCATCGCCTTCATCAAGCGCTTGATGGCCGAAAGTTGGTCGCCACTATCGAGAATCTGAAAAGTCTGCGGCAGATTCGCCTCACGGAAATGCGCTCTGAGCATGCGGTTGCACAAGCCGTGGAAAGTACCTATCCACATCCCTCGAGTATTGATGGGCAACATCGCGGTCAGCCGCGTGACCA
The DNA here is from genome assembly GCA_038327315.1 of Burkholderiales bacterium. Taxonomy (GTDB): domain Bacteria; phylum Pseudomonadota; class Gammaproteobacteria; order Burkholderiales; family Gallionellaceae; genus Gallionella. The sequence continues at coordinate 9,443 of JBBQKX010000043.1, read as the reverse complement.
TCTCCTTAGCAGCCTTGTTGGTAAAGGTTACCGCCAACAAACCGTGGGGGCTCACGGCATTGCTACTGATGAGATGAGCGATGCGCGTCGTCAGCACACGGGTCTTGCCGCTCCCTGCACCAGCAAGGATCAGCGCAGATTGCGGGGGAAGGACGACAGCGGCACGTTGTTCGGGATTGAGACCGGAAAGCAGAGAAGAATTCATCGCGAGATTATGCCACAGCAAGCCTTTTCGACATGAATTAGGCAGCCCAATTAGATGCTCCCTCTTGAGTGCCTCGAAAAATTCAAAATCCTAAACGAGGCAAGGTGCGAACAAAAAGTTCCGACGACGCATATATCAAATATGTAAGGAGTAATTATTTGCGAGCAACACCGCATCGTGACGGAGTTTGGATTTTTAGGGGTGCTCAAGTGTCATAAAGCGGTAACACCTTCGCAGTAACGTGCCACATCTTTACAGCAAGTACTGGCCAAAATGACAACTACATCTGCATGCAAAAGCACTACCCAACTGCGTGAGCCACAACCTCACGTGACTTTGCAAGAGGAAAGTCTGTACCCATTGGAAGCGATACGTGCGCAACTGGACTTACTCTCATCGCATCCGCATATGGGGGCATATCAGGAGCTGCCTATCACTGCGCACACCCTCACACATAGCGTCTCACCAGTAACCTCTGATACACATAATGCCGAGGTCTATGCGCGCTTCTGTGCCGAGCCTGAGTTGCGCGCACTGCCCGTAGTCAAACATGGCAAACCTTTGGGCATGATTCCACGTCGCGCCTTTCTTGCCAATTTTGAGACTGATGCACTCAGCGCCTGCGATCAACCTTGCGCGCTGTTCATCGATAGCGAAGCATTGCGTGTCAATCGCCATATGCCTATCGAAGAGCTAGCACAGTACCTAGTTGCCACATATTCCAGCCACGCCGAACCGGTTTTCATGATCACCGAACAAGGTCGATACATCGGCATCGCAAACGCACGCGACCTGTTACACGAACTGAGCCGCATGCAAACCAACATCTCGCTAGCGCTACTAGAAGCAAAAGCTGTGTTGTACAAAGCAGTGGTGAGTTTTTATTCCTAGTCCGTCGTATCACTAACACTTGAGTAAGGGGAATCGTATGCTGAAAGCAAATCGCAAACGCAACACCGCACTGTCATCTTGCCCCCGACTACTCACACACGGCCTGCAAAGGACCTTGGAATATGTGTGTGCCATCTCGGTGTTCACCTTGCTTTGCTCGGATTGAATGAATGATAGATATCGTATGGCGACGTGTGGTCGCGGTGATTCGCGCGGTTAGGCTGGCCCTGCATTTACTCTATGGTCTGACCATCGCCTTGAGCTATCCGTGGTTAGCGCATAGCCTGCAACGTCGCATCCTCCGTCGCTGGTCTATCGAACTTTTAGATGTCGTGGGCGTAGAGATTATGCTGGGACGAGATGATGCGCTCTATAAAGTTCGTAACGGCCTGATCGTCACCAATCACATATCCTGGCTGGATGTGTTCGTGCTCAATGCTGTCGTGCCAATGCGCTTCGTTGCCAAATCCGAAGTAAAGCACTGGCCGGTCATAGGCTGGCTTTGTATGCGCGCCCAAACGCTGTTCTTGGAGCGCGGCAATCCACGTGCTGCAGTGAGGCTCAATGTGCGACTGGTCGAACTATTAAAACAGGGTGAATGCCTCGCCGTCTTTCCCGAAGGCACGACCACCGATGGCGCCAAAGTAGCGCACTTCCATTCCACCTTATTGCAACCGGCTATAGATGCGGGCGCCTTGTTGCAACCAATCGCCTTGCGCTATCAGGATGAGAACGGGCAGCGCAGTGATGCTGCGGTATACATAGACGACATCTCATTCGGTGAGTCGCTATGGCGCATTTTGTCTGCCCCCCGCTTACAAGTCAGGCTCATCGCAAGCTCACCTATTGCTACCATCGGTAGAGACAGACGCGCACTCACGCTAGCCGCACATCAACATATCTCTGAAGCACTGAGAACCTTGGATGGCATCGCGCATGTTGCGCAATATGACACGCTGGCAAACTTGCACGAAGAACACTACACGCCATCCTTGCACTGTCTGTTGCTCTCCCCGCCGTTGGAAAGAAACATCTAGTCATCTATCTTTCATATAGCGGTAACCAAGCTGAAATCAGAGCTACCTAATCTGTCGGTTCTATTCAACAAGGAGAACACCATGCTAGCCTTGAACCGCCAGACCGGACATACAGCACGCCCAAAATTGAGTTCCAGCATCGCACGCACGCCAGCAGAAGTGGCTGAGGCGCAGCGCATGCGCTACAAAGTTTTCGGCGAGGAGATGGGTGCCAAACTGCCCAGTGCAGATCAAGGCCTAGACATCGACCGCTTCGACACTTACTGCGACCATTTGTTGGTGCGCAATAATGATGACAACAAAGTAGTCGGCACTTACCGCATGTTGCCACCCGAACAAGCAGTGAAAGCTGGTGGATATTATTCAGAGACCGAATTCGACATGAGCCGCCTGGCACATCTGCGTGGCAGCATGGTGGAAGTGGGTCGCTCATGCGTGCACCCTGACTACCGTGACGGCGGCACCATTACTCAGCTGTGGGGTGGTCTAGCCGACTACATCACCAAGAACGGTCACGAATATTTGATTGGTTGCGCCAGCATCAGCATGGGCGATGGTGGTCACTACGCCGCTAGCGTCTACAATAAAGTACACAAACTGCATGCTGCGCCGAGCGAATACAAAGTATTCCCGCACTGCCCTTTGCCACTGCATGCGCTGAATCGCGATTTAGATGTCAGTATCCCGCCGCTGATCAAAGGTTATCTGCGTCTGGGCGCATACATCGCTGGACAACCTGCCTGGGATCCTGATTTCAATGTGGCCGATTTATTTATCCTATTGCCTGTTGCGCGCATGAATCCTAAATACGTAAAACACTTCATGGGTCAACCTGCTTAACCTTTGCTGCACCCCTTCATCGCGCACTCGAACCAGTGCGCGATTTTTTATTTATGATGGCGACTCATCGTCGTACTTGGAGTGATACATGGAAAGTCCGTACAAGGGCAAAACTGGCTTACGCCGCTTAGTGAACGCCCTAGGTTATTCACTCGCCGGCTTTCGTGCCGCCTACAAACATGAGGACGCATTCCGTCAGGAAGTCTTACTTGCTACTGTCCTAATCCCACTTGCCTTATGGTTGCCTGAAAGCGCGATAGGTAAAGCTATGATGATAGGCAGTGTACTGTTGGTGATTATCGTTGAACTAATTAATTCAGCCATCGAAGCTACGGTAGATCGCATCTCTCTCGAAAACCACGACCTTGCTAAGCGCGCCAAAGACATCGGCAGTTCCGCCGTACTGGTCAGCCTCGTAAATGTATTGGTGATATGGGGGTTGGTATTGACTTCACATACCTAGCTATAAAAGGTGAGGCGGCCAAATTAGACAAACAGACCCTTAGTATGCCGGCCTGTTCATTTACACAGAAACAGCTTCGTCATCTATCGGCCTATTCAGAGGATGGACCTAGAATTTGTTGAGGGTCATGCAGTGGAATGTCGGTAATCAGGCGTTGGTATTCATTATTGACAATACCGTAGCACTCACACACAATTTTTTCCAACCCCTTACGATCTAGCAAGGTAATGCGGCCACGGGTGTGTTGAATAAGTTTTTCACGCTTTAACATTCCCACGACTTGGGTAACTCCTTCGCGCCGTACGCCTAGCATGCTCGCCATTATCTCTTGGGTCATGGTCAAGGTATGCGAGGACGAGCGATCAAAGGTTATCAATAACCAGCGGCAAAGTTGCTGTTCGATGGAGTGATGTTTATTGCACACTGCCGTCTGCGCCATCTGTGCGCCAAGTGCTTGGGTGTAGCGGAGTAATATTCTAAGAAATGGCCCTGCGCGGTTGAATTCTTTTTTAAGCAGTGAGGCTTTCAGGCGATAACCGTATCCCGCACATTGCACAGAAGCGCGATTGGGCGTGGTTTCCCCTCCCATGAATAATGCAACGCCGAGTACGCCCTCTCTACCAACCACAGCGATTTCGGCCGATGCGCCATCCTCCAGCACGGAAAGCAGCGAAACGATAGCCGTGGTGGGAAAGTAGACGTGACTCAGCTTGCCTTGCGACTCATAAAGACTTTCCCCGAGAGGCATATCTATTAGCTCTAAATGCACTAACAGGCGATCAAACTCTGCCTTAGGTAATGATGCGAGGAGATGGTTTTGTGTCGGGCTACTATGGGCGAGATTCATTCGTTACATCCTTAATTTGCTACGGTCACTAAAATAACGCACAGAAATACATTGCATTTAGGATAGGAACGATGCCAATCACCAACATAATTTTCTGTGCGTTGCCGCACAGTAGTTATTAAAATTCACACTTAATAAATTAATCTGCTTAGCCATACTTGTCCGCTGATGTAGCAAACTGACCGCGTAGGCATCTTGGCCGCATTCGCCACTAGCTACTGCATGACCGCTGCTATTTGGTCTCAAAATTTATACTCTCGCAAAAAATATTTTGTCGATAAAAAAGCCCGCAATCTCAGTAGAGACGCGGGCTTTCAATTTTTCACTATCACTTTTACGGAACGGCTAGCGTTTTCGCGGCATTGTTTTAGAGTTTAGATTTTGACTTTCGCCCCCCTCGGCACCACCGAGTAGCGAAGACTGGTATGAGTATCTTTACCACCAATCCCTCCAATCTATCTTGCTTACGCCGCGAGCTGGTAGTTACGGCCTTGTGGTTTAGCAGGAGTTTTGTGATGCGAGTAACAGCTCGATGAGTTGTGCGTAGGGGGCGGGGGTGGATACAGGCAACCTTACAGATAATCGCAGCCGTTCGCGATTATCATATCTCTTTGCTCTACCGTCTCCACGCCTTCCGCAACTGTACGTATGCCGAATTTCTGTGCCATCACGATGATGGCTTCGGTCAATGCTTGGTCAAACATCATCTTCGTTTCTTTTTAGTCTTCCGACTCCATTCGCGCTTCGTATTTGCCACGCTGTGCTGCACCATTCAATCGTGCGCGCTTCAGCAAGGCCTGCTGTGCAATAGCAATATTTTCAGTTTTACCCTGCCAGGCTTGCAACACAGGCTGTTGCAGAGCGCGTCCATAAGAAAATGAGAGCAGCCAAGGCTCATGAGAAAATTCGGCATTCATGGCGTTGAGGTTTGCGGTGGACTCTTCAGGTGTCATTCCGCCGGAAAGAAAATTGATGCTTGGTACCGCTGCTGGCACACAGCGTCGCAATACCCTTATGGTAGCTTCGGCAATCTCTTCAGCACTGGCCCGTTTTGAATGCTCCTTACCCGGCAACACCATATTGGGCTTAAGCACAATATGCTCGAGTACGACGTGATGGCGATGCAGGGCATGGAAAATTTCTTTCTGCACGGCTTCGGTCACCTCAGCGCAGCGTATTAAGCTGTGGTCGCCATCGATTAATACTTCAGGTTCGACGATGGGCACGATACCGTGCTCTTGGCACACCGCCGCATAACGCGCCAACATTTCAGCGTTGGCGGCTATGCCCAGCACCGATGGGTTGCTGGCACCAATCGCATAGACCTCACGCCACTTGGCGAAACGTGCACCCTGACTTTTGTAATGCTGCAGGCGCTCGGCCAGTCCGTCCAAGCCATACGTAATGGAATCGCCAGGCGACAGCGCCAACGGCCCCTTGCCCTTATCTACCTTAATGCCAGGGACGATGTTGCGTAGCGCCAATAATTCGGGCAACGGCTTCCCATCATCGCTGTTATGAGTAAGCGTCTCCTCGAATGTAATCACCCCACTGATGTATTGCTCAATACCTTGGGCAGTAAACAGCAGGGCACGGTAGGCACGGCGGTTCTCCTCGGTGGGATCGACACTAATCGGTGTAAAACGTTTGGCGATTGTAGGCAGACTTTCGTCAGCGGCGAGAATGCCTTTGCCCCTTTGCACCATCTGCTCGATGGTGGCCTGAAGTTCGTTTTTAATATTCATGACTAATCTCCCTTGTTCGATTAACTCTGTTGTTTGCACACCCTCAAATACCTAGGCTGAAGAAATTAAACTACACAGTCTGAATGAAGGCGACCTCATTACAATTACAAGCTTACTCTCCATCAACACCTTTTGTACTCCCAGTCACGCAGACTGGGTAATATTCAGCGCGTATCAAAATCCACAGGTCGAAATATCAAGTGCACGACCAGGTGGACCTAAATCAAAGGCTCTTTAGTTAATTCAGACGATGGCTGCATCCCCGGTTTTGATGACGTCAATCGACGCACAAATACCGAAACGGACGGAAGTATCATAGACTAGAGATTGCCGAACAGACAGAGGATTATCTGGAGCATTTGATGACCCGTATCCATAAGCTCCAACCCATCCTGCCGGCCTTACTTACGCCGCCATGGCGACCGGCGTATCGTTCTGTTCCGCAGGCGGCGACGCAAGCAACAACGCTGTGAATTGGTCGTAAGGCAGTGGCCTAGAATACAGATAGCCTTGCATGTAGTCACAACCGCTCGCAATCAGCATGTCTCTTTGCGCTTCAGTCTCAACGCCCTCCGCAATCGTGCGTATACCCAATTTGTGCGCCATCACAATGATGGCCTCTGTCAGCGCTTGGTTATTCTTGTTGTCCAGCATGTTATGGATGAAGGATTTGTCTATTTTGAGATAGTCGACATTGAATTTATTTAGGTATGACAGCGCCGAAAAGCCGGTGCCGAAATCGTCTATGGACACTTCCACGCCCTCTTCCTTGAAACGCATTAAACTGTTGTGCACATGCTCAGAGTCGTTCAGCAGCAGTCCTTCGGTAATCTCTACTGTGATTGCTCCACGCGGCAAGTTCGATTCCCGCAACCTATCGTTCCAAGCGTGACGGTTCTTACGTATGAATTGAATCGGCGACTTGTTGACGCTGACTTGGATTAACTGTCCGGTCTTTTCGCGCCAAGCTTCTATGCTCTTGATGGCTTCAAGGAACACCCACTCACCAATCTCAAGTATCAAGCGCGACTCTTCTGCCAGGGGTATGAAATCTACAGGGCTGATCATTCCGCGCGTTGGGTGACGCCAGCGCAACAGCGCTTCTGCCTTAAAGATGTGCCCGGTCTTAGCTTCGACTATGGGTTGGTAATACACCTCCAGCTGACCACCTTTAAGCGCGTAACGCAGATCGTTGGTCAATTTCATCTTCTCCAGCGCGTCCCTCTGCATCGTCGGTAGGAAATAGCGGAAGCCATTCCGACCCGCTTCCTTGGCAGCATACATTGCATGGTCTGCATGTTGTAACAGGCTCTTTAGATCCTCTGCATCATCTGGATACAGCGCAATACCTATGCTGCCTGATACATGTGCAATCTCGTGCTCACCCAGATCAAAGGGGGTAGCGAGCTCATCCACGATAGTCTGAGTGATACGCTCCAAATGAATGGGGCCGCCATAACTGGTCAATATCGCAGTGAACTCATCCCCGCCCAACCGTGCCACGGTGTCAGAAGCACGTATCGCAGTCTTGATACGCTGTGCAACTTGTATCAACAATTGATCGCCCTTGGCGTGACCCATGCTGTCGTTGACTTTCTTGAAGTGATCTAGATCGATGAACAGTAAAGCGATGGAGGCACCCAGTCGCTCAGCCTTCACCAACTCTTGTTCTAATCTATCTATGAATAGCCTGCGATTCGGTAGCATGGTCAGTTGGTCAAAGTGGGCTAGTTCGAACAAGTGTTTTTGCTTGCGACTAGTAATCTCATTGAGCAAGTCGTAGCTATTCGCTACGCCCGCATATCGCCCATCTTTGGTAATTACAAATCCGCTCATCATGTATTCGATGCCGGCATCCAATACGATACGCGCCACATCGTCGATAGCGGTCACTTGGTCCACCACGATGCTCTTATGGCTCATCATGGTTGAGATCACCTTGTCGCCGTGAAGCTCCTTTGCGTAGGGTTTGCTGAATACCTCTGTGATTTCCTGCCTAAGTACAATGCCCACAGGCTTATGCGCCGCATCGATTATAGGCAAAGCATAGAGTTCCTTATTCTTGAGGAATATGGACAACACTTCTATGCATGTCTCGCTCTCTGCAACTGCTTGAACGCGATGTATCAGCGCGCCTATCGTGCCCGCATCTATGCTTTGCGTAATACCATCCATAAATTTCGCCTCCTTTGCATTTACATTCCTTCCATTAGGTAAAGCCGGATACTTCGCCGGATATACTGGTCCAATCGCTATAACGGCAGCGTATTGAATAGCATTAGTGCACTTATTTTTCGCTAGACGGGGTTTAGCCCAAAATACTTCCAAATAGCGAATCGCCCTTGTTGCTTAGGATAATAATTATGATTTATTACAGTAAGTAAGGCATTTTGTCGGCGGTAAAAAGTATTGTGTTTGTCACACAAGATTCATAAATATTTCATATTGAGCTTACTTGTGGCGTTGGCAAGACTTTTGCCCACAAGCGGGGTTAAAACTAGCAATTGATCACTGCAGTGCGATATCAAAAGTCTCACCCACTCTGGTGACAAACATTTTCCCAACACATCCCTCTAGTCGACCTCATTACCGTCATCAACTCTTAAAGAATTTTTCATCAAACGTTCATCTACGCGCATCAGCATGCGATTCATGAATAGCCAAGCTCAAGATAACCACAGCAGCAACACGATGCACATCGCCATGGTGAGTGAGACCACTTTGCCGGATGTGAATGGCGTGGCCATGACCTTGGGTCAGATGGTGTCGGGGCTGCGCGCACGTGGTCATAAGCTGCACATAATCCGTCCACGTCGCAACATAGACGACGTGGCTAAACAGCTAGTTGGCTATAGCGAGACCTTGGTAAATGGCTTTCCACTGCCCGGCTATCCTGGACTGCGTGCTGGACTGCCAGCCAAAAAAACTCTGCTAAAACTTTGGCGTGAACAGCGACCCGATGTCGTACATATCGCCACCGAAGGGCCTCTGGGATGGAGCGCGCTGTCCGCTGCGCGCCAGTTAAATTTGCCTGTCAGTAGCTACTTCCATACCAATTTCCAAAGTTACACCTCGCACTACCACTTACGACTGTTACGCAAACCTGTCTCCGCCTATCTACGCCACTTTCACAACAGGACAAACCGCACTCTAGTGCCCACTGTTGCGATGCAGCGCGAGTTAGAGCGTCAGGGCTATCACAATGTGGGCGTGATCTCACGCGGTGTGGATGCTGAATTGTTCAACCCTAGGAAACGCGATGACGCATTACGAGCAAGCTGGGGCGCCGATGCACAAACCCTCGTCGTGATGTTGGTGAGCCGTATTGCCGCCGAGAAGAATCTGGACGTGGTCTGCCTTGCCTACCGCGAGATACAGAAGCTACACCCCGAAGCGCGCATGGTAATCGTAGGCG
>JBBQKX010000042.1:0-17626 GCA_038327315.1 Burkholderiales bacterium | reverse complement strand
AGACGCGCAGCCATCATAGATGGTCAAACTGTGGAGTTGGGAGGCAAAGTCGGCGATGCCCGCTTGGTCGAAGTGCATGAGGATGGCGTGGTGCTACAAGGTGCAGGTGGTCGCAGGGAAATGAAGCTCTATCCCAAGGTGTCGATCAAACGGACTGACAAGGTAATAACATCGCGAGACGAGCTAGCACCAGTAAGTGCAGAGCCAGTGATCACGAATAAGGAGAAGAAATGAGACACTCGATATGGCTGATTGCCATACTGATATTACTTTCAGGCTGCGCTACACCTGCACAACGCAATGTTGCGGGTGAGTCTATAGAAAGTACGATGAATCAGGCGGTAGCGCAAAGCGCCCAACCTAGTAAATCTGATGCAGTCAGTGCCGCACTACTACCCTCAATTTCCATGGATATGCCCAAGGTAGATAGCAAATCTTTGGAAAGCCGTTTCGATCTGTCTGTCGTCAATACACCAGCCACTCAAGTTTTTATGGCCATCGTATCCGGTACTCGCTACAGCATGTTGTTGCATCCAGATGTGAGTGGCAGCATCACGCTCAATCTGAAAGATGTTACGGTTTTTGAGGCGCTAGAAGCTGTACGTGAACTTTATGGTTATAACTACAAGGTCGATGGGAGTCGCATCTATATTCAGTCAGCAGACTTGCAGACTAGGATTTTTCAAGTCAATTACCTGACTGGTTTGCGTGCGGGTACTTCATCTTTGCGTGTCACATCAGGCTCGGTGTCTGATACTGCTACGAGCAGTACGACCACCGGACAGACGCAAACATCAGCGAACCGCATCGAGTTCGCCAAAAATAAGTCCACAGGGGAATTAATGCCCGCCAGTATTAGTAACGAGAGCGGCAGGGATGGCAGCAAGGTCATGACTGTGACCAGTACGGATTTCTGGGGCGAGTTGGATACCGCGCTCCGCACCATCGTAGGCGGAGAGAAAGGACGCAGTGTTGTCATCAGCCCAACATCAGGTGTGATCGTGATACGTGCGATGCCGGATGAGCTTAATAGTGTGGCAGCTTATCTCAAAGCGGCGCAGATCTCTGTAGAACGCCAAGTGATACTTGAGGCGAAAATTGTTGAGGTGCAGTTAAGCGATGGATATCAATCAGGTGTGAACTGGGGCGTGTTCAAGTCAGGTCAAAACAGTGGGCTGAGTGCAGGTCAGCTGGCAGCTACTGGCAACGCAGGTGGTGTGCTTGCGCCGGGCGTGACAGGTGCAGCAGGCGCCACGATGACCCCTAACTTGCTCGGTGCAGGCGGGGCGTTCTCATCTATACCAGGTGCGAACCTTGCCAATACTACCGTTCCGGGTCAAGTGCCGGGTTCCTTGTTTGGCCTCGCTTTTCAGACTAGTAATTTTGCAGCCTTGCTGAATTTCTTGGAATCTCAGGGCAATGTGCATGTACTGTCCAGTCCACGTATCGCAACTCTGAACAACCAGAAAGCCGTTCTAAAAGTAGGTACGGATGAATTTTTCGTAACCGAAATTTCGGGTGGCACTCAGGCAACAGCTAACGTGGCGGGTACCGCACCCACGGTCAAAGTGCAGCCATTCTTCTCTGGTATCGCACTGGATGTTACGCCGCGTATCGATCAGAACGGCGAAATCATCTTGCATGTACATCCCTCTGTGAGCACTGTTACGACGGTCAATAAGTCACTGAATCTTGGTACGGCCAACGGCACATACAATCTGCCACTGGCTTCAAGTTCCATTTCAGAGACAGATAGCATCGTGCGTTCGCGTGATGGCCAAATTGTTGCTATAGGCGGGCTGATGCGCCAGGCGACCTATGACGATAACTCCGGTTTGCCCGGATTGCCTAAGAGCGTGTTCGGTCAGACCAACCAGCGTACTGAAAAGCGTGAATTGGTCATCTTGCTGAAGACGACTATCGTCGACAGCGACAAGGACTGGTCCGAAGATATCGCACGCAGTCGTGATCGGGTACATGATCTCTACTCATCGCAGCACAAGCAACAATAGTATGTATCTGAAGCATTTTGGCTTGCATGAACAGCCTTTCGGATTGACACCTGATACCAGTTTTTTCTACGCTTGCTCTAGCTACCAGGAGGCGCTTAACACGCTGTTGATTGCGGCGCGCAATGGCGAGGGTTTCATTAAGATCACGGGTGAGGTGGGTAACGGCAAGACACTCCTGTGTCGCAAGTTCATTGCGGCGTTGAATCCCGCACGCACACCTGTTACGCAAGGCACAGAAGATGCCGTAGCGAAACCAGATCAGCGCTTCATGATTGCCTATATTCCTAACCCCTATTTAGAGCCTCGTAGTTTGCTGATGGCGATGGCCGAACAGTTCGGTGTCAATGTCACCAACCTAACTGATCAGCACCAGTTGCTTAAGGCGCTCACCCTCAGCTTGTTGGAATGCGCACGTAAAGGACAACGCGCGATTGTTTGTTTGGATGAAGCACAAGCTATGCCGCTCGCAAGTTTAGAGGTGTTGAGGCTGTTGACGAATTTGGAGACTGAGAAACGCAAATTGCTGCAAGTTGTCTTATTTGGTCAGCCCGAATTAGATGAACATCTGCGCCAGCATGCGATACGTCAGTTGCGCCAACGCATCACCTTCCAGCATCAGTTGATGGGTTTGCAACAGGATGAATTAGATCGCTATTTGCGCCATCGCCTTAAAGTGGCTGGATATGCTGGCGAGACTTTGTTCAGTAAGGCGGCAGTGTCGAAATTACAACGCATCAGCAAGGGAACGCCACGAATCATAAACATACTCGCCCACAAGGCGATGATGTTGGCCTATGGCGAAGGGCGTCAGCAAGTGGCTTATAAGCACATAACACTAGCCGCCAAAGATACTCCCGAAGCCGGTCGAGACTGGTTGCTTTGGGGAGCAGGAATTGCAATTGCTGTTTTGCTTGTTTCGCTCGCAGGGATGAGGTTGCTATGAGCTTAATCAATCAGATGGTGAATCAGATGGAGCAGCGCGGTGCGCAATTTGATACGGAAGACTATTTAGTCCGTTCGGTGCGAACCTCAAGAAAATCATCTAAGTTGGGCTGGTGGCTGTTGGCGTTAGCATTGATTGCGGCGATATCAGGGTGGGCCTATGTTAAATATACAAGCAGGGTAGTAGCGCCTGCATCCCAATTAGTAGCATCGACAGGAATTAAGCGACAAAGCCAGCCAGCAGCGTCTGTAGTGATGCCAGATGCAAACAGTGCTGTGGTGACGGCGCCGGTATTTCAGTTAAGTTTGGATCTGAGCGAGCCTATTTCGAAAGTGGCAACTGAGACTATCCAGCCTGTATTGCCAGAAAAGCTGCCGCAACAAGCGGTATTACATGAGCGGCAAGCTAAGATCGCTAAGGCCGGTAATTTGGCACCTCCCACGCAGACACTGGCAAGCGACGGATTACCCGAAAAAAAGATCAGCACACAGCAAAGAGCCGATGCAGAGTTCCGCAAGGGCATAGCCCATATGCAGCAGGGGCGTAGCTCTGAGGCTTTGCAGGAATACCAAACTGCACTCGAACTGGATGCAGGTCACGACAAAGCTCGGCAAGCCTTGGTTTTGTTGCTAATAGAAAGTAAGCGCAACGCAGAAGCCGAGGGTGTCCTGTTAGCGGGGATTAAAAGCTATCCTGAAAAATTAGGCTTTGTGATGATGGCGGCTAGGCTGCAAGTGGAGCGGGGTGCGACCAATGAAGCGGTGCAGACTTTGGAGTCATCCCTCCATTACGCATCTACACATGCTGAGTATCAGGCCTTCCTCGCTGCATTGATGCAACGACTACAGCGCCATCAAGAGGCAGTCACGCGTTATCAGACAGCGCTAGCACTGAAACCAGACAATGGACTTTGGTGGATGGGAGAAGCAATCTCATTGCAGGCGCTGAAACAAAATAAGGATGCCAAGTTGGCCTATCAACATGCACTCGATTCAAAGAATCTCAGCCCTGATCTGCAGCAATACGTGCAGCAAAGACTCAAAGAGCTTTAACGATAGCCGGCTTAGTATCATCCGTGCCGTATCGTTCTGGCTACGACCCAAGTCTCTACCTTTTCTGCTCCCCGCTTAGTGACAGCCTTGGCGAGTGCGTTCAGGCTGGCTCCGCTGGTGAAGACATCGTCCACCAATACCACCTTGCGACCTGCTAGTGAGATATCGCAGACAAATGCATCGCGCATATTCTTACCTCGCGCTTTGTACGGCAGAGAGGATTGCGAAGCAGTATCACGTACGCGTTTACATACATTGGGAAGTAACGCTATATCCAATCGTTTGGACAAACTTCGCGCCAGCAGCAATGCTTGGTTATAGCCGCGCTGCCTGAGTTTATTGGGATGCAAGGGCATAGGAATGATGCAATCGGGCAATTCGTCTTTAGGAATTCGTAGCACTAGCCTCGCGGCGAAGGCGTCTGCCAAAGCAAGCTGCTCGGTATATTTGAGTTGCTGTATCAGTTTGTTGATGGGGAAGGTGTAAGCGTAAAGTGCTGTGGTGCGATCGAATCTAGGTGGATTACTTAGGCAGTGGCCGCAGATATCGCCACTAGGCAAAAGCAGCGCGCAATGCCTGCAAGCAGGGCCACGCAAATAGGGGAGCGAACGCTCACAGTCCGCACACCACAAGCCTGCATCACTCATGGTGCCGCATAAGATGCAAGGCTGCGCCGGGATGAGATGCTTAAATAATAAGCTGACGTTCAATTTAATCGATACTAAAATTGACAAGGTCTCGTCCTTTCAAGGATGATGCCGCGTTGTTTCAATCATATCGGGTAGCCCACTTCATGAACACTCAAACTATAGAATTCATACGTCCTGTCAAACGCGATACTGCTCCTAAGCGCTGGCAAGTAGAAGACGTTGAAGCCCTGTTCAATCTGCCCTTCGCGGATCTGATGTTCCGCGCCCAACAAGTGCATAGAGCACACTTCGATGCGAATGCGGTGCAATTGTCTACCTTGTTGTCTATTAAAACTGGTGGTTGTTCCGAGGATTGTGGCTATTGCCCGCAATCGGCCTTCCACGATACAGGCGTAGAGAATCGTAAGATGTTGGAAGTGGAAGAAGTTGTGCGTGCTGCTAAAGCTGCACAGGATCAAGGTGCGAACCGATTCTGTATGGGCGCAGCATGGCGTGAGCCTAGCGAAGGAGACATGGAAGCCGTGGTCGAGATGGTCAAGGCAGTACGCGGACTCGGTATGGAGACTTGCGCGACGCTGGGGATGTTGAATGATGTGCAAACCGAGCAACTGCGTGAAGCGGGGCTGGATTACTACAATCACAACATCGACACTGCGCCTGAATTCTATGGCGACATCATCAGTACCCGCGATTACCAAGATCGCTTGGATACGCTGGACCGCGTTCGTAAAGCAGGTATGCATGTATGTAGCGGCGGTATCGTGGGTATGGGCGAAAACCTCACGCAACGTGCAGGACTGGTCGCGCAACTGGCGAACATGGAACCCTATCCTGAGAGTGTGCCGATCAACAATTTGGTCAAGGTAGAGGGTACGCCGCTCGCCGATCAACCTGATCTCGACCCTTTAGATTTCGTGCGCACCATTGCGGTAGCACGCATTACCATGCCGACGGCGCGTGTGCGTCTTTCAGCAGGTCGTCAGCAGATGTCTGATGCCGTGCAGACCTTGTGTTTCCTCGCTGGTGCGAACTCTATCTTTTACGGTGAGCAACTACTTACTACAGGCAATCCTGAAGCAGAACGTGATCGTGCCTTGCTGGATAAGTTGGGCATGTACCCCTTTGCGGATAAGCATTAGTGGTCTTTGCAGCACTTCAAGCTGAGTTGGATGAACGCGCAACCGCAGGCTTGTTGCGCACTCGGCGGACTTTAGAAAGTCCGCAGTCACCCCACATCATCGTCGACGGCAAGTCATACCTAGCTTTCTGTAGCAATGATTACCTAGGTCTGGCTAACGAGGATGGCATCGCGGATGCGTTACAACAAGGCGTTGAGCAGTGGGGCGTAGGAGCGGGGGCTGCACATTTGGTGAGCGGACATTTCGCTGCGCACGAGCAATTGGAATGCGAGCTTGCGGAGTTCGTGCGCAAGCCGGCCGCGCTGTTATTCTCCACCGGCTACATGGCCAATTTAGGCGTAGTCCAAGCTTTAGTCGGACGTGGTGATACGGTATTTGCCGACAAACTGAATCACGCGTCTTTGAACGATGCGATGCTGTTGTCGCGTGCTGAGGTGCAACGCTATCGGCATAACGACATGGCGCAGTTGGAATCGCAGTTGCAGCGCGCCACCAGCGGTAGAAGACTCATCATCACCGATGCGGTGTTCAGCATGGATGGCGATATTGCAGCACTACCAGAGCTGCTGGCACTCTGTGAAAGTTACGACGCATGGCTACTGGTCGATGACGCACATGGTTTTGGTGTGCTGGGGGGGCAGGGGCGCGGTTCGCTTTCACATTTCAATCTTGACTCGCCACGGATCATCTATATGGCGACCTTGGGCAAGGCGGCGGGAGTGTTCGGTGCTTTTGTCGCCACCGAACAGGTGGTCTCAGATACGCTAGTGAATCATGCGCGCAGCTATGTCTACACCACCGCCACGCCGCCTGCTTTGTCGGTGGCACTCTCGGAAAGTTTGCGATTGATAAAAGCGGGCGATGACAGACGTGCACATTTGCAAGCACTCATCGCGCAATTGCGTAGCGGTCTGTCCGATTTACCGTGGTCGCTGATGCCTACTGCGACGGCGATACAGCCTTTGCTTGTAGGCGATAACAAGCAGGCATTAGCATTGAGCGAGGGATTGCGCGCAAGGGGAATCTGGGTTGCGGCGATACGACCACCCACCGTACCTGAAGGCACGGCACGCTTACGTATCACCTTGTCTGCTTCACATACTACGGTAGATGTATCGGCCCTGATTGGAGCGCTGCATGAGCTTGCACGTTGAGGTATATGGGCAGGGCGAACCTTTGGTTATGCTGCACGGCTGGGGTATGCATGGCGGCATGTGGGGCGATGTTGTAGCCAAGCTTGCAGAAACAAATAGCGTGCATGTGGTCGACTTGCCGGGACATGGGTTCAATGCAGGGGAGGGACAAAACGTCGAGCCGCAGTTACCCTACTCCCTGCTCCATTCACCCTATTCTTTAGACTCAATCACGGAAGCGTTGTGTGCAGAGTTTAGCCACCCCATCACGCTCTGCGGTTGGTCCTTAGGGGGGCAGATCGCACTGCATTGGGCGAGGCGTGACCCGCAAAAAATCCAGCGATTGATCCTAGTCTCAAGCACACCATACTTTGTACGCCAGGGCGATTGGGATTGCGCGATGGAAGCGGAGACATTGGCTGGATTCGCCGCTGCGCTTACTGAGAATTACGCGATGACACTGCGCCGCTTCTTGGCACTGCAAGTGCGAGGGAGCGAAGGAGAGCGTGAGTTGCTGGCGAGTCTACGAACAGCATTGTTCAGTCGCGGCGAACCGGATTTGGCAGCTTTGCAGGCGGGGTTGAATATTCTGCGTGACAGTGATCAGCGCAAGGAATTAGCCAGTATCGAGCAGGCCACATTAATCATCGCGGGTGAGCGTGATACCCTCACCCCATTAGCGGCCTCGGCGTATATGGCGAACAAGATGCCGAATGCACGTCTGGCCGAAATCAAGGGTGCAGCACACGCGCCATTTTTGTCGCATCCCGAGATATTTGTACAACACATAAAAGACTTCATGTATGGATGAATTTGAAATAGATAAACGTGCCATGCGCAACGCATTCAGCAAAGCGGCGCATACCTACGATGATGCGGCAGTGCTGCAGCGCGAGGTGTGTAGCCGTATGCTAGAGCGATTGGAATACATCAAGCTGCAGCCCAAGCGCATCCTTGATGTGGGCAGTGGTACGGGCTGGGGTACTCGGCAACTTATAGCGAAATATCCAACTGCGCAGATGGTTTCGCTGGATATCGCCATTGGCATGTTGCAGGCCGCACGTGGACAGACGGGGTGGTGGCAGAAAATATTCAGCAGCCAGAAGGCGGCGATGCTGTGTGCAGATGTCGAAGCACTGCCTATCGCATCCAATAGTTTGGAACTGGTCTGGTCTAATCTCGCGGTGCAGTGGTGTAACGACCTGCCCGCGACCATTGTCGATCTACACCGCGTATTGAAGGTCGAGGGCTTGTTGATGTTCAGTACCTTCGGCCCAGATACGCTCAAAGAACTGCGTCAGGCCTTTCATGGCGTGGATGCACACAACCATCTGAATCGCTTCGCTGACATGCACGACATAGGCGACATGTTGTCACATGGTGGTTTTGCTGAACCGGTCATGGATATGGAATATTTGACGTTGACCTACGAGGATGTGCGCTCGGTATTGCATGACTTGAAAGCCATAGGCGCGAACAATGCAACGGCAGGGCGTAGTCAGGGCTTGATGGGTAAGCAGGCTTGGAAGTCGCTGGTGGAGAATTACGAAGCCTTGCGTAAGGACGGCAAGTTGCCCGCCACGTATGAAGTCATCTACGGACATGCTTGGAAACCCCAAGCAAAAAAACTGGCGGATGGGCGCGCCATCATCAAGACGGATTTCAAACTGAGATGAGTTTCTTCGTCACGGGTACGGATACCTCGGTAGGTAAAACGCTGATCAGTTGCGCCCTACTACAGGCGATAGCTGCGCAGGGCTTGACTACGGTGGGGATGAAGCCGGTCTCTGCTGGTGTTGATGACGATGGTGTGAACGAGGACGTGAAGCTGCTGGCAGCAGCAAGTTCGGTGCAGGCAGAGTTAGCCTTAACCAACCCTTATTCTTTTAGCGCTGCCATCGCACCACACATCGCTGCCACACGCGAAAATAGAAGCATCTCCATTGCGCACATCACCGACTGTTATCAACAACTGGCTCTGGCGGCGGATGTGGTTGTTGTTGAAGGTGTGGGCGGTTACTGCGTGCCCTTGAATGACAGTGAAGATACGGCGATGCTGGCGATGCAACTGGGGTTGCCAGTAATCTTGGTGGTCGGCATGCGTTTGGGATGTCTTAACCATGCGCTGTTGACACTGCGCGAAATCGAACGCAGTGGCTTAGAATGTGCAGCTTGGGTGGCGAATGTGGTTGATGCTGACATGGGTGCATTGGCGGAGAACATTGTCTCGCTAAAAGAGCGCATCGCTGCACCTATGCTGGGCGTGGTGCAGTTTCAAGCTAAGGTCGATATGCAGCGTGTGCTTGCATCTTTGGATATGAGTTTGTTGGGCATGGAGATAAGAGGGTAGATGAGCAATTTCAGTCTATATGCGGTATTCGTGGTCGGCCTGCTCGGTGGTGTGCATTGCCTAGGTATGTGCGGCAGCATCGTGGGGATGTTCACGACGCAGCTCCCTGTAAACAAGACACGCTGGCCTTTCCATCTTGCCTACAGCATGGGGCGCATCACTAGCTATGCGATTGCAGGTGCTTTAGTGGGTGCGATAGGCCAAGCGGGCATGCTGATGCGTGATCAAGTGCCAGTGCAACATCTGTTGTTCGCACTATCCAGTTTGATGCTGATCGTATTGGGCTTGTATCTGGCAGGAATATGGAGCGCAGTGCGGCGCATAGAGGGGATGGGGCGTGGCTTATGGCAACACATACAGCCGTATACCCGACGACTATTGCCCATTACTACATTGCCGCGTGCCTTGGCGTTGGGTGCGGTGTGGGGTTGGTTGCCCTGCGGCTTAGTGTATAGCGTGCTGGTGACTGGTCTTGCGTCAGGCAGTGCCCAACAAGGCGCGCTAATCATGGCGGCCTTTGGTCTGGGCACTTTACCCAATCTGTTGCTGATCGGCATGTTTTGGGAGCGTATCCGCCATCTGGTGCAAGCGCCTAGGGTGCGCATGACTGCAGGATTGATTGTCGCTGGATTTGGCATTTATGGTTTAATTAAAGTCGGCTACACCTTCTACATCAATGGTTGGGCGGGTGCTTGTCATGTTGCGGCATAAAACGTGGCGCGGTGATTTTTTTCGCGCGCCTAGTCTGGCTTGGCACTATTGATTTTAGGAGAAGTGAGTTGCGTCACATCATCGTTTTGGTCCTCATGTTTTTTTTGGTCGCTTGTGAAGAGCCAAAGTTGCCTTCTCCATTCCACGCCAACGAGGTGCGCGGCAAGCTGACACAGGCGGATTTTCATCTCTACGACCCACAAGGGCATCCGCGTAGTCTGGTGGATTATCGCGGCAAGATTGTCTTGCTGTTTTTTGGTTACATTCACTGCCCAGATGTATGCCCGACCACTTTGGCTGACATGGCGCAGGCGATGAGCATGCTGGGTAAGGACGCTGACAAGGTGCAGGTGTTGTTTGTGACGGTCGATCCCGAGCGTGACACGCGTGAATTATTGGCCGAATACGTACCCGCATTCGACTCGCGTTTCATCGGCCTGTCTGGTGATATGCAAGCCACAGCACAAGCAGCGCAAGCCTTTGGGGTGAGTTATACCAAGCAGCCGAGCAAGACCGGTTACAGCATCGATCACAGCGCAGGCACTTACATCATCGATGGCAACGGTAAGGTGAGATTGTTGGCACCTTACGGGCAAAGATCAGAATGGTTGGTGCAAGACATACGGGTGTTGGCGGCATTACATTGAGCAGATGATGGATATGATTAGGCTGGCTGGCTAGCTAACAAGGTGGGGGTGGGGCGATGCATGGACGATTGAAATCGCAACTTTATTTCGATATCACCGAAGAGAACTTGCCGATACGAGCAGAGCAGATTCGGACGCGTTTGCGTACCTATCCACTGATGATTATTGTGCGCATCATCGTGGTGCCATTCCTGGTTGGTCTGATGTGGGAGAAAGTCGCACAAGAAGTGCTTCTGATTTGGGCTGGCGCCCTGCTCATCATTCATGGCATAGAGTCTTGGTATATTTATCGCTACAAATCTCAGACGGGAACCGTACGTGAATGCGAGGAGTGGCGTAGACGTTTATTGATATTCGTACTGCTAGTCGGTGGCATGTGGAGTGCAGGTGGATTTTTGTTGTTTGTGCCAAATGACTTAGCCTACCAATCGATGTTAATTTGTGTAGTAGTTGGTGTCGCGGCAGGCGCAGTCACGACCAATCCAGTTTTTCCGCCAGCCTTGTACATCTTCGAGATTTTATTGATATTGCCGCTGTCGCTTGCAAATTTCATGGTCTGGGATGCCACCCATATCATGTTAGGGCTGCTAATGATGGTGTATCTGATGTATGTCCTTAATGCTGGGAAAGCGTTGGCTGATACCTTTGAAATTTCGCTGTGGCACACCTTGGAGAACGAAAAATTGGTACAGCGTTTGCGCACAGAGAATCAGCGTGTCGAATTGGCGCAACTAAGAGCCGAGCAGGCCAATCTCTCTAAGTCGAAGTTTCTCGCCGCAGCTAGTCATGATCTGCGTCAACCTATGCATGCGCTGACGTTGTTCGTGGAAGCACTCAAGCCGCATGTGTCTGGTGTGCACGGAGGTCGCTTGATGGCGCAAGTATCTAATTCGGTGGGGGTGTTGGGCGATATGTTTGACGCCTTACTGGATATCTCTAGGCTAGATGCAGGTGTGGTTCTGCCTAAATACCAGCACTTCGCGCTACGTCAGGTATTTGACCGCATTGAGTCAGAGTTCTCTTGGACAGCACGAGACAAAGAACTGACATTGACGATACAACGTTGCGAAGGGCAGATATATAGCGACCCCTTACTCGTAGAACGAATCTTGCGCAATTTGATTGCCAATGCAATTCGTTATACCGAGATCGGTACGATAGCGGTGCGCTGTCGTGATGTTGAAGCAGGCCTATTGGTCGAGGTGTGTGATAGTGGCGTGGGTATCTCTCACCAGCATCTGCCACATATATTCGAAGAGTATTACCAGATTGGCAACGCCCAGCGTGATCGTAGCAATGGTTTGGGTTTGGGCTTGGCCATCGTTCAGCGTTTGGCATTGTTGCTGGGTGTGAAGGTGAGTGTCACTTCTACTTTGGGTGTGGGAAGTTGTTTCGGTTTGGTCATTCCGCAGGGAGATGCGGATGTTATGATGCACACACACAGACGCATCGAAAGTAAGGGGAGTGAGTCATGAAGATACTACTAGTGGATGATCACAGTCTGTTCCGTGAGGGCATGCGCTATGTATTGCAACAACTTCAAGAGCAGGTAGAGATCTCCGAAGCGAGCAATTTTCCCGATGCGCTGAAACAAGCGGAACTCAACCCTGATTTAGATCTTGCATTGGTGGATCTCAACATGCCTGGTAGTGAAGGTGCAATTTCGATTAAATTCTTCCATCAACGTTTCCCACATATTCCGGTAGTAGTCGTGTCGGGTGAGGACAGTAGAGAAAAAATGGAGAAGGTGATGAGTTATGGCGCGATGGGTTTTGTGTGCAAGAGTTCTACTGCACCAGTCATGTTGAGTGCATTGAATCTGGTGCTTGCCGGGGGCGTATACGTTCCGCCGCAGATGCTGCAACAACAGCATTCCACGCTAGAAGCACGCGAGCTTGAGCGTGTAGATAAGCGCAGTCTGCATACCAATGAATACGGCCTGACTGCGCGCCAGATGCAAGTGCTGGGACATCTGGCACAAGGTTTGAGCAACAAGCAAATCGCCAAAGCTGTCGATCTGGCCGAAGGTACAGTCAAGATTCACGTCGCTGCGGTCTATCAGGTGTTGCGTGTGAATAGCCGCATGGAAGCTGTGCGGGTCGCCGATCAGCTAGGCTTGCTCGGGTCAGCGTAATGGCGGCTGTGGGTAAAGAGCAGGGCGGCAATCGATTGCTGATGATATTGCGTGAGTCGCGCTGGTTGTTGTTTGTCGCTTGCGCTATTTATCTTACTGTCGTGTTGTTTGGTTATCACCGCACTGATCCGGCTTGGTCGCACACCGGAACGGGTGCAATGACCCTTAATCCGGGCGGCATATTGGGCGCCTACCTTTCTGATCTATTGTTCTATTTGTTCGGCGTGTCTGCATGGTGGTGGGTAGGGCTGGCGTTGCAGCGCGTCTGGGCGGGTTATCAAAATTTACGCATAGATAGTGTGTTCGATAAACGAACTTTATGGGTTAGCAGCATAGGTTTTTTGCTGTTGATATTGTCGAGTAGTGCGCTGGAAGCAGTGCGCTTGTACACCCTTAAAGTATCACTGCCATTGGCACCTGGAGGCGTGTTTGGTACGGTGCTGGGTGATGCATTGACTCATCTGCTTGGTTTCACGGGAGCGACGCTGTTGTTGATCGCACTGCTCGCCACCAGCTTCAGCGTGTTCAGCGGTTTGTCTTGGTTGCGTTTCGTCGATGCGCTGGGTGCAAGTTTGGAAACGACCTTTCTCTGGTTGCGTAGAACGTGGCAGACACGTCAGGACAAGCGTATAGGCGCGCAGTCCTTGCAAGCACGTAGTGCCGTGGTGCAGGAGGAAAAGAAGCGTGTGGAAGAGCATCAGCCCATCCATATCGAGATGGCCGTGGTTGAAGTTCCCAAGTCCGAGCGCGTGCGGCAGGAGAGCCAAAAGTCGTTGTTCGCTGAGATGCCAGATTCCCCGCTACCACCGCTGCATCTCTTGGATGCAGCAGGTAAGCAGGTCGAGGTTGTGTCCACTGATGCGCTGGAGTTCACATCGCGTTTGATAGAGCGCAAACTCAAGGATTTCGGCGTGGAAGTTAAAGTGGTTGGTGCTTACCCTGGCCCAGTCATCACGCGCTACGAGATTGATCCTGCCGTGGGCGTGAAAGGTAGCCAGATCACCAACCTAGTCAAAGATCTAGCCCGTGCGCTCTCGGTGGTCAGCATACGTGTGGTCGAGACCATACCGGGCAAAGCCTTTATGGCGCTGGAGCTGCCTAACTCCAAACGTCAGATGGTGCATCTCTCAGAGATACTGAGTTCTCAAGTCTATGCTGATATGGGTTCTATGCTCACCATAGCCATGGGTAAAGATATCGCAGGCAAACCAGTGGTCGCTGATCTGGCCAAGATGCCTCATGTGCTGGTGGCAGGTACTACTGGATCGGGCAAGTCGGTCGCAATCAATGCGATGATTCTGTCTTTACTATACAAAGCCACGCCGCAACAAGTTCGACTGCTGTTGATAGACCCCAAGATGCTGGAGCTGTCCGTATACGAAGGCATACCGCATCTCATCGCTCCTGTGGTGACAGATATGCGTCAGGCTGCCGCTGGTCTGAGCTGGTGCGTGCAGGACATGGATAAACGCTATCGCTTGATGTCGGCATTGGGTGTGCGCAACATCGCGGGCTACAACCAAAAGGTGCGTGATGGCATCAAAGAAGGTAAGCCGCTGACCAATCCATTTACGCTCACCCCTGAGAATCCAGAGGCACTAGAAGAATTGCCGCTGTTGGTGGTATTCATAGATGAGCTCGCCGATTTGATGATGGTGGTTGGCAAGAAGGTAGAAGAATTGATCGCTCGCTTGGCTCAAAAAGCGCGTGCTTGCGGCATCCATCTGGTGCTCGCCACACAGCGCCCATCGGTCGATGTCATCACAGGGCTGATCAAGGCCAACGTTCCTACGCGGGTGTCCTTCCAAGTGTCGAGCAAAATAGATTCACGCACCATACTTGATCAGATGGGCGCGGAAGCTTTGCTGGGGCAAGGCGATATGCTCTATTTGCCGCCCGGTAGCGGTTACCCCCAGCGTCTGCATGGTGCATTTGTATCCGATCAGGAAGTTCATCGCGTCATCGAGTATCTCAAGTCGCAGGGTGAACCGCAGTACATCGATGGTGTGTTGAACTCGCCGGATGAGAATGCCGAAGGGGGCGAGGGCGGAACATCACTGGATGCCGAAGCTGACCCGCTCTACGATCAAGCGGTTGAGATTGTGCTCAAATCCAAACGCGCTTCTATATCGCTGGTGCAGCGGAATCTGCGTATAGGTTACAACCGCGCCGCACGATTGGTGGAGCAGATGGAAGCGGCGGGTCTGGTGTCGGCGATGCAAAGTAATGGTAATCGTGAAGTTATTGCACCAAATCGAGAAAATTGAGTCTCTCTGTCTCAACACCACATTTTATATACAAGGTAATCGCATGTTCAGTAGATCCCTCATAGCCCTCGCTGTACTTTTGTTCTCGACCGTCGTGCATGCTACGGCGATAGACAAGCTCAAGGCATTCGTCTCCGCCACGCATGCTGCACAAGCAAATTTCACTCAGGAAGTACGCGACCAGAACGGTAAGCGGGTGCAGAGTGCCTCTGGTGTGATGCAATTCCAACGCCCAGGTAAATTTCGCTGGGCCTATAAAAAGCCTTACGAGCAACTCATCGTAGGCGATGGCAAGAAGTTCTGGATGTATGACGTGGATCTTAATCAAGTCACGGTAAAGCAACTGGATGCGGCGTTGGGAAGCAGTCCTGCAGCCTTGTTATCGGGTGATAACGAGATAGAACGCAGCTTCGATCTGCTAGTAGTAGTCGGGCGTGATGGGCCGTATGAGTGGTTGCAAGCGACACCCAAATCCAAAGAGAGTGGTTTCGACAAAGTATTGATGGGCTTTGATGCTAAGGGAGATCTGGCTGCGATGGAGCTCAACGATGCCTTCGGACATACTACGGTGCTGCGCTTTAGTGAGATGAAGCACAACCCCAAATTTTCTGCGCAACAATTCCACTTCACCCCGCCTGCAGGCGCGGATGTGTTGGGTGATTGATTGAAAGACTTGTTTGCACCGGCACAGCCTGCTGCGCCTTTGGCCGAACGCTTGCGACCTCGTCATATAGACGAGGTCATCGGGCAGTCCCATCTGTTGGGGGTAGGTAAGCCACTGCGTCTGGCATTCTCTTCAGGCAAGTTACATTCCATGATTTTGTGGGGCCCGCCGGGCGTGGGTAAGACCACGCTGGCACGGCTGATGGCATCGGCCTTCGATGCTGAATTTGTGCCGCTATCCGCAGTATTGTCAGGTGTGAAAGATATACGTGAGGCTATCGCACAAGCCGAACAGACCTTGCAGCAGAGTGGTCGTCATACCATCTTGTTCGTGGACGAGGTGCACCGCTTCAATAAATCCCAGCAAGATGCATTTCTCCCTTATGTGGAGCAGGGCTTGGTCACTTTCATCGGTGCGACCACTGAAAATCCCTCCTTCGAATTGAACAACGCTTTGCTATCGCGTGCTCAGGTCTATGTGTTGCAATCACTGTCGGATGCCGAACTCGGGCAGCTTCTGGATCGTGCACAACAAGTCGCACTGGATGGACTGCAGTTTGAAGACGCTGCACGCGAACGGATACTGGGCTATGCAGACGGGGATGCGCGCCGCTTGCTGAATGTGTTGGAGCAATTGCAGACTGCGGCGAATGCCGCTGGTGTGACGAGTGTAGGAACCGAATTCTTAGATAATACTTTGGCGCAGAAATTGCGCCGTTTCGATAAGGGCGGTGAAGCCTTCTACGATCAGATCTCAGCGCTACACAAATCAGTGCGCGGTTCGAATCCTGATGCTGCCCTGTATTGGTTGGTGCGTATGCTAGACGGTGGTGCAGATGCGCGCTATCTGGCTAGGCGCATCGTGCGTATGGCCTGGGAGGACATCGGTTTGGCAGATCCACGCGCCTTGCAAATCTGTAACGATGCGGCCCTGACCTATGAGCGCTTAGGTTCGCCTGAGGGCGAGTTAGCCTTGGCGCAAGCCACGTTATATCTGGCTTGCGCGCCTAAGTCGAATGCAGGGTATGTCGCGTATAATGCCGCCCGCGCTTGGGTAGCTCAAGACGGCTCACGCGAGGTGCCCATGCATTTGCGTAATGCACCGACCAAGCTGATGAAGCAACTCGATTATGGTAAAGACTATCGTTATGCACATGACGAAGAAGGCGGCTATGCGGCGGGTGAAAACTACTTCCCCGAAGCGATGCCGGTGGTAAGTTTCTACCATCCGACCGACCGAGGTCTGGAGGCGAAGATTGCCGAGAAATTGGCTTATCTGCGCGAATTGGATGCTCAAGCAAGAAAATAAGAAGTTGTATGGGTATCGCCGCGCTTTACCCCTCTCGCTTGGAAGTGAAATATTAATAGAGGTTTTCAATGTTAGACATACAGACCCTACGCAACGACTTGAATAATGTCGCTGCGCGATTGGCGACACGAGGTTTCGTGCTGGATACGGCCAAATTTGAATTATTGGAAGCCGAGCGCAAGACCATACAAACACGCACTCAAGAGTTGCAAGCCAAGCGTAATGCGACATCCAAGCAAATCGGCTTTGCCAAGTCTAAGGGTGAAGACGTGTCCGCTATCATGGCAGAAGTAGCAACATTGGGTGATGAACTCAAGCAACTTGAAGTGCGATTGGCGCAAGTGTTGCAAGAGGTGGATGCCTTCTTGGCGGTCTTGCCCAATGTGCCACACGCGTCAGTGCCCGTAGGTGCTTCGGAAGCGGATAACGTGGAAGTACGCAAGGTCGGTAGTAAGCCTAACTTTGATTTCGTCGCTAAAGATCACGTCAGCCTAGGCGAAGGCTTGGGCGGACTAGACTTCGAGACCGCCACTAAGATTTCTGGCGCACGCTTTTCATTGCTGAAGGGCGGTTTAGCGCGATTGCATCGTGCCTTGGCGCAATTCATGTTGGATAC
>JBBQKX010000041.1:0-17696 GCA_038327315.1 Burkholderiales bacterium | reverse complement strand
TTTGATGTTGCCAACGTATCTGGTGATCGACTTCAACTAGATAGGCGCTTGCTTGCACCCGAAAAGGAAGGGGTGCGGCTGTGGCCGTCGCTATAACGCTTAGACAGCCACACCAGATGAGGAGCCACCACCGCATAGAATCAGAAACCGAATAGTCCTTTCAGGCTCTTTGCACCATCCAGTATGGATTTAGCGGGATTGCTGCCTGTAGAAGAACTACCCTTTTCGCTTTGTACACTTTCATCTGCTGGCGCATTCTTCCATTTACCGTAGCGGCGGCAGATTGGGCTATATGCGCTATCCATCGCTGCGGTGTAATCACGACCAGCACACTGTTTGTCGAACAAAGGCTTGGCTTCTTTATCGCAATGGGCAGCCAATTTACTATAATCCTTCGCTTGCAACTGACGCTGACAATAAGCTCGGGTCGACTTTTCATAATTTTGACCACACTCTTTCGCTAACTGGCGCGCATCTTTATTGTTAGCGATTTCTTCATAACCATTATCACCTTCAGATAATTTTTTGGCGATACGTTCACACATTTTAGGACGCGAATCTCGGCAACCCATATTGGCACAAATTTTCTTGCTATTTGGATCTTTAGCCCAACTACAGTCAGGCTTTAAGAACTTGTTGTAAGAATTATCATCGACTGCGTCCTTACATTCCTTAACTCTCTCCTGCTCCGACTTAGCATCCATGTCGTTTTTCATCGCAGTGAATTTGGCTTCAGGTCCATCCTTGGCATAATCACAACTGCCTATGCGCTTGCCCTCATAACTCATGTTCATATCGCCATCAGCCGAATGCATCTTGACCTTGCCGCTATAACTGCCGCTTGATGACGTCATCTCACCCACTCCGGTCATGGGATGCTTACCTGAGCAGCTCATCTTCCAGCTAGACTTATTGCCCGACATTTTGACATCGGACATCTTACAATCCTGCTCCTTATCCTTGGGTAGCGCCTGAGCAGGATCGTTCTGCTTGCCCTTCTGCATACAAACCTTATTGGTCTGTCCAGGCATGGCAAATGGCATGCCCTCCATCTCCATCTTGTTAGTGATTTCCCAAAGCTCATCACTGCCAGCAGCCCATGCCGTATCACTAATTGACATGCATACCAGCATCAATCCAATTAATAGCTTATTCATATTGCCTCCCAAAGTGGTTGACCATCAATAGACTGCTACTTTCGAATTGCCACAGTACTGCTAGTCGGCAACTCCATATAGAAAAATCAATACGAGCGAGCCTTGAGCGGGAAAGAATCCACAGTCAAAGGCTTCAAACGCACTGGCTTGTAATCTAACCTATGTCCCTCTTTAAAATAGAGGCTGTGCTTGAGCCAGTTAACATCGTCGCGCTCTTGGAAGTCTTCGCGTGCATGTGCACCACGACTTTCCTTACGAGCTTCGGCAGCGATCATAGTGGCTTGTGCCACTTCAATCAGGTTTTCTAATTCCAGTGCCTCTATACGTGCTGTATTGAACACGCGACTCTTATCGCCGATCTCTGTATTGGCTACACGTGCTGCCACTTCCTTGATTTGCTGCACACCTTCAGCCATCAGCTCAGGGAATCGGAACACACCGCAATGTTTCTGCATAACCTTGCGCATCGCATCACCGACCTCAGCCACACTTTCACCGTTCTTCTGATTTTCCAAACGCGCCAAACGCGCCAGAGAAAAATCACCCGCATCCGCAGGCAGTGGTTTGACATGAGGATTGTTCTTCAGATCTTCGATAATCTGTTTACCTGCGGCACGACCGAACACCAGCAGATCAAGCAATGAATTACAGCCAAGTCGATTCGCTCCATGCACAGAAACGCAAGCGCACTCTCCTACTGCATAGAATCCATGTACAACTTCATCAGGACCTGTCTTGTACGGTGCGACCACTTGACCGTGGTAATTGGTCGGGATGCCACCCATCATGTAATGCGCAGTCGGCACAACAGGAATTGGAGCTTTAGCAGGATCGACGTGCGCAAACTTCAGCGCGATTTCGCGTATACCTGGCAAACGTTGCTTGATGACATCTTCACCCAAATGATCGAGCTTTAGCATGACGTGATCGCCATGTGGGCCGCAACCACGACCCTCGTTGATTTCTATGGTCATGGCCCGCGACACCACATCGCGACTCGCTAAATCTTTGGCATTGGGCGCGTACTTGGGCATGAAGCGCTCGCCGTCTTTATTCACCAGATAACCACCTTCACCCCGCACACCCTCGGTGATCAACACGCCGGCACCATATACACCAGTCGGATGGAATTGATAAAATTCCATGTCCTCCAGTGGAATGCCCGCCCGCGCAGCCATACCCAGACCGTCGCCAGTATTGATAAAGGCGTTAGTGCTAGAGGCGAAGATACGTCCCGCCCCGCCGGTTGCGAACAAAGTGGCACGTGCATGGAAGATCATGGTCTCGCCCGTCTCAATCTCCATCGCGGTCACACCTAGCACATCACCCTCTTCATTGCGTATCAAATCCAAGGCCATCCATTCGACGAAAAAATTGGTATTGGCTTTGACGTTCTGCTGATAAAGCGTGTGCAACATCGCATGGCCGGTACGGTCTGCTGCTGCACACGCGCGTTGCACTGGATTCTTGCCATATTCCTGCATGTGACCACCGAAAGGACGCTGATAGATCTTGCCGCTATCCAAGCGATCAAATGGCATACCAAAGTGTTCCAATTCGTACACCACTTCGGGCGCGGCGCGACACATGAACTCGATGGCATCCTGATCACCCAGATAATCAGAACCTTTCACGGTGTCATACATATGCCAGTGCCAATTGTCTTCGTTGATATTTCCCAGCGAAGCAGCGATGCCGCCTTGGGCTGCGACTGTGTGCGAACGGGTTGGGAAGACCTTGGAAAGTACGGCGACTTTGAGTCCTGCCTGCGCTAATTGCAATGCTGCGCGCATACCCGAACCACCCGCACCTACTACGACCACATCGAAAGTTCTTTTAGTGATTGCCATTCCTACATACCCCACAAAATTTGTACAGACCAGATCGTATAGACCACTAAGGCAAGGACTACTAACGTATGTATCAGCAAGCGCACCGCAGTTGGCTTGATGTAATCCATCACGATGTCACGTATACCTATCCACGCATGGTAGAAGAGTGACAACAAAAACAGCAGACTAAAAGTACGCATCCATTGACTTGAAAAAATCAATGTCCAAGTGTCGTAATCTAGATGATCTTGCATCAACATATAGCCAGCCAACATCAACACGTACACAACCATGACAACGGCGCTGATACGTTGCACTAGCCAATCGCGCAAGCCGTAATGCGCACCTACGACGACACGATTCACCATAATTTAACTCCCAAGATTACCGTTAGAATCAAACTAACCACCATCACGACCTTACTACTATTACGTGCCTGGGTAAGATTATGTAACCAGTGCAAATCTATGGCCAAATAGCGCAAGCCGGCACAGAAGTGATGCAAGAAAGCCCACATTAATCCCAACATCACTAGCTTCACTAAAGGGTTTTCGTACATGCTCTGAAGTTGAGTGTAGGTCTCTATCGATTGCAGACTATATTGCAGCATCAATAGCAGCAAAGGCAGCGCCAAAAATAAGGCAAAGCCGCTTATACGATGCAAGATAGAAATAAAACCGGGGAGGGGTAATTTGATGAGGTGTAGCGCGAGATGCTTGGGGCGTTTTTTATTCATTTCCGTACTCATATGTAACGTAAAAAATAATGCCGCCATGCTACACCTAAGCGATAGCTTTAGAAAAATAAAACTACTATGATGATGACCTCTTGTTAAGGAGTAGACCATGAAAGCACCTGTACGGATCACCATCACTGGGGCAGCTGGACAAATCGGATACGCCACTCTGTTTCGTATCGCCAACGGGGACATGCTGGGACGAGAACAACCTGTGATCCTACAACTGCTCGACCTGCCACAGGCGCAAGGGATGTTGCAGGGTGTAATGATGGAGCTAGAAGACTGCGCCTTCCCCTTACTACAACAAGTCATCATCACCTCCGATCCAAGAGTCGCATTCAAAGATACAGAAATCGCCCTGCTGATTGGTGCTCGCCCACGCGGACCCGGCATGGAACGCAAAGATTTGATCGAGGCTAACGGCGCGATTTTCTCTGCTCAAGGAAAGTTACTCAACGAACTAGCAGCACGTCATGTCAAAGTGCTGGTGGTTGGCAATCCAGCCAACACTAACGCACTCATCGCGATGAGGAATGCCCCCGATCTGGACCCGCGCAACTTCAGCGCAATGATGAGATTGGATCACAATCGCGCCATCGCACAAGTCGCACAGAAACTCTTCCAGCCTATACGTGATATTAAAAAAATGATCATCTGGGGAAATCACTCCGGCACTCAGTACCCAGACTTGGACCATGCGGAGATTCGCGGCCGCTTGGTACGCGATATCCTGCCTGACCAAAACTGGGTAGAGAAGGAGTTCATTCCAACCGTACAAAAACGCGGCGCCGCAGTCATCGCAGCACGAGGACTATCCAGTGCAGCTTCGGCGGCAAATGCTGCTGTGACCCATATCCACGATTGGATGCTCAGCTCCCACCACAACGACTGGGTGACTATGAGTGTGCCTTCGGACGGCAGCTATGGAATACCAGAGGGGGTGTTATATGGCTTCCCTGTCACTTGCAAACATGGCCATTTCAAAATCGTACAGGGATTGCCTATCAGTGATCTGGGGCGTAAGCACATGGATGAAAGTTATAAGGAATTATTGGAAGAGCGTGATCACGTACGCCAATTATTGGGCTAATAACTCACATCGTGAACTGAAATAAGTAGAGCCGGTCATCCCGGCTCTACTTGTTTTGCGACTACTGATCCGTCATAAGCACACGTTGCACATGGCTGTATCACCTACTCTGGCGCTGTCTTACTGCTTCGAATAAACAGACCGCGCTTGCCGCTGCAGCATTGAGCGACTCGACCTTGCCGGGCATGGGAATAGTGATTCTGTGAGTGGCAAGTTGTTGTAACTGTGCCGACAAGCCTGCCCCTTCATTCCCAACCATAAACGCGATATCGCCGCGCAAATCGGTCTGATATAAGCTCTCACTCGCCTGCAGACTAGTCGCATATAAACGACCAGTATAGGACTGAGCTACCTGTGTTAAGTCTTGATGACTATGGATATCCAGCACGAAATGACCGCCCATTGCTGCACGTAACACCTTGGGCGACCAAGCGTCGGCACAGGCGTTGGAAAGATAAACCGCATCACAACCCGCTGCTGCCGCAGAGCGCAGTATGGAACCTAGATTCCCTGGATCTTGTATATCTTCGAGCAACATGCCGAAATGAATCTGCTCAGGCTGTATAACTGGGATTGTAATTAGCGCGAGCAAACCCGTAGGCGTCTTCAACTCGGTAAGTTCATCGAACAGCTTATCGTCTAGTTGCGTGACAGGCACTTGAGCAACTCTAGCCAACAAATCGTTGATCTCAACATTATGCGTCGCAGACTGATTGAGCAGGATATGCAAAGGAGTATGGCCGGCATCTAGGTATGCCGCCAATAGATGAGCGCCGTCCAACAACGTCTGGCCGACTTTATTTCTTATCCGAGCTGTGCCGGTGAGTTTGAGTAATTCCTTGAAATAGGGATTTTCGCGTGACTGTATCAGTTTCATCCTGACTAGTTTCTCATGCCTTAGCAATACGCAGTGCAATATGTGCAAGCGCCTCGTCTACCTGGTCGATTAATACTAGGCATAAATCACCCGGTTGCAAGCGTGCCAACGCAGTATCAATCGCGATGAATTCCCCTGTAATTTCATCTATCTTGATGGCACGAGTGGCCTCACGCAACCCCTGTTGCAGTAGGGATAGCACTTCACCATCCTCGCGTCCCCGCTGGCACTGATCCTGATACAGGATGATTTCGTCGAATACATTACCCAATATCTCTGTCTGACGGCGTATATCCTCGTCTCGTCTATCCCCTGCACCACTGATTACCACAATACGTTTTTTTGCAGGGATAGATTCAATAGCGGGTACCAAAGCCAAGATAGCGTCCGGATTGTGGCCGTAATCAGCAATCACGTTCGCGCCTTTATAGTCGAAGAAATTGAAGCGACCGGGTGCGGTCTGCGCATCGTTCACAAAGCTAGATACTCCCGCGCAGATCGTTTCCCAGTCGACACCATGTGACCATACCGCAGCGATAGCCGCCATGGCATTCTCGATCTGAAAACCTATCGTGCCGTTGCGAGTTATAGGTATTTGTGTCAAGGGAACGCGCAGCGACTGGTTGCCTTTATGCACCACGATATTCCCCTGCTCTACATACACCACACGGCAACCCTGTGCCTTATGCATCGCCATGACTGGATGATGTTTATCCTGTGCGAAAAAGACTACTGATCCTGGGCAAGCATCGCGCATCTTTACGCACATCGGGTCCGTGGCATTAAGGACCGCATAGCCATTACTTGCAACGTTTTGCACCACCACACGTTTGACCACTGCGAGATCATCCACGGTACTAATGTAGTTCAAACCCAGATGGTCGCCCATGCCAATATTGGTTACAACTGCCACATCACAGCGGTCGAAAGCCAAACCCTCACGCAACACACCACCCCGCGCAGTCTCCAACACCGCAGCATCTACATCTGGATGCATCAACACATTGCGTGCACTTTTTGGACCACTGCAATCACCTGTATCAATACGCTTACCCTGAATATAGACACCGTCAGAGTTGGTCATCCCTACACGCAGGCCCTGTAGTCCGAGTATGTGTGCGATGAGTCTAACCGTGGTGGTCTTGCCATTGGTCCCAGCTACAGTGAAGAGTGGAATACGACCATTCTCATCTTTGCCGTACATGTTCGCGATGATGGCTTCACCCACCGCACGCCCCTTACCAAACGAGGGTTGTAGATGCATACGCAAACCTGGTGCAGCGTTGACTTCGACGATACCACCACCCTGTCGTTCCAAGGGCTTCAGCACACTATCACACACCACGTCCACACCTGCGATATCCAGCCCTATCATCTGCGCAGCTGAAATAGCGCTAGCTGCCATCTCTGGATGCACATCATCCGTCACATCAGTCGCACTCCCTCCAGTACTGAGATTGGCATTGTTTCGTAATACCACGCGCGCGCCCATTACCGGCACTGAATCTGCGGCGTAGTCCTGCAACGCCAAGCGCGCATAGGCGATGTCATCTAATCTAATCTTGGTAAGACTGGTCGCATGACCAGTACCGCGACGCGGGTCGCTATTCACCAATTCAACCAACTCACGCACAGTATGTACTCCGTCTCCGATCACGGTAGGCGGATCGCGTCGTGCAACCGCGACCAACTGATTGCCTATCACTAGGAAACGGAAATCACTGCCAGGTATAAAGCGTTCTACCATGACATCGTCACTGATCTTCAATGCCGCGTTATAGGCAATCTGTAGATGCTCCCGCGTCATGACATTCACTGTCACACCCTTGCCCTGATTACCATCCACGGGTTTTACTACGATGGGTGCACCAATCTCGCACATCGCTGCCCAAGCATCATCCAGATTCGCTACCGGCCTACCCACAGGGACCGGCACACCTGCCGCATCTAACAATTTCTTAGTGAGCTCCTTGTCTTGGGCGATCGCTTCTCCTATCGCACCAGTACGATCAGTCTCAGCGGCTTGGATACGCCGCTGTTTACTACCCCAGCCGAACTGAACCAGACTTCCCTGCGTCAAACGGCGATATGGGATATCGCGTGCCAACGCAGCATTTACGATTGCCCCAGTGCTAGGCCCTAGTCTTTCGTCTTCATCTAACTCCTTGAGTGCAGACAAAGCGGCATCCAAATCAAACGATGTATCTTCATATGCTGATTTACACAATTGCAATGCATGATCGAATGCCAAGCGACCCACTGCTTCCTCACTGTACTCAATCACTACTTGAAATACCCCAGTTTGCTGGGTCTGTGTGATACGACTGAAAGTCACCAGACAACCTGACTGAGCTTGCAGACTGAGTGCTACCAGCGCGAGTATCTTGGCCATGGAGACTGGCTCGCTATGACCCGATAATTGCAAGGAACCAACCTGAGGAAAGCGAGCACGCAAGCGAGCCTCATAACCACTGATATCTGCGATGTCGCATTCTTCAGCACTGCAACTGACAATAGCTTCAATTGCGGTGTGACGACTCCACAAATTCGGTCCGCGCAATGCGCGTATACGTGACACGTCCATACGTTTCCTTATCGATCTGTCTTAGTGTGTGGTTGGTAAGTCGCCAAACCGGCGCGCATCAATTCTGGACTAACATCCAGTGCCCATGCTGCTGCGATTGCGGCAAGTAAAGTGGTTACGTCCTGAGCATCCGCCATCATGGGAATATGTGTCGTTTGCATCAAGACCTGCTCAGAGGCGCCGTTGCATAAAACAAGAGCCCCCTTATGTAGGGTCACGGCACGCCCACCTTGCGCACGATGTTCAGCCAAATTAGCTGGGTCTGCGGCGAATAACATCACTTCACCATCACAGTATTCAGCCATCTTTACTACCAAGGGCTGCTCGGCATTAAGTACGGCCACACCGTTATCCAATACCACATCAATCTGGGTACGCAGAACGTTGCAGACTTGCTCTTCCTCTTCGATATAGCACTCTCCGAAATGGCTAGGGGCATCCAGATTGGTGATCACACCAACCTTGCAACGGTCATAGCCCAGGCCTTCGTTCAAGATGGTGGCAAGGCTATTCTCTATTACGGCGACTTCGACATTACGATTGAGGAGTAATTTTTGAGCTGCGGCCCAGTTTGCGTTGTCGTGTCTATTCAAGATACGACCATTGAAAGACAAGCCAGTCGCACAGGCCATACCAGTGTATTTGCCTGACAAGTTCATCAGATAGGCGATCAAATGTGCGACCTCAGCCTTCCCATGCGTACCGCATATGCCGACGATGGGAATGCGGCCGTTGTCAGCCTCTTTAAATAAGCTATCCACAATCGCCTTGCCCACTGGACGCGCTTGCCCCTGTTCAGGTTTGAGATGCATCAACAAGCCTGGGCCTGCATTGATCTCAACGATAGCAGCATCTTGTGAATTCAGCGGTCGCGAAATATCCTCTGCCACCATATCCACACCAGCAATATCCAATCCGATGACGCGCGCTGCCAGAGCGGCCATTTCAGCCACCTCTGGATGTACCACATCAGTCACATCTATCGCGACATTACCATTACGTAATACCAACACGCGCTTACCTGCAGCCGGTATCGAATCGGGTAAATAACCTTGACGCTGAACTTCCAAACGGGCGACGGGATTGCTGTCTAGCTTGACCACATCCAGTGGGAACTCCTCAGCTTCACCACGACGTGGATCAGTGTTCAGTTGCAGGTCTATCAACTCAGTGACAGTGGCGCTTCCATCACCCGTGATCCACGCTTGCTCTCCCTTGGCGGCTGCGGCCAATTTTCCACCCACAATCAACAAACGATGTTCGTCTCCGCGCACATAGCGCTCGACGATCACTTCGCTACCTTCTGCATCAGCCAGATGGTAAGCCGCTTCTACTTCGGAGCGTGTCATCAACTCTGTAGATACGCCACGTCCGTGATTGCCATCACTGGGCTTGACAACCACAGGTACACCGATTTCTTCGGCTGCTTCCCATGCATCTTCGGGACTTTCTGCCACACGGCCTTCAGGAACGGGTACACCACAAGCACTCAACAGACTCTTGGATAGATCTTTGTCTCGCGAGATGGTCTCGGCGATGGCACTAGTTTGATCGGTCTCGGCTGTCCAGATGCGATGTTGTCGAGCTCCGTAGCCTAATTGCACTAGATTGCCTTCATTTAAGCGTATCGACGGAATGCCGCAATCAGTCGCCGCATCAACGATACATGCTGTACTGGGTCCCAAACATAAGTCATCAACCATGTCGCGCAAAGTTGCGACCGTGGTTGCCACATCAAAATTTCGGTCTTGCATCGCAGCCAGCACCAAGTCGCGTGCTGCATGTAGTGCAACACGACTGACTTGCTCATTACGTGAACGCACTACCACTTTGTAGACACCGCGCACATGAGTGCTGCGTGCCTTACCAAAGCCGCTTTGCATGCCAGCGAGATTTTGCAGTTCTATCGTGACGTGTTCGAGAATATGACCCGGCCATGTACCCTCACGTAAACGTTCCAAGAAGCCACCGCGCTCGCCTATGCCGCAGCGATGTTCGATCAATCCTGGTAATAAGGTGGTGAGCCGTTCGTAAAAGCCAGAGATGGTATTGGAGGGCGAATCTTCCAAATCGCCGATATCCAACCAGACTTCCAATACTGGACGATATGTCCAGATGTTCGGGCCGCGCAGCGGCAAAATTCTAATAAACTCCATCAGGTCATCCAGATGAGTAAGAGTGTGAATTTGGGGAAAACAAAACTTCTGGTCACACGTTCAGACAGTCGTGCAAGTTTACCAGAGGGCAATGTAGAATCGTAATATTCCCGTAAGGAAACTCGATGTCCTATACACAGCAAAAATCCGAAGTCTATCCTGTCGAATGGCAGACTGCCGTTACTGCCCAGCTAACAGCAGATGAGTCAATCATAGCCAGTCTGGAGGTAAATCTGGATGTTCGGTTACATTTTTACAAGACGCTACTCCTCCTGACTGAAAAACGCTTGTTGGCGCTTGGGAGAACTGGCGATTTGCACCGCCACCCACACCAAACAGGCGATCGACTGTCACAACATGACCATGCAGGCGTCGGCACACTGACCCTAAATCGCAATGGAAGTACTATTGTCTTGTGGCGCTATACCTTGGCACTGGACAGCGCCGCACTCGCTTTCATCAAGCACCATCAAGCCTTAGTGGATGCGATAACTCGTAATCAACCCTATAGCCCAGAACGGTTCGAGACTTGTGACCAGTGTGGTGCCGAGCTAGTCCAAGAGAAATGTCAGCAGTGTGACAACGAAGAAGAGACTCCGCCCTCAACTTGGACGCTGCTGCGTTTGTGGCGTTTTGCACGACCATACCGGTGGCAGCTATTAGCGGGATTCTTATTGATGCTGGCATCTACCGCCGCCACGCTCGTACCGCCCTATCTGACCATGCCCTTGATGGATAAGGTACTCATTCCCTATCAGAACGGCACACCCATAGACACCACTACTGTCACATGGCTGTTATCCGGCCTGTTCGGCTCTGCTATGTTGGCTTGGGGTTTGGGTTGGGCCAAGACCTATATCCTTGCCTTAGTCTCAGAACGTATAGGTGCAGATTTGCGCACCATGACCTATGAACATCTGCTGAAACTTTCGCTGGAATATTTTGGCGGCAAGCGTACCGGTGACCTGATGTCACGCATCGGTTCGGAATCGGATCGCATCTGCGTATTCTTATCTTTGCATCTGTTGGATTTTGCCACCGATGTGCTGATGATCGTCATGACCGCTGCCATCCTCATCTCGATTAACCCGTGGCTAGCAGTCGTCACCCTAATCCCTTTGCCTATCATCGCTTGGATGATCCATATCGTGCGCGACAAGTTACGCACTGGCTTTGAAAAAATTGATCGTGTCTGGTCACAAGTTAGCAATGTCTTGGCCGATACCATCCCTGGCATACGCGTCGTCAAAGCCTTCGCACAAGAGAACCGGGAAGCGGCCCGCTTCCGTGAGGCGAACGAACATAATCTGCAAGTCAATGACCACATCAACAAGATCTGGTCACTGTTCTCGCCCAGCGTCACCCTGCTCACAGAGATCGGCTTGCTGGTTGTGTGGGCGTTCGGTATCTGGTTGGTATCGCGTGATCAAATTACCGTCGGTGTATTGACCGCATTCCTCGCTTACATCAGCCGTTTTTATACACGTCTAGATTCCATGAGCCGTATCGTCTCAGTCACGCAAAAAGCTGCTTCCGCCGCCAAACGTATCTTTGACATCCTCGACCATGTATCCAGCGTGCCCGAACCTACCAACCCAGTTAAGCTGGACAAGATCTCAGGCCGTATTACGCTCACCGATGCTGGCTTCCGCTACGGCAACCGTGCCGTGATCAAAGGGCTGAATCTAGACATTGCTCCAGGCGAGATGATAGGTCTGGTCGGTCACAGCGGCTCGGGTAAGAGTACCTTGGTCAATCTGATGTGCCGCTTCTATGATGTGAGCGAAGGTGCTATCAGCATAGACGGCGTGAACATCCGTCAACTCTCCATCGCCGACTATCGCAGCAACATCGGCCTAGTACTGCAAGAGCCCTTTTTATTTTTCGGCTCTATCGCCGAAAACATCGCTTACGGAAAACCCGATGCAACACGCGCCGAGATCGTTGCAGCAGCGCGTGCCGCACATGCGCATGAATTCATCCTGCGACTGCCCCACGGCTATGACTCGCTAGTTGGTGAGCGAGGTCACGGCCTGTCTGGTGGCGAGCGGCAACGCATCTCCATTGCCCGCGCGCTACTCATCGACCCGCGCATCTTGATACTCGACGAAGCCACCGCCTCGGTCGATACCGAGACCGAGAAAGAGATACAGAAAGCCTTGGACAATCTTGTACAAGGCCGCACCACCATCGCCATTGCACATCGTTTGTCCACCCTGCACAAGGCAAACCGTCTGGTGGTATTAGATAGAGGTGAAGTGGTAGAGGTCGGCAATCACGATGAACTGATGGCCAAACAAGGTGCGTATTACCGTCTGTACTTGGCACAAATACGCAACGTCGACACCGATCTAGACGACATCAAAACCGTGAGCGCGGAAGTGAAAAATGCAGGAGTCACAGCATGAACTTGAGTAAAGACGAACACGGCAAACTCAGCTATACCGACAGCCTAGGCAACATTCATTCCGATTTGAATCTGGTGCGGTCATTTCCCATCTCCTCACCCGATGAAGGTATCTCGCTGCTAGGAAAGGATGGGCATGAATTGGCATGGTTTGCGAATCTAGCTGAACTACCTATCGCGCTCAGCACACTCATAAAAGCCGAGTTGGCGACACGTGAATTCATGCCTGTCATCATCCGTATCGATGCGGTCAGTAGCTTCGCTACGCCTAGCACTTGGACAGTAGCAACAGACAGAGGTGATGCCGAGATGGTACTGAAGGCGGAAGATCAGATTCGTCGATTGACCCAAAACAAGCTACTCATCATCGATGGACAAGGTATCTCATTTTTGATCGAAGATGTGGACGGCATGGACAGGCACAGCCGTAAGCTACTTGATCGTTTCCTCTAAGCAATCAACTTTCCGTCGTAATTTCTGGCTCCAGCAAGGCACTAATCTCTTGCAGCGGTGGCAATTCGGCCAAGCTGCGCAAATTCAAATCATCCAATAGCTGTTTGGTACTGGCGAACAGCTCAGGCTTGCCCGGCACATCGCGCGTGCCAATCACATCTATCCAGCCACGTGCCTCCAGCGTTTTGAGTATTTGTGCAGAGACCGCCACACCGCGTATCTCTTCGATGTCGCCACGGGTGACGGGCTGGTGATAGGCGATGATGGCCAAGGTCTCCATCACAGCACGTGAGTAGCGCGGTGGCTTTTGCGGATTCAGTCTTTCTAGATAGGTTTGCATCTGTGGCTTAGCACGGAAACGCCAACCGCTAGCGACGCGCGTCAGTTCCACGCCACGCCCCTGCCAATCTTGCGCCAACTCTTCCAGTAGGGTTTCTAGTTGTGCGTTATCCAGCGAAACATCGCTGAGCTTCTTCAATTCTGATGCTGGCAAAGGTTCAGACGAGGTCAATAGTGCGGCTTCCAACACCAGTTTGAAACCCTTGGTATCCATCTTGCCATCGAACAAATCAATGCTTATGGAGCTGGGCTGCACTTCAGTGTCAGTCACAACGGCTGGCAGATCATCATTCGTCGTTGATGGCGCGATTGGTTCTGACATAGATACTCCCGAAGGTTTCAGTTTGTTGAATCTCGACCAAGAATTCCTTGGCTAATTCGAGCACTGCGATGAAGGTCACCAC
Source organism: Burkholderiales bacterium (assembly GCA_038327315.1). Taxonomy (GTDB): domain Bacteria; phylum Pseudomonadota; class Gammaproteobacteria; order Burkholderiales; family Gallionellaceae; genus Gallionella. Next base: position 3,658 of record JBBQKX010000041.1, on the reverse strand, counting down.
CAGCTTAGGCAGTCCGTCATCCAAGTCGAACAAGGTTTCGAACGCCACATATTCACCACTTTTCAGACAACGCAACACATGAGTCATCTGCTCACGAACTGATAATTGCTCGCGGCGTATGGTGTGATGTTTATTAAGTTTGGCGCGCGTCAGCAACCCTAACCACGCTTGCTTCAAATCATCCACACTCACTTGTGGCAGACGCTCTTGCACAGTGTTCTCAATCAATACTTGCACGATTTCAAAATCGCGTTCGGCTTGTGGCATTTCGTTTAACTGTTGTGCGGCCAATTTCATCTGCTCATATTCCATCAAACGGCGCATCAGTTCTGCACGAGGATCTTCTATGCCATCTTCAGTGATTTTGGTGACCTTGGGTAACAGCATGCGCGACTTGATTTCGATCAGCACCGCGGCCATTAGCAGATATTCAGCCGCCAACTCCATACGATTGCTTTCCATCAACTCGATATAGCCCATGTATTGGCGTGTAAGTTCCGCCATCGGAATATCCAACACATCAAGGTTATGTTTGCGTATCAGGTAAAGCAATAGGTCCAACGGGCCTTGAAAATTCTCCAAAACCAATTCGAGCGCATCCGGCGGGATATACAGATCTAGTGGTAACTCGAGAACAGGCTCGCCGTGGATGCGCGCAAAAGGAATCAGTTGGAGTTGGCTATCGCTCATCGCTTAGCTGTAACTCAATCCCATCGCTTCGCGTACGTCGCGCATAGTCTCACTCGCCATCTTGCGCGCCTTCTCACAACCGTCGGCAATGATGTTGCGCACCAGCGTTGGATCATCGAGATAGAGCTGCGCACGTTCACGCATGGGGCGCTGTTCTTCCAGCACCGAATCGATAACAGGCTGTTTGCACTCAATGCAACCTATGCCCGCACTTTTACAGCCCTGCACCACCCACTGCCGGGTTGCTTCATTGGAGTACACCTCATGCAACTGCCATACTGGACAACGGTTGGGATCTCCCGGATCGGTGCGGCGGATACGTGCAGGATCGGTGGGCATAGTACGTATCTTCTTGCTTACACTGGATTCGTCTTCGCGTAGCGTGATGGTGTTATTGTAAGACTTAGACATCTTTTGACCGTCCAATCCAGGCATCTTAGATGCCACGGTGAGCATGGACTGAGGTTCAGACAAAATCATTTTGCCACCACCCTCAAGGTAACCAAACAAACGCTCACGATCACCGTGATTCAGGCTCTGCTGTTCATCCAACAAAGATTTTGCAGCCTCTAATGCCTCGTCATCACCCTGTTCCTGATAACGCACACGCAACTCTGTATAGAGCTTAGATTTTTTACCACCCAGTTTCTTTACTGCCGCTAAGGCCTTATCTTCGAAACCGAGCTCTCGACCGTAGATGTGATTGAAACGGCGTGCAAGCTCACGCGTAAATTCGATGTGTGGCACCTGGTCTTCACCAACCGGTACCTGGGTAGCGCGATAGATCAGCACATCGGCACTCATCAACAGAGGGTAACCCAAGAAACCATAGGTCGATAGGTCCTTGCTGCTAAGCTTCTCCTGTTGATCTTTGTAAGTTGGCATACGTTCCAACCAACCCAAGGGAGTGATCATGGAAAGCAAGAGATGTAGTTCAGCGTGTTCAGGCACTTTGCTCTGAATGAATAAAGTCGAATGAGCTGGGTCCACTCCCGCTGCCAACCAATCTACGACCATATCCCACACCGATTGCTCGATAACTTGCGGATTGTCGTAGTGCGTAGTCAAAGCATGCCAGTCGGCAACAAAGAATAAGCACTCCATCTCGTGCTGCATACGCACCCAGTTCTTCAACACGCCGTGGTAATGGCCCAAATGTAGACTGCCCGTGGGGCGCATACCGGATAAAACTCGATCAGCGAACATACTCAGATTCCAAAAATTAAAGAAATTATTTTATACACAGAGCCAACCAACGGCCCTAATACCCAGCCCAATACCGGCGTGACCGCCAAGAAGATTAGGATGAACATACCGTAAGGCTCTATGCGGGCCAGTTGATAGGCTTGCTGGCGCGGCAACAGGCTGACCGCGACGCGTCCGCCATCCAATGGCGGTAAGGGCAACATATTCAACACCAGCAACACCGCGTTAATCTTGATGCCTATGCTGGCCATCTCCATGAGCGGTTCAGTGAAATAACTATCGGGGTTCATCCAAGCCAATTTGTAGAACAAGGCCCACATCAACGCCATAAACAGGTTCGAAGCGGGACCCGCTAAGGCGACCCACAGCATATCCTTCTTAGGATTAAGCAAAGCGGAGAAGTTTACTGGCACAGGCTTGGCCCAGCCAAACAAAATCCCACCCAAGGCCAGTGTCAACAAGGGCAATATAATTGTCCCTACTGGATCGATATGACGCATAGGGTTTAGAGTGATACGTCCCATCTGGTGTGCCGTCATGTCCCCAAAATATCGTGCCACATAACCGTGAGCCGCCTCGTGTAATGTGATTGCAAATAGCACTGGGATAGCTGCGATGGCGATGGTTTGTATCAGACTGTCTAACTGCATTGAATTTATATACTCTCGATTATTGAATTATCAGATACCAAACGGCGCAGCATCACCCACACCTTGGCGTATCAGGACTGGCGTATCTCCTGTCAGGTCGATTACGGTGGTGAAGTCGATACCCGCCGCACCGCCGTCTATCACCGCATCCACCTTGGTTTCCAACAGTTCGCGTATGCGCTCGGCTTCATTCAACGGCCATTCCTCATCGGGCAATATCAATGTTGAGCTCAACATCGGTTCACCCAACTCCGCTAATAGCGCCAAGGCTACTGGGTGATCGGGTACGCGTATGCCCACCGTGCTGCGCTTAGGATGCTGCACACGCTTAGGCACTTCCTTGGTCGCGTCCAAAATAAAGGTATAACCGCCCGGCGTATTGTTCTTCAGTAGGCGAAATGTTTGATTATCGACGCGCGCGTATTTGGCGATTTCAGATAAGTCTTTACACATCAAAGTCAATTGATGTTGCTCGTCCAGTTTGCGTATCTCACGGATGCGGCTCACTGCGGTCTTGTCATCCAAGTGGCAGCCCAGCGCGTAGCAAGAATCGGTGGGGTAAACCACGATACCGCCATCGCGCAAGATGGCCACCGCCTGACGTATCAGCCTAGTATTGATGTTGGTGGGATAGATAGTAAAAAATTGCGACATGCTTATTGCACCACGAATAACTGCCACACTGGGCGGCAAATAAGGGGAAGATCAGGCAAGCGCCCTAGATCACGGTAGCTTTCTTGTGGTCCGTGAAAATCAGAACCGACCGAGGCCAGCAGGTTGAACTGCTCAGCATAGCGTGCGAATTCTGCGTACTGCTCCTGAGTATGACTACCCGTCACGACTTCGACTCCACGACCACCGAGCGCCACAAACTCGGCCAACAATTCCTGCATGGTCTTCTTACCCATGCTGTATTTACCCACCATATAACGACCGGGATGCGCCAACACGGCAACGCCACCCGCGCCATTGATCCAACTGATGGCATCCGCCAAATCGGCCCATTGGTGAGGTACATAACCTAGCTTACCCTTGGCAAGATAACGGTTGAACACGCTCTTTACATCTTTGCAATGTCCACTTTCAACTAAATAACGCGCGAAATGGGTGCG
>JBBQKX010000040.1:0-18308 GCA_038327315.1 Burkholderiales bacterium | reverse complement strand
TTGTCTGATTCTCGCCCTGACTCAAGGTGTGTCGCCTGCTTGGGCGGCAGTGGAGAGTGCATCTCAAGCCTTAATCGATCAAGCGACCTATTGGCATCAAAAAAACCGTGACGACCTTGCTGGTGATGCATGGCGCAAGTTACTACGCGCCGAACCCAGCCACCCAAAAGCGCTGATAGAGCTGGCTAACATAGAATTACGCGCAGGGAATCGTGCTGAAGCGGAAGCGCTATATAACCGTGCAGCGAAACTCAATCCTCCGCCAGCTGGTTATACAGCCTTGGGCAATAGTTTGAATATGCGCACGGTACCTCAGACGAAGTTGGATGCCGCACGCAAGCAAGCTCAGGCTGGTAAACCGGAAGCTGCGGTGCAGGAATACAAAAAAGCTTTGAACGGCGATAAGCCATCGGGTGCTTTGGGTCTGGAGTACTACCAGACTTTGGGTGGGACACGCACGGGTTGGAGTGAGGCTCGTTTGGGACTTGAGAAGCTCGTCCAAGAACATCCTGGTGAACCTATCTATCTATTGGCTTTGGCGAAGCATCTAACTTATCGCGAAACGACACGACGTGAGGGCATACGCCAACTCATCGCGCTCTCCGCTAATGAAAGTGACGCAGTCACAGCATGGCGCCAAGCCTTGGTTTGGTTGAATGCTAGACCTGCTGATCGAAAGTTATTTTTAGCTTATCTAGATCGAAATCCTGAAGATCAAGGCGTACGTGCACGCCTCGCAGCCTTGGATAAACCGGTACGTAGTTATCGCCCTAATGCAGAGAGTCTGGCGCGTCAAAGTGGTTATAAGCATTTGGATAGGGGTGATTTAGAGCAGGCCGAGGCAAAGTTTGAAGAGACTTTGAACAAGCGACCGCATGATGCCGATGCGCTGGGTGGCATGGGCTTGGTGCGTTTGCGCCAAGAAGCCTTCCCAGCAGCCATTGATTATTTCGATCAAGCTAAGCGTTACGACAGACGCGGCGCACGACGTTGGGACAAGCCACGCAATAGCGCTGTGTATTGGTTGCAGATACAGCAAGCCAGTGAAGCTCATGCTGCGGGTGAAAATGACAAGGCAGAATCCTATCTTCGTCAGGCTACGCGCACAGATATGCAGGAAGCTACAGGACAGGTCATGTTGGCAGACTTGATGGTAGAGCAACAACGTTATGATCAAGCAGAAGCAATCTACCGCAAGGTATTGAGGCAGTCACCAGAAAATGCCGATGCCTTTGCTGGTTTGCTGGGCATATTGACACAGAGCGGTAGAGATGCCGAGGTTGAACGTATGTTGTCCAGCTATGAGAATTCTGCTGCGATGCAGGCTAGTGGTAACGATCACCTCAAAGCGGCCGTATTGGTGCGACTCGCTGCGCAGGATGAGAAGCAGGGTGACTACAAGCGCGCGTCTATGCGTCTGGAAGATGCCTTGTTGCTCGATCCTACGAACCCTTGGATAAGATTGTCGCTGGCCAAGCAATATCAAAAATTAGGCTATACCTCGGAAGCGAACGCCTTGTTGGATAACCTTGCCGATGCTTATCCCGAACTTCCCGCAGCTATCCATGCGCGTGCGCTTTTGTACGCAGAGCAGAACGCTTGGGCAGATGGTCTGTTGACTCTCGAACGTATCCCACCAGCATCACGTACTGCTGCACTGAAGCGTGAGCAACGTCGATTCTGGGTACATGCTCAAGTGCAACGTGCGCAGCAACTACACAAAGCGGGCGATCATCAGCAAGCAAAACGACTGATGCAGGATATTGAAACTGTGGCAGGTAATGATCAGGATTTGCTCAGTGTAACGGCCGGTGGTTGGTCAACAGTAGAGCAACCGGATGATGCTCTGCGCCTGATGCGCAAGATCGTGGCTGGTCAAGGTAATAACAACATAGACAATCGCCTCCAATACGCGGGTGCTTTGCTTAATAGCAGACAATACGTCGAACTCGGCGCGGTATTGCGTTCTTTATCTCGTGTGCCAGAGCGTTTATCTAAGTCACAACATGATGAACTAAATAACATCATCATCGCTTATACGGTTCGTCAAACAGACAGCCTGCGTGAAAGCGGACATCTGGCAGAAGCTTACCGTGTACTCAAGCCTGCTTTGGATAACTCCGATGATGCGCGTTTGCAAATGGCTTTGGCGCGTTTGTATAACACGGGCTCAGATCCCGCGAGGGCCTTGCAAATCACTGAGGACGTATTGGCACGCAGCCCTGATGATTTGGATAACCAGTTGTTTGCTTCCAGCATGGCTTTGTCCTTGCACCAGAATGATAATGCTCTAGTTCATGCACAAGCAGCTTTGGCTTTGCAGCCTAACCATCCTCGTGCGCTGGCGGCGGCAGGTCGTGCTGAACGTGCCAATGGCAATCTCAGCAAGGCGATGGAATACTTCCAATATGCTCAGGCTCTGGAGCGTGAAGACGAAGCATTTGCCGATTCCACTGGCGGATTGTCATTACGTTTGGTCGATGAGTATCCACAAGAACAGCCCACACCATTGCTACCCGTTCCAGACTTCTTACCTGAGCGACGCGAATTATTGCCAGTACCTGATTTACTAGATAGACAAGGTTCACAAACTGGCAGTTTACGATTGTCGCGCAACGTTTCGGATTATGAAGCGGCACCTGTCTACCGTGCGCCCGAACGTACACCAGCAGCCACTCGTGCGAGTGCGACCCCCTTCGATGCTACACCTCAGCCCAGCCATATCGCGGCAGGCACTGTGGCGCCAGCATTTTCTGAAGTGGCACCCGCTAAGCCTCTCAAGGCAAGCTCTGTCAGCGATGAGATTGCTGAGATGAAGGCAGGCAATGCCTATACCGTTGACCTCGGCAGTGGATTTCGTAACCGTTCCGGCGAGGCAGGTATGAGTGCGCTGACGGAGATTGAGCTGGCAGCAGAGCTACGAAAGCCTATTGGATATGACGGGATGATGAGTTTGCGCCTGACCCCTGTGCTATTGAATGCAGGAGCAATGAATGCAGCTAATCCAACTACAGCTGTGCGCTTTGGTTCCACCGGATTGGGGCCATTTCTAGCGACGCCGACTAACGTGCCTACACAGAATGCAGGTGGCGTCGCGATAAATGCTGCTTATCGCACAGGTGGTTTGACGATGGACTTGGGTACTACGCCGCTAGGTTTTTATGTCACGGATATCGTCGGTGGGGTGAACTTCTCTGGCAAAACTGATATTGGGATGGGCTGGCGTGGAGGTATCAATCGCCGCGCTGTGACAGATAGTCTGTTGTCATATGCAGGAGCGGTAGACCCGAGGACAGGCAAGGTGTGGGGTGGTGTAGTCAAGACTGGTTTGGGATTGGCGATTAGTTACGATCAGGATGATACCGGACTGTATGCTAATGCTGGCTATTCAGCGTTGACCGGCACCGACGTCAAAATCAACAACGAGTTGGAGTTGTCCACTGGGGCATACAAAAAACTGCTCCGTACCAGCGACACCGAACTGACACTCGGAGTTAACTTCTCTGTCATGAGTTATCGCAATAATCTGAGTTATTTCACGCTCGGGCATGGCGGCTATTTCAGCCCACAGAGTTATGTAAGTTTGGCACTACCTTTCGATATTTCAGGTCGTGAGAATAAGTTGAGTTATCAAGTGGGTGGTGATATCGGTCTACGCTCGTTCCGTACTGATCCAGTCGTCTATTACCCTAACGATCCAGCGCAGCAAGCTGCATGGCAGACGCAGATTGCTGCACTACCAGGTTATGCAAGTCAATATGCCGCGACCTCCGTGACGGGATTGGGTTATGGCTTGTTCGGTGCGGTAGAGATGGAGGTAGGATCACAAAGCGCAGTAGGCTTTAGGTTAGCATTGGATAACAGCAGTAATTATGCGCAACAGTCTTTGATGTTTTATTTACGCTACTCCTTCGATCAATTACTTAAGCCTGTCGTATTCCCACCGCGTTCTATGCGCTCCATCGCTCAAGGAGCTATCCTATGAATCTGGTAAAATTCACATTATCGATGCTATTGTTGTTAGCCTTTAACGCCCAGGCAAAGGATGCTATGGAATATGGGCGTGCATATATGGCGGAAGGTGATCATGCTGCAGCGGCACAGAGCTATAGTGAAGCACTTAAACTCAATCCTTTCGACCCAGTGGCACACAATAACCTGGCGGTCGCCAAGGCGGCACAGGGTGATTACCAGACGGCGATGGACTTGTTGGCGCGTGCAGTTAAACTGGCACCCAATCGTAAGGATATCCGCGACAATCTAAATCGTATGCAGAGCTGGATGAGTCAGGATAACAGCGTGCAAAGGCAGCAAGTTACAGCACCAATCAGACCCCAGCGTGCCGAATTGCCAGAGTTACCCGCACTATGGGGTAGTCCTGCCGCACGTGTGGCTGTCGAAGTCCGCCCACAACTCAAGATGATCAAGCAACTGCGCTTTGCGCCGGTCAGATACCGTTGATCATTGATACAAAAGTACAGAACTGAAGGTCTATCTTTATGCAAGTAATCGCGTTGGTTTCCGGTAAAGGTGGCGTCGGCAAGACCACAATCACAGCAAATCTATCCATCGCTCTGATGCAACACCGCAAGCGTGTGCTGGTCATAGACCTTGATCCGCAGAATGCCGTCTCCATCCATTTGGGGCTGGATCCCAATGAGTTCGCAGGATTGGCGCGTGAGGGTATTAACGCCGAGTCAGTCTTCGAGAGTCCTTTCGGGGTGAGTTTCATCCCTTTCGGTAATGTCGTCGATCAAGAATTGGAAGAATTCGAGTCTGTGTTACGCGCTGATGCAAGCTTCATCCATCAAGGCCTGAATGCCTTGGATGCGATGCGTTTTGATTATGTTTTGATCGATACGCCACCCGGTGCAACAGTATTCCTAAAGCAGGCTTTGCATGCCGCAAATAGTGCGATTGCCATCGTACTGGCAGATGCTGCTTCATTCACCACCATTCCTAAAATCTTGTCACTGGCAGCCGAGCACACTGCAGGTCGTGAAGACTTTAAGGGAGTCAAGCTGCTGGTCAATCAAATGACAGAGAAGAGCGTATTGGGTCAGCAGGTGCGCTCAGCTTTGTATGAAAACTATGCTGAGTTGATGATACCTGTTGCAATACACAAAGATGCCTCGGTCGCCGAAGCACTGGCGTATGAAAGACCGGTACTGCAATACAAACCACAAGGCAAGGCCAGTCTGGATATCCAAGATATGGTCGATTATCTGTTGGTAGAAAGTGAAGCTTAATTTCGCACGAGTTTTGCTGCTTTTACTGCTCGTATTACCTATCACGAGTCTTTATGCACAACCATTGAAAGCATGGGGCTACGTAGTCTCCTGGTTACCCAATGGCTGGCAAGGATTACCCCTGCAAGATTTAGAGCGTGTGGTCATATTTGATCTGAAAGTGAATGGTAAGGGTGAGATTCCTGATCATGCAGGTTGGAAAGAGCGATGGGCACAATTGCGTAGCGCACTTACCGCTAGTGCTACCCCTTATGAAATTTCGCTGGCCTGCACAAATCAGGCGGACTTCCTCGCACTATTTTCTGACGCTAAGGCTAGGGATATCTTGCTCAAGCAAACGCTCGAACTGGCTGCCCAACCCGGGGTGGCTGGTATACATCTGGACTTCGAAATTTACGAGGCTGTACCGCCTGCAATCATGCTTGAGTATCAGAGCTACACACGTGTTCTCGCTAAGCGATTACATGGAATGGCAGTGCCCCGCGAGCTATCTATTTTTTTCCCCATAGGCACAAAGTCGGCGATGTATGACGCTGACACCTTGGCGGTAATAGATAAGGTCGTGTTGCAAGGCTATGACATGCATTGGCTGAATAGCGAGTTTGCGGGTTCGGTGTCACCACTGAGCGGCCCAGAGACATGGGGTGATGCAATCGAGATTGCACTGCAAGCTGGTGCGCAGAGAGAACGACTATTGATGGGATTTCCCCTTTATGGATATGAATGGCCAGTAATATCTCATGATCTACAAGCCAAAACAGTAGGCGGGGGTAGGCCGGTCTACTATGCACAGCGGCATGCGGCACAAGTAGGTCAGGAAGAGATCAGCATTAAGGATAGGGTGCAGCATTTCGGTGTTGTCTATGAGGCAAAAAGTGGTTCGGCTTACTACCAGTTTCAGCGTGACGGGCAGCACTATGAAGGATGGTTTGAGGATGGCCTAAGTTTGAGTAAGAAGTCTCGTTATCTTAAAGAACGTGGGCTTAGTGGCATGGCTTTTTTTGCTTTGGGGTATGACAAAGGAGAGCTCGTAAAACGCTATTTACGCGAGCAGCGCGATTAGAAATTAACACGCGCTGTCCTTGATTCTCTATTCGAAGGTCGCCTGGTAAGAATAGTTACCCGGTTCTAACTTATCGAACGTCACCGAAACTCTGTACTCATCTATGGGTGCGATATGAACTTCTGGCATGCCTGTCTTGATGCCAGTGATTTCTGGAGTCACGCCTTTTTGCGGCAATATCAGTGTCAAACTGGCACCTTCCAAAGGACGGTTACCCTGCACTGTGATGTCAAACTCTAAGCGTTTACCCAGATACTGCGAGGACAGTTTCAAACGGTCGCGCTCCTGCCACCATTGCGCGACCTGACCGGTGGATGCCAACCACAACTTGCTGCGATTCTTCTTCAATTCGGCCAGCAATCGTGGCATAGCCGCAGTCAGCTTACTGCTATCTGAGTAGTTTTGGCTGTGCACGCTCAATAGGCCCAATGCGCCCATGTCCATGGTGTAATGAAAATCATCTATCAGGGCTTGCGCAGTCTGCTCGGCATCCAGTTCCTGATGGCTCAGATTGATGTCATCTCTTTGTGTTCTGGGTAGCACCACTAAACTGTCCTTGTTAGCCAAGTCGTCTATCTTGGCAAAAAAAGGTAGACGCGCTTCGGAGCTGTTGGGATCGGCCACATGGTAGCGCAGGCCTTTACGCAGCAAGAGTTGCTCTGTGGTCTTGTCATAGCCTTCGGTGGGTGCACGGAAGCCCAACATGTCCTTCTTATTGGGCAACAGCGCTGCCATATCCGCTTGCATGGTGTCCAAGCGCTGCAATTGCTGCGCCTCAGGTTGATCCTTGAAGCTGATGTGGATGTCACCGTGATAACCGATCTCAAAATCTTTAGCCAAGGTGAACAATACATCGGGATATAGTTTGGCAACTGAGGTGAGTATGAAGAAGCTACCGCTATATCCTATAGAGGTCATCATGGAAGCGAAACGTAGTGCGTTCGGGAAGCCGTCCTCGGTGTCCATCTCTATCGCTTCTGCAGCGCGTTTACCATTAGGCCAAGCAGAGCGCACGATGGCGGGTTTGTGCATCAGCCAGCTGAGCGTGTCATCTACCAATTGGTAGATGGGTTGAGGTTGTGACTCCCAGGAGGATTCTGCGAAAGAGTATAGGGCGCAGCGACCGGCTTCAGCACTGCCGTTGGAATAGACCACTGCACCAAGGTCGCTCTGTCCCGCGACGGGTATACGTGCCCAGTTCATGACGCGACCAGTGATCTTGGCGTTGGCTAGTAATAACGGATGTTCTGCGGTATTGCCCATCCAGATACGCATGCCAGCGGGATGAGAAAAGGATAATGGAGACTCGCCATCCAAGACTAAATAGTGAGCATCACTCTCGGCAGACATCTCACCCATGGACTTGGCACCCAACTGAGCCAAAAAATCCCAGCCCGACCAATCGCCCTGTTGGTTGCGCGTGCCGGTCGCCCAAGTTGCCAGCAATGAGCCGCCCTGATGTTGGAAGTCCAATAGCGCCCGTTTCTCCTCATCACTGAGCGCGACTGCTGAAGGTATGATGATTACACCACCCTGTAAATTTCGCAGACCCTCTACGGTGCTGAGTTCTTCAACCTGTATCTGTCTGTCTTTGAAGTAGCCTCGCCAAGGGTCGAGCAGTCGCTGATACTTGCCCCCAATCTGGCTAAAATATTGGGTAGTGTTGGGTGAGATGTACAGGGCGATATCGCCATGCTTAAAACTGGGTTTGGCGAGGGCCGCAAAGCTGAGTTTTTTATCGTTGAAGACCGGGACTTCCCAGCCCAAGACTTTCATGGTCGCGACAAAGGTGAGTATGGTGATACTCAGGCCGATGATGACCAGCAGGGGCAGATATAATCCCACCGATGCGTAAGCCGGTTTTCTTTCCCTTTTGTTTTGCAGTTCAGAATGTGAGTCAGACATGGCTATAAACATGGTGCGATCTTGGTAAAGAGAGCGAGCATATCAATCTTCTTTTTTTAACTCGGGAACATAACGTTTCAGAAAGATTGGCTCACCTAGCTCTCCTTGATCGGATGCGGTCGGGTCTTTCTTCTTGGGGCGACGTTTGTCACGCAGCTTGAATGCGGCATAGGCGGCCACTCCGACGACTAGGGTGCCTATGGTCGTGATCAGTATCACGGTAGCCAGTATGGAGATCAGATCCAATTAAAGTTTTCCTTCACGCTGTAATTTCCCCCAAGTCATTTTCGTACCACGCCATTCTTCTATGGTTGCGAACACTTTGGAGATATCGATTATTGTAATGTAAAACAGTCTGAAGCCGATTGCATAGATGATTAGCGAAGGTGATTCCTCTTCGACGATGACGCAATATGAGGCAGCCACGATATCCAGTATTGTTAGTTGCAACCACCAATAGAACAGGAAGATGACCACCCCGTATTTCAGGCCTATGTAGGCGAAGAATAGATTACCCAATACTGTGGAGAAGGGCCACATAATGCCTTCGAATAGCATGTACCAGAGGATAAAGAAGTTGATACCTGCTTTGGCGGGATTCCATAAGGCGGAGCGGTGTTTGCGTGTCGCTTGCAAGATGCCGCGTGTCCAGCGGTAACGCTGTTTGAGCAAGTCTAGCAAATGACTGGGCGTCTCAACCCAAGCAATGGCGGTTGGCTCGTAGGCGATGTGCCAGCCACGCATCAATAGCTTTAGCGTCAAGTCACAATCTTCCGCAAAGGTATCGTGATCATAGCCGCCTGCCTGTTGCAGGACTGATTTGCGGAACATACCCAAGGGGCCAGGAATGATATTCACTGCACGCATGAAGCTTTGTGCCTTGCGTGCCATCGCCAATCCTTCTACATACTCCAAGGCCTGCAACTTGGTCCAGAGGTTGTCACGGTTAAGTACCTTTACATTACCTGCGACCGCGCCCACATTGGGATTGTCGAAGTGTCTTATGCATGCCCGCAGGGTATTACGGGAAAGTTTGGTATCGCCATCCATATTGAGGATGAATTCGCCACGCGCATTTGTCATCCCAGTATTAAGGGCATCGGCTTTGCCACCATTACGCTTGGTAATGACTCGCAGTGGGACGTTGTGATCTTCTCTGGCGACTGCCAAAGATTTTTCGTAAGTGTCGTCTGAGGAACCGTCGTCTATGACGAGCACTTCATAGTTGGGATAGTCGAGTAATAGCAATGATCGCAAGGCAGGTTGTATCACCATGCCTTCGTTATAGGCCGGCACGACTAGGGTAATCATGGGGAGTGCTGAATCTGGGGTCGCTATTTCGTGTGACTCTTGGTCGCGCTTGTGTAGATACTCCACATGTTCCATGAAGGAGTACAGGATTAACACCGCATAGCGGATGATGAGTAGGGCCAGGAAGATCAGAAGATAAAGAGAGATGGCGGAGAGAATTGTGCTCTCCAATATGATGCTAAATGAGGACAAATCATATTGTCGGACTTTGTAAAAGCCGTATGTACCTAGGGCGATCAAGCCACCCAATATTAAGACGCTCCAAAGGTAGCGATAGAACTGACTTAATCCCACAGCTTTTCTACACCTAGATTGAAAGACTTCGCCCTATAGGTCGAATTATTGCGCCAACTTAGCATCTTCCATAGACTTAGATCGATAGCGATGTCCTGCGTCAGCCAATATTTCCCACCAGCTGAGAGACTCCAATTGTTGCCAGCTTCACCATATAGTCTGGTACCGAGTTGACCCGCACCGAATAGACTCCATTCATCTTGTCCTGATTCAACTTGTAATCCGGCATAGGCAGTACCGAAGCCAGTACTAGGTGACCAGTAGGCCAAGCTATTGTTGCGCGCGTCACGTGTTTCCATGCCTATAAAAGGCTTAACGTGATTACCCAAGGGCGTCCAAGCTGGTTTGTAGTCTAGTTTAGTGGTAACGATACGATTGCCATCTGATATGGCATGAATATCAGCATTTGCGAACAACTGACCGAAATCATATATATGGTTGGCTGCGATACCCAAATGATTGCTGCTTAAACTGGATTTAAGCGCCTGTGTGGTAGCGGCGAGTTTCCCCCAATTATCATGTCCTGCTACTACTGTGACCTCTTTGTCTGCAAAGCTTGCAGCGACACTTCCATATAGGCGCACTTTGGGTTGGACTTGTTGACTGAGCTCGAATTTGGGCTGGAAGGGTAGCTCCAAGTTTTGATAACGCGCAGTGAAGTCGAGTTGGTTCACATTGTTCTGGTTCTGATGCTGCCTAATGACTCCGGTTTCTAAACCAAAGATCTGTTGTCCAGTTGCATCACGCCAGCGATGATCGATCACTGTTGGGCGCTTGTCCTCTGGTGAGGAGTCGTTAGAGCCACCATAACTTATACGCGTGCGTGGTCTCATTTCACGTTGTGCAAACTTTACACCTTGTAAGGCAGCAGCATCATTGGGAGATTCGCCCAATACCTCTTGATATATCGGCAAGGCTTTGTCATCTCGACCACGCCATCGATAGGTATTTGCCAAGCCTATGCGCGCATCGTTACTGTATCTGCCGAGGCCTATCATCTTGTATTGTGATTCTGCCTGATCCATACGGCCGGTCCATGCCAGACTATTAGCGACCTCGAGGCGTAGTTCGTCGTTCGGTGTCTCAGTCTTGAAAAGCTCTAGACCTTCCGATCCTGTCGCTTGATAGTCACCGGATGTGTACAGGTCGTAGATACGCTGCTGTGATGGGCTATGTCGCGACGTAGTAACTTGCTCGGGTGACACTAGGGTATACGAGAAGGTCTTGGCAGTGGGCTGCGGAGCACTGTCAGGCTGGGGAGTTGCCGCATCACCAACATTAGGATCGATGCCTGTCAGTTGTATAGCTGCAGTTGGTGGCGTGTTGGTACGTAGAGCATTGAGTCTGAGCATGGCTCTTTCTGCATACACTGTGCCTTCTAAGGCTGAGAACTGCGTCGCTGCTTCATCGTATCTACCTGCTCTTTGCAGACTATCGGCAACTAGGAATCGTAAGGTGTGGTTCCACGGTTCGCTTAGTAATTGCTCTAGTCCCAGATCGGCAGCCTGAACGTATTGTTGTGCCTGATAAAGTTGCGCTACCTTGCCATTGGGGTCGTACTCAGTGTCTATTGCATATGCCGCGTTGCAGCTTAGCAATAAGGCAACGCTAAGCGCTGCGTAAGACTTGTACATGGCGTACCCTATCATTTGGATTTGCTTGTCGCAGGGCGCTGGATGCTGCGTTGGGCGCGCGGCACGGGATCTTTGCCAAACACGATATGACTAGCGCCCTGTGTGACTTCTCTAGCTTTTGTAGGTGACGAGTGTGAGGTTGTCGGTACAGCGACCTCAACTTGTGTGCTCGATTCGGTGGTCAGCTGTTCAGTTGGAATTTTAGGTTTAGCCGTACTGATTTGTGTATCGTCAGCTTTCTTGAAGAGTCCGGATGATGAGCCTATCTGGACATCGCCAGCTTTATTGAAAAGGCCGGAATTCGTGCCAAACTGAGCCCCTCCACCTCTTCTGAAAAGTCCAGATGATGTACCAATTTGGGTATCGCCGCCTTTCTTGAAGAGTCCGGAGGTCGTGCCTATCTGAATATCGCTCGTTTTTTGGAAGAGTCCGGAGGTTGTGCCTATCTGAATATCGCTCGTTATTTTGAAAAGTCCAGATGTCGTACCGATATCTGACGTTGCAGTTGTGTCGCTTGCAGTTGACGCCACTTCGATAGGCATCGCAATGTGGGGTGGTTCTTGAGGTTTAACTATTTCGGAGATATCGGGACTTTCGTGTGTCGCCGCCGTAGCATTGATCACGAGTGGTGCAAGGCTGCTTAGGTCGCGTAGCTCAGCGGTACGCGTCAGTGCATCAAGCTCTGCATGGATCTCAGGTTTGCGAGTAATGAAACGGTGGCTTTGGAACACTTGATCGATATCTACTCCCAGCAGTCTCTCTACGGTGATTAGAATCGCCGACTCAGGACATCCGTTTAGGAATAGATAGCAGTTTTCTCCATCACTACTACTCAGATCGCCGGCTCGACTAAGGACGATATTGGATAAAAGTGAGGCAATGTCGGTTCCAGCAACAGGGATGCCGACAAATAATGTGCAGGGGATATCAATTGTTTCACTGCGATCCAAAATTTTATGTACTTCAGGGCAGAAGTGGACGGGCGCTTGGTAGCCTCTTAGAGTCGACGGCAGTACGCTGGCGAGTGCCGTTTCAAAGTTGATGTCCATGCGGCGCTCGAATACTTGACCTTTGACAGATTCGAGCAGCAGAGGGAGTCGACTGATAGGTACATCTCGGTGTATGACTAGATTGACACCAAGACGTAACAGTAAAGCTTCGTTCTGGTAGCGTAAGGATGACTTCTTCTCATGGATAACGATACAGGCGCGCTTGCCCAGCCCCAATCTCAGTGTATGTACAGTCTCGGCTAGTTCGCGCAACTTGGTGCCACTTTCAAAGCTGAGTACCACTGTGGCAGATTGAGAGCCACGAGTGGCATAAATCATGCCTACCAAACTATCTACATAGTGCCATTCGCCTGGTAGCTGTTGGTACATGCTGTCCAGTTGTGCATCCATGTGGTAGAACTGACTCACACCTTTCAAATCCGAGGTTTTTTCATTGCTTGTTACAGCAGAAACCTGGGTATGAGTATGGATATTGACCTTATATAGCCCAGAATTTTGTGAGCTTAAGGGATAGTGTTTGGAAGCAATGGTTCCTTCTGGTGATTGCCAATAATCGAAAGCCAGTGCCAGTCCGTCACGTTCACCCACGATATGCACTAAGCCAGAAAGCTTGTCCATCAAGGCTTGCAAATTGCTGGCCTCGTCGTCTGCGAGCGAGTTAAAACAGAACAAGGCGGTGATGTTGAGTTCGGTGAACCATTGGCTCAATACATCTGCTTGCGCTAATGCCAGCGAGATATCGTGCAGGCTGAATAATTCATCTGCCTTATCGAATATCAGCAAGCCGCTAGGGCGGATGTCAAACCTAGCCATTTCCTTGGTAAAGGCATCTATACCAAATTTGAACAACTTCTTGGCGAAATCATTCTGGCACAGCAATACTTGCAGCTCCCTCGTATTCAGCGCATCTTCAGTGTTCAATTGTCCAAACGATTCTAAACGTTCGATGAAGGTCTCGGCTTGTTCAGGCAGTATGACGGTGCAAGGGATTTGATCTTGGAGGGCGGCGAACAAGCAACTGGCCAAAACGGGGAAACGGGTAGGTGGTGTCTCAGCGATTAAAGCATACATACCACCCTTGGACATGCAATCTGTCAAGCTGGGTAGATCTGCGATATTTAGTCTAGCTGTTGCAGTTTTTTGTATAGGTTTTTGCATGGTTGATTGAGCCTTGATACTATTCGTAGAATATTCATAGATCACATCGCGCAGATTCTAACATGCATCAATTAATGTCTTATATAGCTTGTGAACTTTATCGCTCACGCACATCATGGCTCGTCTGTAGTTCGGACGACACATGGTGGAGTGCCAGATGCAGTATAAAGTAGCGCCACTCCTCAATGTAGCAAGGAAAATTAATGACATCTTCGCATGTAGTGTTGACCAGATTTAAAGCGCTACTAGTAGCGGTATTCACCATGATCATGCTGCAAGCATGTAGTCATGTCCCTGAAAAATCAAAAACTATTATCAAGCATCGGAATGCAGTCCCGTTGCTATTGGGCATTCCAGTAGCACGTGTTCAACACATTGACCAACTAGCTGAGACTTTGCCAGCTTCCGCTAAGCTTGAAGTCCTACCAAAGGACTGGATATTTAACAGCGCCCCAGAAGGTGGTTTGCCTGAGGCGGCTCTTTTACCGCCTGATATTTACACGCGTGATCCAGCTCATATTGATCTAAGTACGGCGAAGGCGAGCGGCAGCCTGGATGTGAGGGACAATAGTGTCGCGGTTATCGATCTGACGACTTCGGTGGGATCGCATGGTTTGATTGCCAGTGTGCGACCTGCGAACAATTATAAGGTCATACTTTATTCTTCACCCACGACGTCAGCCTTTTTTGCAGTACTAGGCGTAGATCACCAACAGAATATAGCTGTATGGGAAGCATTTTTAGATAGGCATGAGATTTCACATGTGACTATTAGCAAAACGGATGAATTACGTCAGCTTTCAAATGGCGTGCTCATTCTGCCTTCCTCGGTTGCATTAGATGAATCCGAGCGTAATAGCATCGCAGACTTCCGTAAGCGGGGTGGTAGCGTACTGACAACTTGGCTGAGCGGAGTGCGTGGTTCCGTGGGGGAATGGACAGGGTTCGATTTTATGACGGACACATTGAATACACGTGTGGTCGGCGATACTCGCCATGAAAATGATGATGTCTACATCAATCCTCACGGCGATAATCCGGTCACTCATCAGTTGCCTGCAGGATTGCGCATCTGGACTGAAAGAGCGGAAGGTTGGTATCCCTTGCGTTTGAGCGGTGTTAATTCCGCAGCACAGATCATGGATTGGTCAAGAACAGTACATTCTGGTAAACCTGACAGTGTGATTAGCTTCAATGAGCGTCTCTATGGTGGTGGTCATGCTTCACGAGCAGTCGTGCTTGGATATCCGGAACGCTTATGGAATGCTGCAGATCGAACATCTATGGATGCAATTGCCTACGATGCATTGACTTGGCTCGCACGACGTCCATCCACATATTTGGGTTCATGGCCCGACCATAAACGGAGTGCGATGGTCATGGCGATTGATGAAGCAAATGGAGTTTCAGACAGTGAATATCGTTATGCAGAACTGTGCGAATCATTGGGGGGGCATGCAAGCTATTTCGTATTAACCGAACAACTTAAGGATATCCAAGAACGATTGCAAAGTTTGCATCAGCGTGGGCATGAGATCGCTTATATGGGTGATGGCTTCGAATCATATGCTGGATTATCGAAGTTTAAGCAGGCGAAGCGTATCGCGAGGATGCTACAAGAAGCAAAAAGTTTAGCACCACAACTGGCAATAGAAATGGGTATACACCCCCCCATGGAAGGTTACGATCAAACCACGATCGAAGTCCTAGCAAAGAATAATTTCAAATATATGATTGGTGATTACAGCAGTTCGGAATCGCGTTTGCCGAGTTTTATTGGCGATGAAAATGACGATATGATGTTGCTACCTCGTACCCAAAGCGGCCCAGACGACATGTTGTCGGATGAGAATCCAAATGGATTTAAGGATTTTCTTGCTGAGTTCAGACAGTCTGAGCGTATGGGGGGGGTGAATGTGGTGCGCATACCTAGCGATAGCGCCATGGACGAGACACAATGGAATGATTTTTCCAAGATGCTACATGATGCGAGCAAACATATGTGGACTGCAAATGCACATGAGGTCACAACATGGTGGCGAGAACGTGAGCGTATCAAGGTTACATTGGATGATAGCGTGACTCCTGCATTGTTGACCGTGAAGCTGTCGGGTGAGGAGGCCTTACTGCCAGGTGCAACTGTGTTGGTGAATCTTCCTTACCTTAATGCCGAACTGATTTTGTTACCTGATGATTTAGAAAGAGCGCCGGTATCCGTGATGAGGCGAGATGTATGGCGTGCCGATATTGAGCTTGGAAATTTGCCACCTGGTGAACATCATTGGTTTTTGAAATTCACTGATACCAAAAAATAATCCCTTAGTAGGAAAAATATGAAAAAAACTTTAGCCGCTACGGTAATTCTTTGTGCACAAATCGGGGCTGTATATGCTGAGGAGTTGTTGTATGACCCTGAACCTCCCGCAGATTCGGCGTATGTGAGAGTGATTCGTGCATCGGGTGACGGTGCGACTTCTCTTAGTGTGGATGGTGATGTGCGTGTCGCAAGACTGGAAGCCGGCAGTGCAAGCGACTATATGGTTCTCAGCGCGGGCAAACATATACTCACGATGAAAAGTAGTGATCATAAAAATTCGGAACGTAGTACAACTCTGGATGTATTAGCTGGCCGAGCAATAACAGTTGCATATACAGATGCTTCGCAGCCCTTATTTTTCGAGGATAAGGCCAATGCGAATAAGCTCAAATCTGTATTGGCTGCCTATCAACTTTCTGGTCAAAAGTTCCCAGTTGATATTCGTAGTGAAGACGGCAAGGTCAGTGTATTTAAACAACTTGCGCCGGATTCTATGCATGCACTGATGGTGAATCCCATCAAAATCAATTTGGCAGCATTCAATGAAGCTAAATTATTAACCAAAATGACAGTTGATATGAAGCCTGGCGGTACTTATAGTCTATTGTTATTTCCTGGTAAGCATGGCGCGGTAACTGCACAAGTAATTCAGAATAAAGTTGAACGATATACGGGCAAAAAGCGCTGAATGCATAAAATTTTTGGAGATTAATTTGAAATCACTATTAAAGCAGTTTGTTAGTTTTTCAGTCGCCATTTCGATGGGCGTGGCGGCAATTTGTGCATATGCGGCGGATAGTGCACCTGGAATTGTTGGTAAGGATGATTGGCTGTTTTATCGTTATGAGTTCAGTGATGCGGCTGATCAGTCCGCAACAGATAAGTCAATCGCGCTCATAGCGAAACTTAATCGTGAGATGGTACGTAATGGTGTGAACATGGCGGTGACTATGGTGCCTTTGAAGGCACGTATCTATGCCGAACATCTACCTGCGGATATGAAACTAAATAGTTATATGTCAGGCAACTATCAACGCATGATGCACGATTTGCGTGCCGCGAATGTGAAGGTGCTCGATTTGAATACGGCATTTATCGAGAGTGTAGCCAAGAAACCTGATGATCAGTTGTTCTTCCGTCTCGATACCCATTGGGCTCCATCTGGTGCGATGCTTGCTGCTGAAACTATCAAGCAGCAAATATCCAAGGATAATGATTTGAAAAAAATACTCGATAGTATTCCTACTTCGCATTACAAAATCGTGTGGAGGAATAAGCCGGTTAAGACTCAATCACGGGACCTAGTCGGGCAATTGCCTGCTGGTGCAGCAAGTTATGCGCCCGAGATGACCCGCTTATTTTCCATCAGTACTGTAGAACAAGAAAATGAAAGCTTATTAGATGAGGATAAGGCGCCACAAATCACTCTAATGGGAAGTAGTTATTCTCACTCATGGACAGGTTTTGCTGATGCCTTACGCTATACCTTACAGCATGATTTGCTTGATGTCTCCGTGGGGGCTGATCGTGGTTCTTGGACTGGGTTAGAGTCATATCTGAGAGATGATGCATTCCAGACGCAGCGACCAAAACTCATCATATGGGAGATGCCGGAGCGGGATATGCGCGCACCACCAGACTATCATTATCGTGATGCACGTTATGTGACTGACAATACCGAATGGTTGCTGCGTGCTTCTGCATGGGTAGAAAAGGACTGCAAACTATCATCGAATGGTGTCCACATGATCAACGGCGGTTTGATCAAGAATGCGGGTGCCAATTTAAAAACAGCAGCGACGGTAGCGCAAGACTATCTAGATTTATCGTTCGATCAGCAATTACAACAGCTGGACTATTTGAGTATGAATATAAAAAATTCTGGTGAAAAGGTACTACGTCTAGAAGCAGGTGAGGGTGATAACAAACGAATTTTCAATGTGCCTCTGGCCGGTGATGATATGAGTCATTTGATCAAGATACCGCTGACATCGAAAGGTGTTGGTTATAGCAAGGTACGTATCTATCCTGGTATCAACAGCAGTCTGAGCCTTAGTGAACTGAAAGTGTGTAGTTTGCCAGCTGATCTCTTGCATTGAGAGATCACCAGAATGATAAATTGGTTTAATGGGACTGTTGGTTGAGGCCCACATTGCTCAACCAGTTCAATTCATCATCTAACGGAGTCTGTAAGAATCGTTCGGGTATCTCCCAGATCAATACTTTGGGCTTGGATTGTTGGTAGGCATCGTTTTTTAGATACTCCGCGATTGAGTTAAGAAATCCACCACCATCCTTGGCTGTGTTGAGCACTTCTGTTGACAATGCTTGTTGTAGATATCCCGAGAAATTCCCACGCAAGGAATA
>JBBQKX010000039.1:0-18494 GCA_038327315.1 Burkholderiales bacterium | reverse complement strand
GGGAGTTATTCCAGTCACAAGCAAGATCAGCAGCCGATTGCTTTTCTATTTCTTTCTTGAACACGATCTCTCCGAGTTTGCGAATGATGCGGGGCTGCCTTCTATCAAGAAGACCACAGTTGAAGACTGGGTCATTGGTATTATTCCGCCGCTACCCGAACAGCAGCGCATCGTCGGCATTCTCGACGCAGCGTTTGACGGCATCGCCACCGCCAAAACCAACGCCGAACAGAACCTGCAAAACGCCCGCGCCCTGTTCGAAAGCCACCTGCAATCCGTTTTCGCCCAGGCTCCCCTGAGCGGTGTCGAAGGGCGCGGAGATGGGTGGGTAGCTCTTTCGGAATTGGCGAGCGACATTACTGACGGCGACCACATGCCACCTCCAAAATCTCCAACGGGTGTTCCATTTATCACCATCTCAAATATCAACAAAGACACGCGTTGTATAGATTTTTCGGATACGTTCACGGTGTCCAAAGATTACTTTCAAAAATTGAAGCCAAACAGAAAGCCACGCAAAGGCGACGTTCTTTATACAGTGACAGGCTCTTTTGGAATTCCTGTGAGCGTCGATCATGATGTGGACTTTTGTTTTCAGCGACACATTGGTCTAGTTCGTCCGTCTGCAGAAACAGACAGCACATGGTTATATTACCTGCTGCTTTCACCACCGGTATTTGAGCAAGCCAGTGCTGGTGCAACAGGTACGGCGCAAAAAACAGTTTCTCTGAAAGTGCTTAGAAATATCCAAGTTCCGCGAGTGCCTCTTGCGGAGCAACGCGAAGTTGCAGCCAAACTCGATGCGCTTTCCGCAGAAACCCAACGCCTAGCATCCCTCTACCAGCGCAAGCTCGCCGCCCTAGCCGAGCTGAAAAAATCGCTGCTGCATCAGGCGTTCAGCGGGGCGTTGTGATGTGCCGTCATACCGGCGCAGGCCGGTATCCAGCAAGAAGAAAATGCATTTTGTTTAAACCCACTGGATTCCGGCCTTCGCAGGAATGACGAGTTGGGGACGTGATAAGAAATCTCCATTTTTTGAACACGTCCTCCGTGACATGTATAAAAAACGGCGATTTCTATACACGTACACGCTATCGACATATCCGCATCTTATGTCGATAAAATGTAAAAATATCGACACATATTATTGACGTGTCGATGGCATCGACATAGACTTCGGATGTGTCGATAAAATCATGGAATGTAAACATGAGCGCAAGAAGCTGGAAGCCTGACCGCCCCTACAATACCTTGCCTGCCTTGCCACCCAAGGTGGAGATCGAGACGCGTGCGGTGTTGAAGCAGTGCATTACTGCACGTGCGGCATTGGCTGGCTTGAGGCAGGCGGCGGCATTGATTCCCAACCCCGCAATGCTCATCAATACCTTGCCTTTACTGGAAGCGCGAGCCAGTTCTGAAATCGAAAATATCGTGACGACGACAGATCAGTTGTTCCGTCATTTGCATAGCGAGGAGCAGGCTGACCCAGCCACCAAGGAAGCTTTGCGTTACAGCCATGCATTGTTCGAGGGATACAAGGCACTCAAAAAATATCCGCTGACCACGCGCACCGCCGAACAGATATGCACCCGCATCAAGGGTATTGAGATGTCGGTGCGGCGTACGCCGGGCACAACGCTGATGAACGATGCGACGGGCGAAACAATCTACACGCCGCCAGAAGGTGAATCTTTATTGCGAGACAAGCTGGCGGACTGGGAACGTTTTTTGCACAACGAAACCTCGCTCGATCCGCTGATCCGCATGGCAATCGGGCATTATCAGTTCGAGGCTATCCACCCCTTCACCGATGGTAATGGTCGAACTGGGCGGGTGTTGAATAGTCTATTTTTAATACAAGAAGATTTGCTGACCTTGCCGATTTTGTACCTGAGCCGTTACATCATCCAGAACAAGGCGGATTACTACCGCTTGTTGCTGCAAGTGACCCGAGAGGATGATTGGGAGTCGTGGCTGCTTTACATCATCAAGGGTGTGGAGGAAACGGCAATTTGGACGATGGCCAAGATCGCGGCAATCCGCGCATTATCAGAGCACACGGCAGAATATGTGCGCGTCAGATTGCCCAAAGTTTATAGCCATGAACTGGTAAGCCTGATATTCGAATTGCCCTATTGCCGCATCAGCAGTTTGACCGAAGCGGACATCGCAAAACGTCAAACCGCTTCGCAATACTTAAAACAGTTGGTAGAAATCGGCGTGCTGAATGAAGTCGCTGTGTCAAAAGAAAAGCTGTTTATCCATCCGAAGCTGATGCTGTTGCTGACAAAAGATAGCAACAGATTTACGCCATACGAAAAAGCCGCCTGATGAACGAAGCCGAAACCCGTGCAGAACATATAGACCCAGCCCTACGTGCCGCAGGTTGGGGCGTGATCGAGGGTAGCCGAGTGCGGCGCGAGTTCATCACGCCAGGGCGCTTGCTTGGTGGTGGACAGCATAGCAAGCCGGAGATTGCTGACTACGTACTGTTTTACAAGAACCGCAAGCTGGCCGTGATCGAAGCCAAGCGCTGGGGTTTGCCGTACACCGAAGGTCTGACACAAGCCAAGCAGTATGCAAGGAAGCTGGCGGTGCGCTACAGCTACGCTACCAATGGTCAGCGCATCTATGGAGTAGATATGCAGACGGGTAAGGAAGGCGATGTGGCGGCCTACCCTACCCCCGATCAGTTGTGGGCAATGACCTTCGCTTCGACCGCTTCGACAAGCTCAGCGACCGACGGCTCAGCGACCGACGGCTCAGCCCCCTCTGCATCGGTCGCCAACCCAGTCGCAGACCCGGTCGCTGAGCCAGTCGAAGTGTGGAGAGAACGGTTTGCCGAGGTGCCATTTGAAGATAGAGGTGGTACATGGGGTGCGCGCTATTATCAGGATATCGCCGTGAACAATGTGCTGGAGGCGATTGTAGATCGGCAACAACGCATCCTACTGACGCTCGCGACCGGCACGGGTAAGACATTTATCGCGTTTCAATTGGCGTGGAAGTTATTTCATGCGCGCTGGAATTTGAATAGGGATGGCGCGCGCAGGCCACGAATCTTGTTCCTCGCTGATCGAAACATTTTGGCTGATCAGGCTTATAACGCATTCTCTGCCTTTGAGGATTCCACACCTGGATCGCTGGTGCGTATCGCGCCAGACGATATACGCAAGAAGGGTCGCGTACCGAAGAATGGCAGCGTGTTTTTTACGATATTTCAGACTTTTGCTTCGACGGGCTCAGCAACCGGCAGAATCACAACAGGAACCACAACGGGAGTATCAACAGGTACGGTGGGTGAGCTTGTCGAACTCACAGAAGTTCGAGATGCATATGGCTATATGTATATCCTAGAGTGTGCAGATGGCAGCTTCTACACTGGAAGCACAGTTGATTTAAGGCTACGGCTTGAGCAACATCGAAATGGGGAAGGTGCAAAACATACGAAAGCTCATACGCCAGTAAGGTTAGTTTATTACGAACCTTTTGATCGGATTGACGAGGCTTTTGTGCGGGAAAAGCAAGTGCAAGGATGGAGCAGAGCAAAGAAAATTGCGCTCATCACAGGTAATGAAAACGCACTCCCATTATTATCAAAATCTCGTTCGGCCTCTGAGTGTGCGACAAGCTCACACACCGAGCCTGTCCAAAGGGCGGTCCCTGAGCTTGTCGAAGGGAACTTCGGTGAATATCCGCCAGACTTCTTCGATTTCATCATCATCGACGAGTGTCATCGTGGCGGTGCGAATGACGAAAGCACTTGGCGCGGCATTCTCGATTACTTTGCCCCCGCCGTGCAGCTCGGTCTGACCGCCACACCTAAGCGCCGCGACAACGTGGACACCTATGCTTACTTCGGCGATCCGGTGTACGAGTACTCGCTAAAGGAAGGCATCAACGACGGCTATCTGACGCCCTTCCGTGTGAAGCAGTTTGCAACCACATTGGACGCATATACCTATACCTCGGACGACAAACTGGTCGAGGGCGAGATAGAGGCTGGGACGCGCTTCGAGGAGGGCGATTTCAATCGCAGCATTGTGATCGAGGAACGTGAACTATATCGCGTGCAGCAATTCATGAAGCAGATCGATCAGCGTGAGAAGACCTTGGTGTTTTGTGCCAATCAGGCGCATGCCGCACTGGTTCGGGATTTGATCAATCAGACTAAAACGAGCAGCAATACGGATTACTGTGTACGTGTGACCGCTGATGACGGTGAACGCGGCGAGCAATATCTACGTGAGTTCCAAGACAACGAGAAGAACATCCCTACCATACTTACAACGTCGCAAAAACTCTCCACCGGAGTCGATGCCCGTAATGTGCGCAACATTGTGCTGATGCGACCGGTGAATTCCATGATCGAATTCAAGCAGATCATAGGACGCGGCACTCGTCTGTACGACGGCAAAGATTACTTCACTATTTACGATTTTGTCAGGGCGCATGAGCGCTTCAATGATGCGGATTGGGATGGCCCAGTCGATACCCCCGCGATCTGCGATAAATGCGGCCATTACCCTTGTACGTGTCTGCGTGAGCCAGCGCCCACTTGCTATGTGTGCGGTCAGCAGCCATGCATCTGCGAGCGTCCGCCCTGCCCTGTTTGCGGTCAACAACCCTGTGAGTGTGAGCGTGTAAAAGCGCGCGTGAAGCTGGCAGACGGCAAGCAGCGCAACATTAAACACATCTCGGTGACAACCTTCTGGGGGCAGGATGGTAAGCCACTTTCAGCAGCCGCATTTCTGACGATGCTGTTTGGCAAGCTACCCGAGTTTTTCAGTGACGAAGATGAATTGTGCACAATCTGGAGTATGCCAGACACGCGCAAGAAGTTGCTCGAAGGCTTGAGCGAGAGCGGCTTCGGCAAAAATCAACTGACGGAGATGCAGAAAATCATTGATGCTGAAAATAGCGATCTGTATGACGTGCTGGCTTATGTGGCATTCGCCCAAGAACCTATCAGCCGCGAGGTGCGCGCTACGCATGCGGCGGCTTACATCAACACGGCCTTCAACGATAAACAGCAGGCGTTCTTAGAATTCGTGCTGAGCCATTACGTACAAGATGGTGTAGAAGAGTTGGATCAGGAGAAATTGCGTCCGCTGTTGTTGCTCAAATATCACGACTCTATAGCGGAGGCTGTGGCTGATTTGGGCCGACCCGAAGAGATAGGCCGCGTATTCGCCGGATTTCAAAAGTATCTCTATCAGCAGCTTTAAGGCTGCGCTATACAAGTCCGTTCGTGGTGAGTGTTTCCCGTTCGTCCCTTCGATACACCATGCTACGCATGGCACTCAGGGCGAACGGGAAATGTATCGAACCATATTCTCCACTTAATCAGCGCAGCCTTAATTCAACAGCCGCAAACAAAACGGGGTGACCGCATCGCTGCGATCACCCCGTTACACGAGATGGACTTCGTGGGTGTTGTTTACTTCTTCTTGTTTGAAATCATGTCGTGCATAATCGGTGCCAAGATCACTTCCATCGCGTGGCTCATCTTGCCGCCAGGAACAACCAGTGTGTTTGCACGAGACATGAATGCGTTAGGAATCATGCTCAGCATGTAAGGGAAGTCAACGCCCTTAGGACTGCGGAAGCGAATCACGACAAAGCTTTCGTCAGGCGTAGGGATGTCACGCGCGATGAAAGGATTGGATGTGTCTACAGTTGCCACACGTTGGAAGTTGATGTGCGTGTTGGTGAACTGTGGGGTGATGTAGTTAATGTAGTCAGGCATACGACGCATGATGGTGTCTACAGTTGCTTCTGCTGAGTAGCCACGTTCTGCTTTGTCGCGGTGTATCTTCTGGATCCATTCCAAGTTAACCACTGGCACAACGCCGATAGCCAAGTCTACGAAACGACCTGCGTCGATACCTTGCTTTTCATCCTTAGCCAAACCGTGCAAACCTTCGTAGAACAACAGATCAGAACCAGATTCGATATCTTCCCAAGGTGTGAATACGCCTGGTGTCAGATCAGTCAGGCCGAAATGCTTGTTGTGCTCAACCGCTTCTGGCTCGCTGTGTACGTAGTAACGACGTTTGCACATACCTGTGTCGCCGTACTGTTTGAACATTTGTTCGATTTTGTCGAAGTGGTTAGCTTCTGGGCCAAAGTGGCTGAAAGTGTTGTGGCCGTTCTTGGCAGCTTCCGCAGCTGCAGCACGGAAAGCCATACGATCCAAACTATGCAGACTATCGCCCTCGATTACCGCAGCCTTGATGGTTTCACGGCGGAAGATGTTTTCGAAGGCGCGCTTAACGGTTGTAGTACCCGCACCGGAAGAACCGGTAACAGCGATGACTGGATGCTTGCTGGACATAGTTTGAATCTCCTCAGAGTTGAATAAAAATAGTTATAAACCGCGATTCTAGCAGAGGTTATCCTTTGCTGTAATTAGCGTGTGACCTTGGGGCTGCTGGCACCAAACTTGCCAGTCAAAGATTTGGCGAGTGCATCCGCTTCGGTTTGGCTTGCAATCTGTGTGATGCGCAACTGATATTCACGGCCATTCGCACCATTCACAGGCAGGATGCGCACCGCATAACCTGCGTTGCGCCATTGGTCATACGCACCCAAGATGGCTGACTCAGTTGGCGCAGAGAGCAAGACAACTTTCCATTTGCCGCCTGCGCTGGTTGCTCCACTGTTAGGCGCAATCTCCGTTTCTTGCGCCCACTTGCTCAGCTGCTCCATCGCCAGCGGCGCGACTGGCATCGCCGCTTCATCTTTGGGCATGACGTAAAATGTAACGGGTTGTTCCATCATGAAGGGTGCGTCGCCTAAGTGCTGCATCTCGATTTTCCCTTCAATCAAGCACACCACATCGAAATCGAGCATCTCTTGCCCAGGGTGATTCATCGCTTTACCCATCGCTTTTTCCATGGCATCCATACGCATTTTGCCGCCCGATTTTCCCCATACATCCGTACCGCGCACACCTATGGTTGCGTTCGCGACTTTGATTGTCACCTCACGCGCCTTGTGCTTATCGACTAATGCAGTGGTGAAACGAAATGCCCCTTTAGCGACATTCAATAAGGCAGTAAAAATACTTTGCGATTCGCGTTGTTGTGCCAGATTGGAAATGGCAAAAGCAGCATTTTCACCCAGCTTGATGGCGCTGCCATCGGCCGTCTGTAGCAAAACGCGAGCGTTGCCACCGGTGAAGATTTGGTCGTTGTCTTGTAGCTCCATGCCTGCTGTCAGCGGAAACGGGCGGCCATCACGTTGTAACCAAGCGGGCATCTTGACGCCTTGAACAATGACATCAGGCGCGGCGTATAGCGTAGGAGTGAATAAAGACAGGCAAATCGCTAGGGCAAGTTTGGGTGATATCTTCATGTTGCACTCCTTGTGATGGATGTATGAAGCTGAGCGAGGGCGAGGCTGTCCCGCTATAATGCCACACACTTAGCCTAACAGAATAATCACGCATGCAAGCCAATTACCACCCAGATTCCATCGAGAAACAAGCCCAACAAGATTGGGAAACCAGACAAGTCTTTCGCGCAGCAGAAGTGAGCGATAAGCCCAAGTATTATTGCCTGTCGATGTTCCCCTACCCTTCTGGCAAGTTGCACATGGGTCATGTGCGCAACTACACCATAGGCGACGTGCTCAGCCGCTATCACCGCATGAAGGGCTTTAACGTCATGCAACCGATGGGCTGGGATGCCTTCGGTCTGCCTGCAGAGAATGCCGCGATGGCGAACAATGTGCCACCCGCTGAGTGGACCTATTCCAACATCGAGTACATGAAGCAGCAGCTCAAGTCTTTGGGGCTGGGCATCGATTGGTCACGCGAAGTGAAGACCTGCACCCCTGAGTATTACCGCTGGGAGCAATGGCTGTTCACGCGTTTGTTCGAGAAGGGTGTGATCTACAAAAAGACTTCAACGGTGAACTGGGACCCAGTGGACAACACGGTGTTGGCGAATGAGCAAGTCATAGACGGACGCGGTTGGCGTTCTGGTGCGCTGGTAGAAAAGCGCGAGATACCGATGTACTTCTTCCGTATCACGCAATACGCAGACGAGTTGCTGAATGATCTGGATACGCTGGATGGCTGGCCTGAGCAGGTCAAGACCATGCAGGCGAACTGGATAGGCAAGAGCTATGGTGTACGTTTCGTCTTTACGCATGGCGAGGACGAAAAGCTGTGGGTCTACACCACCCGTGCTGACACCATCATGGGGGTGACCTTCGTCGCTGTCGCGGCGGAACATCCGCTGGCCACGCGTGCCGCACAGAACAACCCTGCCCTTGCCGCCTTCATTGAAGAGTGTAAACAGGGTGGCGTGGCGGAAGCCGATATCGCCACCATGGAAAAGAAGGGTATGGACACCGGTATCAAGGTCGCTCATCCACTGACGGGTGAACAAGTGCCGGTATGGATCGGTAACTATGTGCTGATGGGCTACGGCGAAGGCGCGGTGATGGCGGTTCCTGCGCACGACGAACGAGATTTCGGTTTTGCCAAAAAATACGATCTGGCTATCAAGCAGTCCATCGCCGCTAAGGATCAAACCTTCAGCGATGAAGCTTGGCAAGATTGGTATGGCGAGAAGAATGGCGTATGCGTGAACTCAGGCAAATACGATGGCCTGGCTTTCGATGCCGCTGTTGATGCTATCGCTGCTGATCTGACCGCTAAAGGTTTGGGCGAGAAGAAGGTGCAGTTCCGTCTGCGTGACTGGGGCATTTCGCGTCAGCGTTATTGGGGTTGCCCTATCCCTATCATCCATTGCGCAAGCTGCGGCGACGTTGCTGTGCCGGATGATCAATTGCCAGTGGTGCTGCCTGAGAACGTCGTGCCGGATGGCGCGGGTTCGCCCTTGGCTAAGATGCCAGAATTTTATGAATGCGCATGTCCTAAGTGCGGCGGTAAGGCGCGGCGCGAGACTGACACCATGGACACCTTCGTGGAGTCGTCTTGGTATTACGTTCGTTATGCCAGCCCACAATGCACCACAGGTATGGTGGACAAGGCGGCGTCACAGCAATGGTTGCCAGTAGACCAATACATAGGCGGTATCGAGCACGCTATCTTGCATCTGCTGTATGCGCGCTTCTTCCATAAGTTGATGCGCGACGAAGGCTTGGTGCAAGGTAACGAGCCATTCAAAAATCTACTCACGCAAGGTATGGTGATTGCACCGACTTTCTATCGTGAAGAAAGTAATGGTAAGAAGCAGTGGATCAATCCTGCCGATGTAGAAGTCGAGGTCGATGCTAAGGCGCGCGCGATTGGTGCCAAGCTCAAGTCTGATGGTCTGCCCGTCGTCATCGGCGGCACTGAGAAGATGTCCAAATCCAAGAACAACGGGGTGGACCCGCAAGCCATCATCGACCAATACGGCGCGGATACTGCGCGTCTGTTCATGATGTTCGCCGCACCACCAGAACAATCATTGGAATGGTCGGACAGCGGCGTGGAAGGTGGCTTCCGCTTCCTTAAGCGGGTGTGGAAAGCAGCACATGACCATGTGGAACAAGGCATCGTCGTGGCATACAGTGGCGGTGAATTGGATGCGGCTGCTAAGGCGCTGCGTTTGCAACTGCATACCACGATCCAAAAGATCGACGACGATTATGGCCGCCGCAAGACTTTCAATACCGCCATCGCCGCCATTATGGAAATGCTCAACGCACTGGCTAAGTTCCCAACGGAAACTGCCGTGGCGCGGAGTGTGGTGCAGGAAGTTTTAGAGGCTGTGGTGTTGTTGCTCTCGCCTATCGCGCCACATATCAGCGATGCATTGTGGGTGGAGCTGCGTCCCGGCACGGTGTTGTTCGAGCAGTCCTTCCCCAAGATAGATGAAGCGGCTTTGGTGCAGGATGAGATCGAGCTGGTGATACAAGTGAATGGTAAGTTGCGCGGCAGTGTGCGTGTGGCTAAAGATACCGACAAGGCGACGCTGGAAGCCCTAGCGGTCGCGCATGAGGCGGTGCAGAAACAGCTTGCCGGTGCGGCGGTCAAGAAGGTCATCGTGGTTCCTGGTCGTTTGATTAATGTGGTGATGTGAGATGAGTAGACGCGTTTTTGTCGTGTTGTTGCTAAGCTTGCTGAGTGCTTGCGGCTTTCATCTGCGCGGTCAGGCAGATTTGCCATTCAAGACCTTCTACCTGCTTGCGCCCGATGTGAATTCTCCTTTCATGAATGAGTTGCGCCGCGATCTGCTGGCTAACAAGGTGATGCAGGCGAGCTCGGTGGATAAGGCAGACATGGTGATACAGATCTTCAATGAATTACCCGATCAGCAGATTTTGACCTTGGGCGGTAGCGGTCGCGTCAGCGAGTTCCAGTTGCGCTTCCGGGTCAATCTGCGTGCTTACGACAAGCAGGGTCGCGATTGGATAGCGGCGGATGAGATGACGCAGATACGTAACTACTCCTATGACGATACCAAGATCTTGGCCAAGGAAGCTGAAGCGACCTTGCTTAATCAAAGTATGCGTAATGACATGGCGCAGCAGATCGTGCGCAGGCTGAGTCACGCTAAAGCGCAGTAATGGCCACGATTAACAGCGACGATCTCGCGCGACATCTAGCAGCCGGACTCAAGCCGCTGTATGTGGTGACGGGTGATGCGCTGTTGTTGGCGGTAGAGGCAGCGGACAGCATACGTACTGCGGCTAAAGCGGCTGGATATGCAGAGCGCGAGACGTTCGTGGTCGAGCAGTATTTCAAATGGGCGGAGTTGCGTAATAGTGCGCAGAGTCTGTCCTTGTTCGCCGAGCGTAAAGTCATCGACATTCGCATCCCGACTGGTAAGCCTGGTACGGAGGGTAGCCAAGCCTTGCAGGACTACGTGGCAGATATGAGTCCGGACATCTTGACGCTAATCAGTCTGCCCAAGTTGGACAAGACCACGCAGAACAGCAAGTGGTATAGCGCTTTGCAGCAAAAGGCGGTAGTGGTGCAGGCCGAAGATGTCAGCCGCAATGCGCTGCCTAACTGGCTGGCGGGACGCTTGAAACGTCAGAATCAAAGTGCGGACAGTGCGACCTTGGATTTTCTCGCTGATCGTTCCGAGGGCAATCTGCTCGCGGCCTTTCAAGAAGTGCAGAAGTTAGCCCTGCTCTACCCAGAGGGAGTGTTGTCCTTCGAGCAGGTTAAAGATGCGGTGATGGATGTGTCGCGTTACGACATCACCAAATTATCCGAAGCGATGTTGAGTGGCAACGCCGCACGCTTCGCACGCATACTCGATGGTTTGCAGGCGGAAGGCACGGCGACGGTGTTGGTGTTGTGGTCCATGAGTGAGGACATCCGCAAGCTGGGCAAGGTGCTGCAAGCCATGCAGCGCGGTAGCAATGTGAGTACGGCGATGCGTGAAGCGCGCATCTGGGGCAGCAATCTGAGTCAGATTGAAAGCGCGGTACGGCGTATCAAACTGCCGCATATCGAACGTGCCATGCTGCAAGCGGCGCGTTTGGATAAGACCATTAAGGGTTTGCGCAGCGGTGATGTTTGGGATGAGCTTTTGCAACTAGGTCTACGCTTCGCAAAATGACCGATATGAATAGCGTGCTGATGGTCATCACCAATATGCCGAATGCGGAAAGTGCCGCAGTGCTAGCGCAGCAAATCGTAGCAGCTAGATTGGCGGCGTGTGTGAACCAGTTGGCCCCGTGCACGTCTGTATACCGCTGGCAGGAAAAAGTCGAAACGGCGACCGAGATCCCGTTATTAATCAAAACTACGCGCGCATCTTATGCCAGCCTAGAAGCACTGATATTCGCCGAGCATCCTTATGATCTCCCCGAAATCATCGCGCTACCGGTTACTCAGGGGCTGCCGGCTTATCTGGACTGGGTGCGCAGTGAAACAGAAATTGTTAAGGAATAGTCGATGCGTTCAGTCTTAGTTATATTGATGTTGTTACTCAGCCCACTGGCATATGCCGACGGTCTTTTCGACAGGCTCTCGTCTGTGGGCGCGAGCAAGCAGCCTACCTTCTTGCCACCAGACCAAGCATTCCAAGTGACGTTGGCGAACCGCGATGCGCATACCCTACTCGCGAGTTTCAACATCACGCCCGGCTACTATCTATATAGGGACCGCATCAGTTTCAAATCTCTGGATCAGCAGGCCAAGCTGGAGCAGCCCTTGTTTCCACACGGCGAGATGAAGCAAGACCCAAATTTTGGGATGATAGAAGTGTTCCATCATTCGTTTCAAGTTAGCGTGGGTGTGCAGTCCACAAAACCTGCACAACCCTATTCGGTGGTGGTTGAATATCAGGGTTGTAGCGAAAATGGTCTGTGCTATCCACCGATAGAGAAGACCATCGTGATAGACCCGACCGCGACGGCTGCACCTGTGATGAGCGCCGCGCCTCAGGTAGCAGCACCAGCAACATCGGATAATTCCAAGATTGCCCAGTTGTTCAAGAGTGGCAATTTCTGGCTGATTATCACTTTCTTCTTTGGTGCTGGCTTGTTGCTGGCTTTCACGCCTTGCGTGTTTCCCATGATTCCTATTTTGTCCGGCATTATTGTTGGTCGCGGTCATCACATCACCAAGATGCATGCCTTCATCCTGTCCTTGTCCTATGTGTTGGGCATGGCCGTCACCTACGCAGCCGCAGGTGTGGCAGCGGGATTCTCGGGAGAGCTGATCTCCAACGCCATGCAGACACCGTGGGTGTTAGGCAGCTTTGCTGCAGTGTTCGTATTACTTTCTTTGTCGATGTTTGGTTTCTATGAGCTGCAGTTGCCGACCGCGCTGCAAAGCAAGTTGGCCGATACTAGCAATCGTTTACATGGTGGGCACCTCAGCGGGGTGTTCCTGATGGGTGCCTTGTCAGCCGTCATCATGGGCCCCTGTGTAGCTGCACCCTTGGCGGGTGCTTTGTTGTATATCAGCCAGACCCATGATGCGCTGCTAGGCGGCGTGGCTTTGTTTATGTTGGCACTGGGTATGGGCGCGCCCTTGTTGTTGATCGGTACTTCTGCGGGTGTGTTGCTACCTAAGGCGGGTGCATGGATGGATGCGGTAAAGCGCTTTTTCGGCGTGATGTTGCTTGGGCTGGCAATCTGGATCATCCAACCGTTGCTGCCTATAGGCGCACAGATGATGTTGTGGGCCTTGCTGTTGATTCTTTCTGCGGCTTATCTGCGCGTGCTGGACGCCTTGCCCAAATATGCCAGTGGTTGGTTGAAGTTGCGTAAAGGGTTGGGGTTGTTGATGTTGCTGTTGGGTGTCGCTTATTTGATAGGCGCATTGTCCGGTGCGCGTGACATCCTTAAGCCCTTAGGTTCCTTCAGCAAGGTAGATGCGGTAGCCGGTTCTTCTGTAGAGTGGACTCGCGTCAAAGACCTGAATGACTTCAAAACCAGATTGGCCTCGGCACAAGGCAAGATCGTGGTGCTGGATTTCTATGCAGACTGGTGTGTGTCCTGCAAAGAGATGGAGCGCTACACCTTTAGTGATGCCGCAGTGAAAGCAAAGCTTGCGAATGCGATTCTGCTGCAAGCCGACGTAACAGCTAACAGTGAGGCTGACAAAAATCTGCTCAAGGAGTATGGTCTGTTCGGTCCACCTGCCACTTTGTTCTTCAACGCAGAGGGAACTGAAGTGCAAGATGGACGTGTCGTCGGCTACCAAGAAGCACAAAGATTTCTAATAAGCCTACAAAATGTCGGCCTATAGCAGTTTTTACTTATCTTCGGAAAAAATCTAGACAACAAACACCAATTTACGGCAAACTGCGCGCATGAAAAACATCCTAGTGTTGCATGGACCCAACCTGAATCTGCTTGGAAGTCGCGAGCCGAGAGTGTATGGTCGCGTAACTTTAGACGAAATTAATGCGGAATTAAGCGCATTAGCGGAGAAAAACGGTGCAGTTGTGCATTGCTATCAAAGTAATGCAGAATCTGCCTTAATCGAGCGTATTCATCAGGCAAGAACAGATGGTACAGAGTTCATCGTGATTAATCCGGCGGCGTACACGCATACCAGTGTCGCGTTACGCGATGCCATTGCCGCAGTCGCCATTCCCTTTGTAGAAGTGCACCTTTCAAATGTGCATGCGCGTGAGGCGTTCCGCAAAGAATCATATTTTTCCGATTTAGCTGTCGGTGTCATCACCGGCTTAGGCGCATCGGGTTACGAATACGCAGTGCGATTTGCACTGAATTATAAAAAATCATAAGGAGTAAATAATGGACTTACGCAAACTGAAAACGTTGATCGAATTAGTCGAAGCTTCTGGCATCGCTGAGTTAGAGATCAGTGAAGGTGAAGAACGTGTGCGTATCACTCGCACCGTTGCTGCCGGTCAGCAGATGTATAACGCCGCTCCACAACAGTTTAGTGCACCCGCACCAGTGATCGCTGTCGCTGCGGCACCTGCTGTGTCAGCAGAGCCAGCTAAGCCGGCTATTGCAGAGGGTCATATCGTTAAGTCTCCTATGGTCGGTACTTTTTACCGTTCCGCCACCCCAGGCGCTAAGCCATTCGTAGACGTGGGTCAGAGCGTGAACAGTGGTGACACACTATGCATCATCGAAGCGATGAAGCTGCTCAATGAGATCGATGCCGACCAAGCTGGCGTCATCAAAGCTATTCTCGTTGAGAATGGTCAGCCTGTGGAATTCGGTCAACCGCTCTTCGTTATCGGTTAATCAACACAATGCAACGGCGCGCGCAACACGCGAGCCTCTAGCTCGGAGCCCACTAAGATGTTTGAAAAAATCCTGATCGCCAATCGCGGTGAAATTGCCCTACGTATCCAACGCGCCTGCCGCGAACTCGGTATTAAGACCGTGGTCGTGCATTCCGAAGCGGATGCGGATGCAAAGTATGTGAAATTGGCTGACGAGTCGGTCTGTATCGGACCGGCAGCCTCATCGCAAAGTTATCTGAGCATCCCCGCCATCATCAGCGCGGCGGAAGTGACCGACGCACAAGCAATTCACCCAGGTTATGGTTTCTTGTCCGAGAACGCAGACTTTTCCGAACGCGTGGAAAAATGCGGCTTTGTCTTCATTGGCCCGCGTGCCGAGACCATACGCCTGATGGGTGACAAGGTCAGCGCTAAGATCGCGATGAAGAAGGCTGGTGTACCTTGCGTACCGGGTGTGGAAGGTGCTCTGCCGGATGATCCGGCTGAGGTAATCAAGATCGCACGCACCATCGGCTACCCAGTCATCATCAAAGCTTCCGGTGGTGGTGGTGGTCGCGGTATGCGTGTGGTGCACACTGAAGCCGCACTACTCAATGCAGTGACCATGACCAAGAGCGAAGCGCAGGCGGCGTTCAATAATCCTATGGTATACATGGAGAAGTTCCTCGAGAACCCTCGCCATATCGAGATCCAAGTATTGGCTGATCAACACGGTAACGCGGTGTATCTAGGTGAGCGTGATTGCTCCATGCAGCGCCGTCACCAGAAGATCCTAGAAGAAGCACCTGCGCCACATTTAGATATTAAGATGCGTAACAAGCTTGGCGAGCGTTGTGCCGAGGCTTGCCGCAAGATTGGCTACCGCGGTGCGGGTACTTTTGAATTCTTGTATGAGAACGGTGAGTACTTCTTCATCGAGATGAACACCCGTGTACAGGTTGAGCATCCCGTCACTGAAATGATTACTGGCATTGACATCGTCCAGCAGCAGATCTTGATCGCTGCAGGCGAGAAGCTTCCTTTCCGTCAGCGCGACATTCAATTCCGTGGCCATGCCATCGAGTGTCGTATCAATGCTGAGCACCCATACAAATTCACCCCTTCACCCGGCCGCATCACAACTTGGCACATGCCTGGTGGCCCTGGTATTCGTGTCGATTCCCATGTGTATGCGAACTATTTCGTTCCCCCACATTACGATTCCATGATCGGTAAGCTGATCGCTTACGGTGACACACGTGAACAGGCGATGGCACGTATGCGTACTGCATTGTCCGAAGTCGCTATTGAAGGTATCGATACCAATATCGCCCTGCACCGCGAGTTGTTGCAAGACGCGGCTTTCATTCGTGGCGGTACCAGCATTCACTATCTGGAAGAGCGTTTGGCTGAGCGAGCTAAAGTCAAAGGAAAATAATGGCTTGGCTGACACTGATCGCTGATACGGATGCGCAGCATGCCGAAGCCCTGAGCGAGGCATTGATGGAAGGCGGTGCGTTGTCAGTCGATTTGCTCGATGCCGATGCAGATACCCCAGACGAACAGGCGATCTTCGGTGAACCCGGCGAACCGCCTCCAGGTGTTTGGCAGCACAACCGTATCAGTGCCCTGTTTGATCAAGACCAGGATGTGGTCGCTATCTTGCAAGCCGCTGTCACCGCAGTCGGTCTGCAAAAACTTCCCGAATATCGTATTGAGACTTTGGCTGATAACGACTGGGTGCGTCTGACCCAATCACAGTTCGAACCTATTCCTATTTCTCCTCGTTTATGGATTGTGCCGACTTGGCATACACCGTCAGATCCGGACGCCATTAACATCGTGCTCGATCCTGGTCTAGCTTTCGGCACCGGCAGCCATCCGACCACCCGCTTATGTTTACGTTGGCTGGATAGTCATATGCCCAAGGGTGTAACTGTGCTGGACTACGGTTGCGGTTCGGGCATCTTGGCGATTGCTGCTATCAAACTCGGCGCAGCGCATGCGGTCGGTGTGGATGTGGACAGACAAGCTGTCGTCGCTAGTCGCGACAATGCCATCGCCAATCAGGTTGATGATGTTGCGTTCTACCTGCCCGATGGTTGTGATGCAAAAGCAACATACGACTTGGTGGTCGCCAACATCCTGACCAACCCTTTACGTATGTTAGCGCCGCTACTGGCAGGTGCGACCAAACAAGGCGGCCAGATTGTGCTCTCAGGCATCTTGCAGGAGCAGGCAGAGGATGTGATGGCCATTTATGGCCAATGGTTCGATCTGAACTCACCAGTTTTCGAAGACGGCTGGTCTTGTCTGTCTGGACGTAAGCGCTAGGATCATCATGGACGGCACCACCCTCTGCCCGCATTGCGATACACGTTTTAAGGTCGCTTATACACAACTCGATGCACATCAAGGGATGGTGCGTTGCGGTCATTGCCGCGAGGTATTCGATGCCCGCATAAACTTTATCTCAGACGAACCTAATCCCCAGCTTGAACTAGTGATTCCAGAGGCGGTTGCAGAGCCCTTAGTGCTCGAAGCTGAGACCTTAGAATCCGAGGCTAATGAAATTGAGCAGATAGAGGAAGCGAGCAGCCTATCTGATGAGGAAACGGCCGAGGCCGTGGTCGTGGACGCTGAACGTGAAGCAGAGACACACAACGACAGTCTGGACTTCAGTATTCCTCCTACCCCAGTTGCCAGCTTCCTCGACAAAGCTGCTTATATGGAGTCGAGCGAGGCGGAGCGCGAGTTGACCTTGGCGGAGCAAGTCGAAGTCGTAACAGATGACGAGCCGGAAACAGCACCCCGATCATCGCGCACGGCGCTGTGGGCCAGTTTGTCGGCGTTGTTGGCGTTGATATTGATCGCTCAAGCGGCATATTACTTCCGTGCCGATATTGCAGCGCGTATGCCAGCACTGAAACCGGCGCTAGAAGGATATTGCGAACTGTTGTCCTGCAGCGTCAACTTACCGAAGAACAATGAGTTGATGAGCATAGAGTCATCCACCTTGGAAGCCGATTCCGATAACGTTGCGCATATCACGCTGACAGCTTTGTTGCGCAACCGCGCTGATTACGTGCTGGCCTACCCTGACTTAGAGCTGACGCTGAATGACAGGCAGGACAAGGCCGTCGCACGTCGTATCTTCAAGCCTAAAGACTATCTTCCTGCTAAGGAAAGTGAGCCCTTAGGTTTGCAAGCCAATAATGAATTGAGCATAAAGCTGCGTTTGGATACTACCGACCTCGATCCCAATGGTTATCGCTTAGCCGTTTATTATCAGAGCTCACACTAACAGCCAGTACCCACTCATGGGGCATTTGCGGCTGATAGCGCATAAATCCTTGCACAACAAACAGAATGTTCTGGCACAATTCGCTAGCCGTTAATTCCGATAGGGAGAGTGTGCCGTAGTAGGCACCGCCGAAGGCGCAATACCCGTAACCGCTCAGGCAAAAAGAACCAATCGGAACAGGCAAATCTGGAGAGTGCTGATGATCAGCCACCGAAGGGGCACACGACGAAAGTTGTAATCTCTCAGGTATCAAGGACAGATGGGGCGAAGCAGCATATGC
The DNA here is from genome assembly GCA_038327315.1 of Burkholderiales bacterium. Classification (GTDB taxonomy): domain Bacteria; phylum Pseudomonadota; class Gammaproteobacteria; order Burkholderiales; family Gallionellaceae; genus Gallionella. Next base: position 277 of record JBBQKX010000039.1, on the reverse strand, counting down.
TGCTTCGCCCTTTTTTATCTCTAGAGAAAAATATGTCACTCAAACAAACTCCTTTGAACGCCGCCCACCGTGCGATGGGTGCCAAGATGGTCGACTTCGGTGGCTGGGATATGCCCGTGAACTACGGCTCTCAAATCGACGAACACCACCAAGTAAGAAACGATTGCGGCATGTTTGACGTGTGTCATATGCGCGTCGTCGACGTCAAGGGTGCAGGTGTGCGTGCATTCTTGCGTTATCTGCTGGCCAATAACGCCGACAAGATTACTTTACCTGG
>JBBQKX010000038.1:0-18832 GCA_038327315.1 Burkholderiales bacterium | reverse complement strand
AACTGGCTTCTTAGCTGCTACTGCCTTTTTTGCAACTGGCTTCTTAGCTGCTACTGCCTTTTTTGCAACTGGCTTCTTAGCTGCTACTGCCTTTTTTGCAACTGGCTTCTTAGCTGCCACGGCTTTTTTTGCTGCTGGTTTAGTTTTCTTTACTGCTGCCATTTTGCTCTCCTTCATGAAAGTTAAAAAACAACACCTACGACTACCACACCCTCAGCTCGTGCCTAGTTCAGACACGACCCAAAGCCTACGCCACGCAACTTAGATCCAGTTCATGACTGCAAATCCCTAGTCGCTATCACATCACCCTATACACCAGTGATGCGGCAAAATTATTAAACCACTACGCCGTGAATGCTCAGCTTACGATTAATCCCAAGACAATGCACCACCTGTTTGATACTCAGTAACGCGCGTCTCAAAGAAATTCTTTTCTTTTTTCAGATCAATCATCTCTGCCATCCAAGGAAAAGGATTAGTAGCTCCTGGATATAGGATGTCGACACCGATCTGCTGACAACGACGATTAGCTATGAAGCGCAAATATTCTTTGAACATCGTTGCATTCAGACCTAACACACCGCGAGGCATCGTATCTTCAGCATAAGCATATTCCAGCTCCACACCCTTTTGGAACAGACCGCGTATCTCTTCACGGAACTCCGAAGTCCACAGATGAGGATTTTCCATTTTGATCTGATTGATAACGTCCACACCAAAATTTAAGTGCATAGATTCGTCACGCAAAATGTATTGATACTGCTCCGCAGCACCAGTCATTTTATTCTGACGTCCCAAAGCCAGTATCTGCACAAAACCAACATAGAAGAACAGGCCTTCCATGATGCAAGCGAACACGATCAGACTGCGCAACAATGCTTGATCTGCTTGCGGCGTACCCGTTTTGAATTCTGGATTAGTCAGCACATCAATGAAGGGTAATAGGAACTCATCCTTGTTACGGATACTTTCCACTTCGTGATACATATTGAAAATTTCGCCATCATCCAAACCGAGGCTCTCAACGATGTATTGGTATGCGTGGGTATGAATGGCTTCTTCAAAAGCTTGGCGCAACAAAAACTGGCGGCACTCAGGATTGCTGATGTGGCGATAAGTACCCAGTACTATATTGTTGGCAGCCAGACTATCTGCAGTCGTGAAAAAGCCTAGATTACGCTTGATCAGACGACGCTCATCGTCGCTAAGCTTGTCGCTCTTCCAGAGCGCGATGTCAGCAGTCATATTCACTTCTTGCGGCATCCAATGATTCGCGCACGCAGATAAATATTTTTCCCAAGCCCATTTATATTTGAAAGGCACCAACTGATTTACGTCGGCGTTGCAATTGATGATGCGCTTATCCTCGACGCGAATACGTCCGGTAGACACTGTCTTTTCGGGTGTCGGTGAGATTATGCTTGCTGTCACTCTTGCTTGTTGTAATTGCATCCCTGGAGCATCGTCTATCGTCGATGTGCGCATCATACCTAAAGCTGAAGCGTTAGGTTTAATTTCTTCATCAAAAGTCAACATATTTTTATTTCCTTCCACTCATTGATTTTTATTTTTGCAAGAGGCATGTAATTCGCCTCTTATCTTTTCTAGCACGGCTACTGACAAGCTTCGCACTCAGGGTTATCGATAGAGCAGAATTTGGTCTCCTCGACGATACCACCGTCGCTCGGAACAGCATTCAAAGCACCTGCTTTTCCAGTCGATTTCTCTGCCGACGTTGCACCCAAAGTGCGCAGATAATAAGTCGTCTTCAGGCCGCGCAACCAAGCCAACTTGTAGGTTTCATCAAGCTTACGGCCCGACACGCCAGACATATAGATGTTCAACGACTGCGCTTGGTCAATCCACTTTTGACGACGTGAAGCCGCTTCGATTAACCAGCTTGGTTCGACTTCAAATGCAGTCGCATACAAGGTGCGCAATTCGGCTGGGATACGATCAATCTTGGACAAACTGCCGTCGAAGTACTTCAGATCAGCGATCATCACTTCATCCCAAAGACCTAGTTGCTTCAAATCTCTAACCAAGTGTTCATTCATCACCGTGAACTCACCCGACAGATTCGATTTCACAAAAATGTTCTGATAGGTAGGTTCGATGCACGCAGACACACCAATGATGTTGGAGATAGTCGCGGTTGGTGCAATCGCCACACAATTCGAGTTACGCATACCGAATTGCTTAATGCGGGAACGCAAGGCATCCCAATCCATACTCACCGAGGTATCCACTTCCACATAGCCACCACGTTCTGCACGCAGCATATCCAATGTGTCTTGAGGCAAGATTCCTCTGTCCCAAAGACTGCCGCGATAGCTTGCATATCGACCACGCTGCTCGGCCAATTCGGTCGAAGCCCAGTAGGCGAAATAGCACACAGCCTCCATGGAACGGTCAGCAAACTCCACTGCTTCTTGTGAAGAGTAAGGAATGCGCAATTCATGCAAACAGTCCTGGAATCCCATGATGCCCATGCCTACTGGACGGTGCTTCAAATTGGAGTTACGCGCCTTTGCAACGGCGTAGTAATTGATATCAATGACGTTATCCAGCATGCGCATCGCGGTATTAATAGTGCGACGCAGCTTCTCATGATCCAATTGGCCGAATTTCTCGTGTCCGCGGGGATACAGATGTGCGGCTAGGTTGACCGAACCCAGATTGCAGACAGCGATCTCACTGTCATTGGTATTGAGGGTGATTTCAGTACAAAGGTTGGAACTATGTACTACGCCCACATGCTGCTGCGGTGAACGGATGTTGCACGGATCTTTAAAAGTAATCCATGGGTGACCGGTTTCGAACAACATGGTCAGCATCTTGCGCCACAGTGCCGCTGCTTGTACGCGCTTGAACAGTGTCACTTCGCCATTTACGGTCTTAGCTTCATACGACAGATAAGCACGCTCAAAGTCTGAACCGAACTTATCGTGCAGATCAATCGCATCATTTGGAGAGAACAGCGTCCACTCGCCACCTTCCATAACTCGCTTCATGAACAGATCAGGGATCCAATTCGCGGTATTCATGTCGTGAGTACGGCGACGGTCGTCACCCGTGTTCTTGCGCAGATCGAGGAACTCTTCAATGTCCAGATGCCAGGTTTCCAAGTAGGCACAGACCGCGCCTTTACGCTTACCGCCCTGATTCACTGCAACAGCCGTGTCGTTCACGACCTTGAGGAATGGAACGACACCTTGTGATTCACCGTTGGTGCCCTTGATATGCGCGCCCAAAGCACGAACCGGCGTCCAATCGTTGCCCAGACCACCCGCGAACTTTGCCAGCAGTGCATTTTCCTTGATCGCTTCGTAGATACCGTCCAAATCATCTGCCACAGTGGTCAGATAGCAAGAAGACAATTGTGAACGCTGCGTACCTGAGTTAAATAAAGTCGGTGTGGAGCTCATAAAGTCGAAGCTGGACAACAGACGATAGAACTCGATTGCGCGCTCTTCTCTGTCGATTTCATTTAATGCCAAACCCATCGCCACACGCATGAAGAATGCTTGCGGCAATTCGATACGCTTCTGCTTGATGTGCAAGAAATATCTGTCATACAAGGTTTGCAGACCCAAATAACCGAATTGCAAATCGCGTTGCGCATCCAACTCTTGACCCAAACGCTGCAGATCGTACTGCGACAAACGCACGTCCAGTAGCTCCGCAGCAACTGCTTGCTTGATGTACCTGGGGAAATAGTCTGCGTAATGTGTGGACATATCAGCTTGAGTGACTTCTTCACCCAAAACCTCACTACAAAAGCTGTTCAGCAACAGGCGGGCAGTAACATAATCATAGGAAGGCTCTTTCTCAATCAAAGAGCGCGCAGACATAATCAGGCACTTATCGACTTCCACTTGAGGCACGCCATCGTACAAATCTTTGAGCGTCAGCTTGATGACCGATTCTGCATCAACCACGTCACCCAAACCCACACAAGCGGAAGTCACCACAGCAGTGAGTCGTTCAACATCCAAAGGCAACAACTGACCATCGGCATGCTTCACATTGATCACATGTACTGGCTCTAGATGTTTAGATTTAGCACGACTACGAGAACGCTCTTCACGGTACAACACATAGGCACGCGCAACGTCGTGTTCACCTGAGCGCATTAGACCCAACTCAACCTGATCTTGGATGTCTTCGATATGCATGGTGCCACCGTGTGGCATGCGGCGCAGCATGGCATTCACAACCGCAGCGGTCAGTTGGTCAACCAGCTCACGGACACGAGCAGAGGCTGCGCCTTGAGCACCGCTTACCGCGATAAAGGCTTTGGTCAACGCGACGGCAATCTTAGAGGGCTCAAAGGACACGACCGAACCATTACGGCGTATCACTTTATATTGATCGAGTGGCGTGGAAGGTGTTGCTGATGAAATGACTGAATCGGACATTTTTTTGATGGGCATCTGTGTAGGTGTAGCGCTGTCTGTAGAGGCTTGTAGCATGTATTTCTCCCTGTGAGTTGGGTTGGACAGATAATTCGGCTGGCAATCAAAACCACTATATATAGTATTTATTATTGGCTTGAGCGCTAATTGTAGTGGTCATCGAGAATATTGCAAGAAAAAAAACGGCCTAGATAGTTAGGCCGTTCTTACACTTAGGAATTTATTTTTAGCTCAAGCTGGCGAGATAACGCAGCCAGTCGAAATAGGGACCAGGATCGGTCTTGCGCTGGGGGGCGATATCGCTATGACCGGCGATACCCTGTAAGTGAAAGTGCTTACGCAAGGTTAAAGTCAGTTTACGCAAAACTGAATACTGCTCATCGGTAAAGGGCACAAAGTCACTACCTTCTAGCTCTATCCCTATAGAGTAGTCATTACAGCGTTCGATACCCTGCCAGCAGGAAGCTCCAGCATGCCAAGCGCGCTGCAAACAGGAGACAAACTGTATGAGATGACCATCGCGACGTATGTAGAAATGCGACGAGACTGTAAGTCCTGCTATGGTCTGATAATAGGGGTGTGCATTCACATCCAAGGTATTGGTGAATAGGCGCTGCACGCCGTCTCCGCCGAACTCATCTGGCGGCAGGCTGATGTTATGTATCACCAATAAGGGAATTGCGCCGCCAGGCCTATCATCATGATTTGGCGACGGTATACACTCGGCCTCACTAACCCAGCCTAACTCATCAACCTTCATCATCTTCGCCCTCGGGGCCCTTGATGCCCAATCTTTCCATGCGGTAGCGCATAGTACGGAAGGTCAGTCCCAATAACTTAGCAGCTGCAGTGCGATTGAAGCGAGTCTGTTCCAGCGCTGCCAACAATGCCTGACGCTCAACTTGATCAAGATACTCTGTTAATAAGTACTTACCCCCCGGTAGGCTAGAAGTGGTCGGCTCGCTGTCGACTGGTGATAGTTGCAAATCATGCTCAGTAATCACCCCATCTAAGCACAGCGCTAAAGCACGCTCGATGATGTTCTCTAGTTCGCGCACATTGCCAGGGAAGGCATAAGCACACAACATACGTAACGCCGGCTCAGAAAAGGCCACTGCCGAATTTCCACGCAACCTGTCCAAGGTACGCTGTGCAATCTCGCGCACATCCTCACGCAATTCGCGCAAGGGCGGCATATTGATGGGAATTACATTAAGGCGGTAATAAAGATCCTGCCTAAACTTACCCTGTTTGACTCGCTCGTTAAGATTGTTATGGGTTGCACTGATGATGCGCACATCAATAGGCTCTTCATTGGTCGCACCAACTTTGCGTACTTGCTTCTCTTGGATGACACGCAACAGTTTGACCTGCATCGCCAAAGGTAGATCGGCAACCTCATCTAAGAATAACGTTCCTCCATTAGCGGCCTGGAAGAACCCATCCCTATCCTTTTCTGCACCCGTGAACGCGCCCTTCTTGTAACCGAAGAACTCACTTTCCATCAGATTCTCAGGGATAGCACCACAATTCACTGCAATCATGGCTTGTTCGTGACGCGCCCCTCTTGCGACGATCAGGCGCGCAGCCAACTCCTTACCGCTACCCGACTCCCCACTAATATGCACCGGCGCCTGACTACGCGCCACGCGCTCTATTAGGTCTCGTACCTTTTGCATAGCAGGAGAATGACCCAATAAGACCTTATCGCCACCCGGTGCAGCTTGGGGCAGACTCAATGCTGATTTGATCAAACTACGCAACTGGTCCAAGGCCACCGGCTTGGATAGATAATCAAAGGCGCCCGCCTTAAGTACGGTGATGGCATTCTCCATATTGCCGTGGGCAGTAATCACTGCAACTGGCAGATCCAGATTGTGTAAGCTGATGTACTGAACAATCTGCAAACCATCTCCATCGGGCATGCGCATGTCGGTCAGACACAAGTCATAACTTTGTTCCGCCAACTTAGCCAAAGCCTGTTTGACATTGCTAGCCTTGTCCACTTGCAAACCCATCTTGAGCAATGTCATCTCGAGTAGCTCAAGGATGTCTTGTTCGTCGTCGACGAGCAAGACATAGGGGACAGCACTCTTCTTCTTACTCAATGGACTCATGCAACTCTCCAAAAGTGATACGGAAGCATGCTCCCGCATGTCCTTCCCGTGCCCGATAACTCAAACGAGCACCATTGGCCTCACACAATTCCTTGGCAATATATAAGCCCAGCCCGGTACCCTGTGCGGCAGTCGTAAAGAAAGGCTCGAACAATCGGCCACTATATTCGGCGGGAATACCGACACCGTCATCCTGCACATCCAACACCACCGACTTGTCTTCACTTCCCAGTATCAGCATTAGACTACCCTGCTTACCCTGACCGTAACGCAGCGCATTCCCGCACAGATTCCACAGCACTTGACGCAAATGTCCGCGATCGAAATCTACTTGATGAACTCCCGCCGCCAATAGCACGACCACACCGCTTTCCAACCTTTCGGAGCGTATGAATTCCTCAACAAGAGTCTCCATCAACTCATGCAGATCGAAACGTTCGGGATTAGCGCGGTCACGGCGATTGAGTTGCATCACATCGTGCACGATACGATTGATACGCTGCGTATTGTCCAGCACTATCTTCAATAATCGCTGCTGCTGGCTGTCTATATTTCCTTCTTGCATCAGTTCGGTGGCATAACTGATTGCCGAAAGTGGATTGCGTACCTCGTGGGCAATATTGGCCGTCAATCGTCCCAAGGCAGCCAGTTTGATTTGCTGCGCCTCCGCCTGAACGCGTTGCATATCCTCGAGGAAAATCACCACGCCGTGCGCAGCATCACGCTCTACGGCAACGAATCTCAGACGTGCTTGCATCCCAACGTCCAGTTGCAAGGTATCCCGACTGATCGTGCCGTGCATCTTCCAGAGCACATATTGTCCATACAGAATAGGGAAGGTCAAAGACAAGGCTTCGCCCGAGATGGGGGTATGCCGCAACAAACGTGAGGCGCTGGGATTCATCTGCATGATCACACCGTTGGCATCAACTACCAATATACCGTCCTGCATATCGCGCATTACTAAACGGTTGGCCTCTGACATGCTGACCAAGTCTCTACCACGGCGTTGCGCCAATAATTGGCTGTCTATCGCATATTTCGCCAAACTGTGTGCCATCCATGCCACGGCAAAATATGCAGCACACTGCAATCCTACTTGGATGAATTGTGCTGCTGACGCTTCGTCATGTAAGGCTGCATATGACTGCACCAGCAGCGTTGCGATACTAGCAAGCGCGGCAAAGAACAAGGTGATCCGTCCGCGACTGGTCAATCCTGCAGCCGCCAAAGAGATCAGCAGCAACAAACCAATATTGCTTTGTACGCCACCGCTGGCGTAGGAAAGTATCGGTAATACTAGGATGTCACCGCACACTTGAAAGGCAAGCTGCAAAGTGAAACGCGGCTTGCGGATACGCAACAGGATGAAGGAGACTAAGGCTGCGGCAAGATAGAACACACTGACCGAATAGAACAGCAGCAAGTTCTCCGCACCCAGAGACAAGCGCGTACCGACCAGACCTGCCAACAGCACTAACAACAGTGCCAGAGCAAAGCGATATACGTTGTAAAAGCTCAACGAGCGCCAGTAGTCACCCGTATATTGCTGAGCACTCACTTTGTCATTCATTTCTCAGCTTAGGACTCTCAGCGTTGCTTTGGATAACTGTCGCGATGCGCGATACAACAAAAATTGCGACCCTCAGCCTGCACACTCTCACTCTTGGGTACATGTACGCCACATTGCAAGCAGCGCACCATATCTTCGGTCTTGGGTGCTTCAGGCGGCGGTGTGGAATTGCGGCGGTAGGACTTCAGCAGCAGATAAACCACCACCGCTATCGCAAAAAAGAAAAGTAAACGGCTCATGGAAGGCAGACTCCTGTGAAATTTTCGCGGGCAAGCAATAGCACATGGCTGAGGCTTATATGCTACCAGCGACCTAATCTGTGTAGCGGCTAGTTAAAACTCTCGATCCGCTGCGAAGCGAGCTAGATCAAGCAAACACTGCTTATGTGCAGAATCGGGTAAGCGTACAAGTGCGGCACAGGCCAATTCGGTCTCGCGCTGCGCCACACTTCTAGTGTGTTGCAAGGCACCGGTCGCATGAATGATCTCCAATACTGCCGAGAACTGCGTCACATCCCCCTGCTCGATTGCCTGACGGACCACTGCAGCCTGCTCGGGCGTGCCATGCTGCATAGCGTAAATCAAAGGCAAGGTCGGCTTACCCTCTGCCAGATCATCCCCCAGATGCTTGCCGGTCTGCGCCTCGTCGGCTGAGTAATCCAGCACATCATCCACCAATTGAAAAGCCGTGCCTAAGTGCATACCGTACTTGGCTGCCGCTTCCTGATCAGCAATCGCAGATTTTCCTAGGATGCCTCCCAAGCGCATCGCAGCTTCGAACAATTTTGCGGTCTTGCAGTGAATCACCCGCATATAGTTCTCAGTATCCACATCTGCATCATGACAATTGAGCAACTGCAGCACCTCGCCCTCAGCGATCAAATTGGTCGCATCAGCCAAGGTCTGCATCACGCTCATCTCACCCACCTCGACCATCATTTGGAAGGCACGCGAATATAAGAAGTCACCGACCAACACACTGGCCGCGTTACCAAACAGCGCACTGGCTGTGGCTTTGCCGCGACGCAGTTCGGATTCATCGACCACATCATCATGCAACAGCGTCGCGGTATGGATAAATTCCACCACCGCCGCCAGATTATGGTGTTGCTTACCCTCATAGCCGAATGCGTGAGCCGACAACACCACCAACGCGGGGCGCAAGCGTTTGCCGCCACCGCCGATGATGTATTCGCCGATTTGATTCACCAACAACACTTCAGAGTGCAAGCGTGTACGTATGACTTGGTCTACAGCGGCCATATCACTGGCCAGCAATTTTTTGAAATTATCTAAAAACACTTTCCATCCCGATCATTTCTCCTAAACAACAAGCACTGACTATCCTGCCTGCTTTTTTGTGGCGCGCATTGTCTCATAAATCGCGCCAATCGCCTGTCATGCCTAGACGAGCCTCTCCCGCCTGCGTAATGTCGCCCCTATGCCTATCCCAACTAGGCTCAGCGCCAACACATAATGCGCAGGCGCCATACGGTCCAACGGCAACATCATACTGACCATAATAGGGGTCAGCCCGCCAAATACCGCATACGCCACGTTATATGAGAATGACAGGCCAGAAAAACGCACTACCGGAGGAAAGGCACGAACAGCGGCGCTGGGCACTACCCCAATCACACCTACGCAGAACCCAGCCACCGCATATAAGATGTTTATATTCTGCGGTGCCACTGCCATCTGCTGATAAAAGACCATGGCACTGATACCCAGCATTGCACAGCCGATCATCATCACACGTCCCGCACCATATCTGTCAGCCAACACACCAAACACCACGCAGCCCAGACTCAGAAACAGCGTCGCGATACTATTCGCCTGCAAAGCTATGGTCGCAGGGATTGCGTAAAGCTTCTGCACCAAGGTCGGTGTCATCAAGATCATCACCACGATGGCCGCCGACAACAACCAAGTCATCAACATAGTCAGCACGATGGCCGGCTTGTGTGCGCGTATCACCTGTTTGAGCGGCAACTCATCCGCCAAAGCTTGGCGTGCTTGCATCTCTTGAAACACCGGCGTCTCGTGCAACCACTGACGCAACCACACCGAGATGAAACCAAATATCCCACCTATGATGAAAGGCACGCGCCAACCTTCGCTCAACAAAGCCTCTGGACTATAAGCGCGATTCACCGCCGTCGCGACCAGCGAACCGAGCAAAATGCCGCCAGTCAATCCTGCTGTCAGCGTGCCGCAAGCGAAACCCACGTGACGTGCCGGTACATGCTCAGAGACGAACACCCATGCGCCCGGTACCTCGCCGCCTATAGCTGCGCCCTGCATCACTCGTAATGCCAACAATAATATAGGTGCCCAGATACCGATGCTGGCATAGGTGGGCATCAAACCTATCGCCAGCGTAGGCACTGACATCAGAAAGATGCTCAGTGTGAACATACGCTTGCGACCCAGCAAATCGCCAAAGTGTGCCATCACGATACCGCCCAAGGGTCGCGCCAGATAACCCGCCGCAAAGATGCCAAAGGTCTGCAACTGGCGTAACCAGTCCGGCATATCAGCAGGGAAGAACAACTTGCCTATGACCACGGCGAAGAATACGAAGATGATGAAGTCGTAAAACTCCAGCGCGCCACCTAATGCAGCAAGCGCAAGGGTGCGGAAATCACGACGGGTCAGATTGGACATGTTCTACTCGAAACAGGATAAATAAGGAACAGCAGAAAATTGTATTCGAAAGACGCACTTTAGTCCTAACAATGCATGCTTGGAGGCTGTCATTAATGCTAACAAAAATAAATCGCAAACTACATTTGTGCTTTTTGCACTTCTCGGTATAATGCGCGACTTCGCGAAACGGCATCATAAGTTCACGAAATGTAGAAAATGGCCTGGTAGCTCAGTCGGTAGAGCAGAGGATTGAAAATCCTTGTGTCGGTGGTTCGATTCCGCCCCGGGCCACCAAATTCAAAAACATCAAAAGGCTTGCTAATCTTTAGCGAGCCTTTTGTGCTTTATGGTGTAAAAAATGATTACAACATCAGAAGAAATCTCCAACAACCCCGCACCGGCTGGTGCAGAGGGCGTGACCCGCGAGGTCAAACGCCGCCGCACCTTCGCCATCATCTCCCACCCAGACGCGGGTAAGACTACGCTCACGGAAAAGCTGTTGTTGTTCGGCGGTGCGATTCAAATGGCGGGTACGGTGAAGGCGCGCAAGAGCGGTCGCCATGCGACCTCGGACTGGTTGGAGATTGAAAAGCAACGTGGCATTTCGGTTGCCAGCTCGGTGATGCAATTCACCTTCGATGATTGCGTCATTAACTTGCTGGACACCCCAGGTCACCAAGATTTTTCTGAAGATACCTATCGCGTACTGACCGCGGTGGATGCCGCTGTGATGGTTGTAGACGCTGCTAAGGGTGTGGAAGAACAGACCATCAAGCTGCTTGAAGTCTGCCGCTTGCGTAACACCCCCATCATCACTTTCATCAACAAGATGGACCGCGAAGTACGCGACCCGCTGGAAGTGCTGGACGAGATCGAATCTGTCCTGAAGATCAAATGCGCACCCGTGACCTGGCCTATCGGTATGGGTAAACGCTTCCAAGGTGTGTATCACTTGCTCAATGACCAAGTGCTGCGCTTCCTGCCCGGCGAAGCCAAGGCCGGACAAGGTGTGGATATATTGCAAGGTGACGAAATCGATCAGCTTACAAAAATCTGCCCTATGGAGATGAAGATTATGCGTGACGAGACCGAGTTGGTTATGGGCGCGGGCGCTTCTTTCGATCTACAAGAATTCCTCAAAGGTCAACAATCTCCAGTGTTCTTTGGCTCCGGTGTAAATAACTTTGGCGTACGCGAAGTATTGCGCGCATTGGTCGACTGGGCACCCGCTCCGCTGCCACGCGCCACAGACAAACGCATGGTCGAGCCAACCGAAGCGGCGTTCACCGGTTTCGTGTTCAAAATCCAAGCCAACATGGACCCCAACCACCGCGACCGTATCGCCTTTTTACGCGTATGTTCTGGTCAGTACACCTCGGGCATGAAGGTCAAACACCGTCGCACCGGCAAAGACATGAAACTCGCCAACGCCGTGACCTTCATGGCGAACGAGCGTTCACGTCTAGATGAAGCTTATGCGGGCGACATCATCGGTATACACAACCACGGTCAATTGCAGATTGGTGATGTGTTGACCGAAGGCGAGGCGCTGACCTTCAAAGGCATCCCTTACTTCGCGCCTGAACTTTTCAGCCGTGCACGTCTGCGCGACCCGATGAAAGCCAAGCAATTAGAAAAAGGCTTGCGTCAATTGGGCGAAGAAGGCGCGGTGCAAGTGTTCATGCCACTCATCGACAACAACCCGCTCATCGGCGCGGTCGGCCAGTTGCAGTTCGAAGTCGTCGAACATCGCCTCAAAGCCGAATACAACGTGGATGCCGTGTTCGAACGTGCTGGCATACATACGGCTCGCTGGGTCACGTGTCCCGATGCCACGCATCTAGCTGAGTTCGTCAAAGCGAACCAAGCGCGTCTAGCGAAAGACGTGGATGGCAACTACGCCTATCTCGCTGACACGGGCGTGAATCTGCGTTTAGCTCAAGAACGCTGGCCGAAAGTGCAGTTCCACAGCACGCGTGAACACGGGCAACAACTGTCCTAACGCATTAAGCGTGTTCAGCGCTTGAGCTTTAGAAAATCTTGCGGCTCGCTTCAGCTAGTGCACTGCATGACGCCAGTTCACAAAGTGATGCTGGCACGCCCATAGTCTTGCTCACCAACGATGCCACGCTGAATCGTGAGAAACTGCTGGCCTTAGTGGAAAAACAATTGGGCGTGCACGAACTGGCGATTCCGCGCAAGATAGTAATGGTCACCGCGCTGCCGCCAGAACCGACTGTGTGGCACTGAAGATGATGGCGGAGGCACTGCAATGAACCACAGTAAAACTTTAGAGATGCCCCTTATGTCGCTAGGCATGATGGCGGTATTGGTCGCGCAATTCCTTTCCGCGCTGGCCGATAACGCCATCCTCATTATCGCCATCGCAATCGTCAAAACCCAAGGCGCTGGGCACTTGGTGCCGATGTTGCAAGAAGCATTCGTTGTACCCTTCCTGATTCTCGCGCCCTTCGTCGGTCAGTTCGCCGACCGCTATCCCAAAGGACGTGTGATGCTGATAGGCAACATCCTCAAATTCTGCGGCGCACTGGCAATGACGCTGGGCGTGAACCCACTCACCACGTATGGCCTGATAGGCATAGGTGCTGCCATGTACTCGCCAGCCAAATACGGCATCTTGTCGCAGATGTTTGGCGCAGCTACGCTGGTACGTGCCAACGGCATGATGGAAGGCTCGACCATAGTCGCCATCCTGATGGGCGTATTACTAGGCGGTTGGCTGGCAGACCACTCATTGACTTGGGCCTTTGCAGGCGTGCTATCGGCTTACGGCCTGGCCGCCTTTGCCAACCTTTTCATCCCACGCTTACCCGCAGAAAGCGCACAGGGCGACATCCATCCCTATCGCCTCATCAAGAAATTCTTCAGCGCCTTGGCGATGCTATTCAAAAATCCGGATACACGTTTCAGCCTTTTGGGCACCGGCGTGTTCTGGGGTAGTGGCACAACACTACGCTTGATGCTGTTCGCTTGGGTGCCTGCTGCCTTGCTGCTCACCGACAATCAAACACCAGCCAACTTAATGGGCGTGGTGTCTGTAGGTATCGTCGTGGGAGCGGGTATCGCAGGCGCATGGATCACGCTCGCCAAGGTGAATCGCGCCCTCATCGGTGGTCTGCTGCTCGGCCCAGCCATCCTCAGTCTGGCATTCGTTAGCGACCTAACCTCCGCCATGATCTGCATGGCGGCAATCGGCTTATGTGGCGGCTTATTCGTCGTCCCACTTAACGCCCTGCTGCAAGAACACGGTCACAAAACCATCGGTACGGGTAATGCGCTAGCAGTGCAAAATTTTATCGAGAACGGCGCGATGTTGCTCTTCGTCGGAGCATATACTTTGGCCACCCAAATGGGCATATCGATCAATACGATACTCGTGGCTTTTGGCGCTACGCTACTGATTGCTATCAGTGCACTAGCAACTGCCAGAATATCCACCGCAAAGACACCTAACGCACTTTGAAAACCGAGTGCTCTCCGGTGCCATCTATTCTTGAAAACCACGTGAATTCAGAATCTCCTTAAGCGATTAAGTAATTGATTCCCTCATTCAACAATCCCAGCTAGTCATCCAATGATATTAAGTAAATGAACTTTTTACCTACAAGCCACTCTTTAACTGGGCGTGCGTTACAGCATCGGAAATACATTCCTCAATAATTTTGGAGTTTAAATTGAACACACAAATAATTACGGGCGTTTTATCGGCATTGCTCATCAGCATGATATCGACTTCAGTATGGGCAGCGAAGGATCGCGATTGCGAACCACGTAAACGCTCTTTGTGCACCAACGCAAAGATGGCGGGTGAAAATCTGGTCGGTGCGGATTACAGCGGGACCGACTTGCACAAGGGTGATTTCTCTCGTGCCAATCTCAGCAGCGCGAAGTTCAATGATGTGAATTTCTATGAGGGTAAAATGACTGGTGCTAACCTCAGTGGTGCTGAACTGCAACATGCCGATCTGACCTATGTCAGCTTTGTAGGGGCCAATCTCAGCGGTGCCAACCTAAGTGGCGCCAAACTAGACTCCACCGACTTTACCGAAGCCAATCTCACCGATGCCAATCTAACTGATGCACGCATTATCCGCAGCAAGTTTGGTAAGGCCATCATGTGTCGTACCACCATGCCTGACGGCACAATGAACAGCGGCAATTGCGGCACAGAAAGCAAACAAGCTGAATCGTCCAACAATGGCGTGAACGGTTGCGAGATCAAGGCCAAGACCGTGTGTATCAATGCCGCCTTGGTGGATGCGAATCTGGCAGCAGCGACTTTAAACTCCGCACAACTGTACATGGCGAATCTGGCGCAAGCAGACCTATCCAAGGCAAATCTGAATAAGGCGAATCTCACTGAAGCCAATCTTGCACGTACCAATCTACAAGGTGCGAGCATGACTCAGATCAACCTCACCGATGCTAATTTGAATCGTGCCAATCTACGTGGTGCACATCTGGAGCGCGCCAATCTGACGGGTGCCAATCTAATGAATGCCGATCTTGCCGATGCAGACCTGACTGGCGCAAACATCACCGATACTGTGCTGAAAGGTGCGAACCTGTGTAACACCGTGATGCCAGACGGCGCAGTGAGCAACGCGAGCTGCATGCCCGCCGCTGTTTCCGCACCTGTTGCACCTGTCGTCGCACCAGCCGCAGTTGGCAAGAAGAACGCAAAGAAGAAGTAATTTTTTGGCAAAAAAAGGCTGGCCGAGAGGCTAGCCTTTTTTCATCGCAAACCACCTTTAGGAGTAACACGAAAAATCCAAAATCCTAAGCGAGGCAATGCGCGAACAAAAAATTACGCCGCAGCATATATCCAATATGTAAGAAGTAATTTTTTGTGAGCAACGCCGCATCGCAACGGAGTTTGGATTTTTACGCCATGTTCAACATCAGATGGTTCACGCGTTTAACGAAGCCAGCAGGGTCATCCAACTGACCACCTTCGGCCAACAGAGCTTGCTCGAACAACACCGCTGCCCAATCGTCGAAATGGCTATCCTCAGATTTCAAACGCACCACCACAGGATGCATAGTGTTGATCTCCAAAATAGGCAGACTGGTCGGCACTTGCTGACCTGCCGCTTTGAGCATGCGCATCATATTGGCGTTCATATCGTTATCATCAGCGACCAGGCACGCGGGTGAGTCTGTCAGGCGATGTGTCACACGCACTTCTTTGACGCGTGTATCCAAGCTAGCTTTGATTTTGTCCAACAAATCCTTAGAGTCGGTCGCCTGCTTCTCTTGCTCTTGCTTCTCGGCTTCGTCTTCCAACGCACCTAGATCCAGCCCGCCCTTAGCGACAGACACCAAAGACTTGCCTTCGAAGGCAGGCAAGGAGCCAACCACCCACTCGTCCACACGATCCGTCATCAGCAACACTTCTATGCCCTTCTTGCGGAACACTTCCAGATGAGGACTGTTCTTGGCGGCATTGAAGGTTTCGGCAGTGATGTAGTAGATCTTATCCTGACCTTCCTTCATGCGTGACACGTAGTCGGCGAAGGAAACATCTTGAGTCTCGGTATCGTTCTTGGTGGAAGCAAAACGCAACAGAGCCGCGATCTTGTCTTGATTAGCTTGGTCCTGACCGGTGCCTTCTTTCAACACACGACCAAACTGCTCCCAGAAGGTAACGTATTTGGCTTTGTCATTCTCAGCCATATCTTCAAGCAGACCCAACACCTTCTTGGTACAGCCATTGCGGATTGCCTCGATGTCCTTGGATTCCTGCAAAATCTCGCGTGATACGTTCAACGGCAGGTCGCTAGAATCAACGACACCGCGCACGAAACGCATATAAGAAGGCAATAGTTGTTCCGCATCGTCCATGATGAACACGCGGCGTACGTATAGCTTGATGCCGTGACGTGCGTTGTGGTCCCACATATCGAAAGGTGCACGTGCCGGAACGTACAGCAACTGGGTGTATTCCTGACGACCTTCCACACGCGCGTGCGACCAAGCCAGCGGGTCTTCGTAATCGTGACCTACATGCTTGTAGAACGCTTTGTATTCATCATCAGTGATCTCACTCTTAGAACGTGCCCACAGTGCCGAAGCCTGATTGACTGTCTCATCTTCCTCGGTGATGACTTGGCCGCCTTCTTTCCACTCTTCCTTCTTCATCACGATAGGCTGAACGATATGATCGGAATACTTGTGGATGATGCCGCGCAGCTTATGGCCACTCAGCAGATCACCTTGGTCATCGCGCAGATGCAGCGTGATGTCCGTGCCACGGCCTGCCTTGTCTACCATCTCGATAGAGAACTCGCCGCCACCATCCGACTCCCAGCTCACACCTTGATCAGCCTGTTCACCGGCACGGCGTGAACGCACCGTCACCTTGTCTGCAACGATGAAGGCAGAATAGAAACCCACACCGAACTGGCCGATGAGGTTGGCATCCTTCTGTTGATCGCCGCTCAGCTTGGAGAAGAACTCACGTGTGCCTGACTTAGCAATCGTACCGAGGTGATTGATGATGTCCTCACGGTTCATACCGATACCGTTATCGCTGATGGTCAGCGTTTTGGCATCTTTGTCGTAAGCGATGGATATCTTCAGATCTGAGTCATTCTCGAACAGCGCGTCGTTATGCAGCGCTTCGAAGCGCAATTTGTCGCAAGCATCGGATGCATTCGAAACCAACTCGCGCAAAAAGATTTCGCGGTTGGAATACAGCGAATGAATCATCAGTTGCAGCAGTTGCTTCACTTCCGTTTGGAAGCCCATGGTTTCGCGGTTAGCGGTAGCAGTTTCAGTCATAGCAGTCCTTAGTGAAAGTTATAGAAAAATACGGTGACCAACACTATGGGGACGGACTTGCGAATTTCAAGGGGCGCCGCATTTAAGATTGAAGCTAGCCCTCACTTGAGGCAAGATGCGCGCCTCACATTAACGTTATGCATCAAGGAGCATCATGGGCGCACAGTGGAAAGCCAGACATAAAGAGATCGCAGCCAACGCCAAAGGCAAGATTTTCGGCAAACTCTCCAAGGAGATCATGGTCGCTGCACGCGGCGGCGCCGATCCCGATTCCAACTCCCGATTGCGCCTAGTGGTCGAACAAGCGAAAAAAGTCTCCATGCCCAAAGAAACGCTGGAACGCGCCATCAAAAAGGGAGCAGGGCTGCTTGATGGCGGCGCAACTTTGGAGCGCCTGATCTACGAAGGTTTCGCACCGCACAAAGTACCCGTCATCATTGAATGCCTGACCGACAACGTCAACCGTACCTACCCCAACATCCGCGTGCTGTTCCGCAAAGGCCAACTGGGTGCTGCAGGTTCCGTGTCCTGGGACTTTGACCACGTCGGCATGATAGAAGCGACACCAATCAACAAAGACTCCGATGCCGAAGTTGCCGCCATCGAAGCCGGTGCGCAAGATTTTGAGCCATCTGAAGAAGGCGCATCCTTGTTCATTACTGACATCACCGATCTTGATGCCGTATGCAAAGCCCTGCCCAACTTCGGCTTCACGGTCACCTCTGCGCAGATCGGCTATCGCCCTAAGAACGCCGTGACGCTAAATGATGCAGAACGTGCCGAAGTCGAAGAATTCCTCGAAGCCATCGACTCAGATGACGATGTACAGAACGTCTATGTAGGGCTGGCGGGATAACGTGACTCACATTATCCCCAGGAGCTTCTGAGCATTCCACATGGTGTATATTGCAGTATGGTTTGCTTCAGTCATTCCAACAGCGAATGGTCAACATAGAATTCATCTAGAAGAAAAAATAGAGAGCAACGACAACAAGTTTTTTAAAAACATCCCCCATTAAGCTAACAAGATAAATAATCAGCTTCATAACCATACGCAGACGCTAGCCGAATGGTTTAATTACCCGACACATGCCAGATCAATATGCGGCCATATCATTTATATGGCATTTCAAGGAGGATTGTATGCTTGTGAATTTTACGACCAAAGCCTATGCCGGCATCACCATGTTTGGAGATGATGCCATTACCCTTTTGAAAATGATGGGGCACAGCGGAACAGTGCCCAGCGCTATATTGGCGGCAGATGTTCCT
>JBBQKX010000037.1:0-19091 GCA_038327315.1 Burkholderiales bacterium | reverse complement strand
GCACCCGAGACACCTGATTTTGCATCGGCAATCAGATTACCCACATCGATTACGCCTGCTTCCAGCAAGGGGATAAAACCCAGTTGCACAGCAGTTGGGTAACAACCAGGATTGGCAACCAGACGTGCGGCCTTAATCTGTGCACGATTTACTTCAGGCAAACCGTAAACTGCTTCGGCGACCAAATCAGGACAAGCGTGCTGCATGCCATACCATTTTTCCCAAGTAGCGATATCCTTAATACGAAAGTCTGCCGCCAAATCAATAACCTTAACACCCGCATCCAGCAACTCGCGCACTTGCTGCATTGCAATGCCGTTAGGCGTCGCGAAGAACACCAAATCACATTGATCAAGGTGGGCTTGGTCGGGGTGCGTGAAGGGCATATCCACATAACCACGCAAGCTCGGGAACATCTGACTCACCAGTGAGCCCGCGTCTGCGCGCGAGGTAATCACTTGCAAAGAGACTAGCGGATGCACCGCCAACAGACGTAGCAACTCCACGCCGGTATAGCCTGTTCCACCTACGATACCTACTTTGATCATCGTCATTCCTTATTCAATCCTCCCCATTCGGAGGCGGCGCATAGCATACCCGAACACCATTACAAATTCACTGCACAGCTCCAACAATCCCTTAATGCAAAAGCCGCCCGAAGGCGGCTTTTGTATCCATCCAAACCGCCCTGCGGCAATTTTTGGAGAGATTAACGCTTGGAGAACTGCTTCCTGCGACGCGCTTTACGCAAACCGACCTTCTTACGCTCGACTTCACGTGCATCACGAGTGACCAGACCTGCGCTCTTTAATACTGGCTTCAGATCAGCGTTGTAGTCGATCAGTGCACGAGTGATACCGTGACGAACCGCACCTGCTTGACCAGACTCGCCGCCACCGCTTACGTTAACCATGATGTCGAACTGGCCCATCATCTCTGTCAGTACCAGAGGTTGACGAACAATCATACGACCTGTCTCACGTGAGAAGAAAACGTCAACTGGCTTATCATTGACAATGATGTCGCCTTTGCCAGCCTTAAGAAACACACGAGCGACAGCGCTCTTGCGACGACCCGTACCGTAGTTATAAGTTACGCTCATGATTACGCCTTCAACAAGTTAACTGGTTTTGGTTGCTGCGCTTCGTGAGGATGCGCTGCACCGGAATACACCTTCATCTTACGCAACATCGCATAGCCCAAAGGACCTTTAGGCAACATACCCTTAACAGCCTTTTCCAGAACACGGCTAGGGTGACGCGCTTGCATTTTTGTGAAGTTGGTTGTGTACAAGCCGCCTGGGTAACCAGTGTGGCGATGGTACAACTTGGCTTCAGCCTTGTTGCCAGTCACGCGCAGCTTGTCCGCATTGACGACAACGACGAAATCGCCAGTGTCCACGTGCGGTGTGTAGATCGCTTTGTGCTTACCGCGCAAACGGGAAGCGATTTGTGCGGCCAAGCGGCCTAGCACTTGGTCTGCTGCGTCAACCAGAAGCCAGTCGTGCTGGACATCTTGGGCTTTAGCGGAAAATGTTTTCATAGCCACAATTCCTAAAAATTCTATAAGTAAACCTCGAAGGGCGCGCATTCTAGGCCAGCATCGTCGGATGTGTCAAACTCTTTTTGGCTTTCCTTCATCTGGTTCACCACAAGCCGCTCTGATATAGACCTGCAATTCCTTTACTATTAGGGATCACTCACGTTATGCACAAAGCAAATGTCTTGGTCTGTTATCAATCTGCTTGCCGCGCTATTCATGCCACCGCTATTTTTCCTGATCCTGCTGGCAATTGCTATCCACCAGTTTCACCGCAAGCCTAAGTTTGCCCGAGGACTGCTATTCCTAATTTTCGGACTACTCTATCTTGCCGCCACGCCACAGTGCTCCGAGGCCATGTTACGCACACTTGAAGACCGCTATCCAGCGCTACAGGCGCCCTATCCTGATGCCGATGTCATCGTCGTGCTCGGCGGCGGAAGCTATCTAGATGCTCCTGAATACAGCCATATCGACACCGTTAGTGATGCCACCTTGGTACGCTTACGTTACGCCGCGAGCCTGCAACGCGCGACCGGCAAACCCATTTTGGTGAGCGGTGGACGCCCCTTAGGCAATCAAAGCAGCGAAGCCGCACAGATGAAGTCCGTTTTGGAGCAAGACTTCGGCGTGCCCGTGCGATGGACTGAAGACGCTTCCAATAATACCTATGAAAATGCCCTTTACAGCTATGCCTCACTGCACCCGCAAGGCTTGAACACCATACTTCTGGTCACTCATGCATGGCATATGCCGCGCGCCGTCACAAGCTTCCAGCAGGCTGGCTTCAAGGTGATCGCCGCCCCGACTGCTTACACACACCGCTATCACTTGGGCGTGCTGGCCTTCGTTCCCGATGCGGAATCTCTGCGAGACAGCAAATTTTTTATCCACGAGATGATAGGAATCCTCTGGTATCGCATAAAATCAGCGACCAACTAAATACTAAAGGTCAGCAAATGAAAGCACGCGTCAAATGGGTGGAACAAGTCGCCTTCCTAGGTGAAACTGAAAGCGGTCATGGCGTCTTGATGGACGGCGCACCCGCCGGTGGTGGCCGCAACCTAGGACCTCGCCCCATGGAGATGCTACTGATAGGCGCAGGAGGCTGCACCAGCTATGACGTCATCACTATCCTCAAAAAGAGTCGCCAAGACGTTACAGACTGCTATGTGGAAATGAGCGCAGAACGCGCCGACACCGACCCCAAAGTATTTACCAGCATACACATGCACTTCGTCATCAAAGGCCGCAGCATCAAGCCAGAAGTAGTCGAAAAAGCAATCAAGCTATCGGCCGAAAAATATTGCTCAGCCTCTATTATGCTAGGCGCGACCGCCAAGGTAACGCATGATTTTGAAGTCGTTCAAGAATAGTCGTAAGACGTAAGCTAGCAGGCGTAAGTTAAGTCAAAAACTCGCAAGCTCCACGACTTACGACTGCATCAAACGTAATACACCGTATTCGTCATCAGTTTGCCGTTAAGCTGCATCGCGATCTGTACGGGTGCTGGTAAAGGCGCGCCGCCCAACTCCATTGCCATATTGGCATGGGCAGTCTCGTCCACATACATCTGCTGCACGATGGCACGGCTCTTCTCATCTTGTACGGGCAATTTCTCCAGATGACTTTGCAGATGCTGACCGACCTGATGCTCCGTTTCGGCCAAGAAGCCTAGGTTCCATTTGTCACCCAGCAAACCTGCCACCGCACCCATCGCCAAGGAGCCGCTATACCAAAGCGGGTTGAGCACACTCAGATGGCTGCCCAGCTCGTGTACGCGGTGCGCGGTCCAAGCCAAATGCTCGGTCTCTTCCTGCGCCGCTTGCTGCAGTCGCTGCTGCACTTTTGGGTCGCGTGCAGTAAGTGCCTGCCCCTGATAGAGCGCTTGAGCACAAATCTCGCCAGTGTGATTGACGCGCATCAGCGCCGCCGCATGCTTCTTCTCGGCCTCATCAAGGGGTGCATCAGACAGACCCGCGTCAGGATAGCTGCGCACGCTGTGCGCCTCACTGAATAAGGTGCGCAACCCTTTATCGAACTCCACAATCAAACGATCAACACTCAACATTGCGTACTCCGCCGATAAATTCAGAGTGCGCAATGTAGAGAATTCATCTGCTACCGTCAATAAAAAACGGGACACCGAAGTGTCCCATTCCTATATCAAACTAATGCTGCGGTAAGCGAGCGTACTCGCCTAAAGCGTTATTAGAAGGACATGCTCATGCCAGCGCCGAATGCAGACTGTGTAGAACCCAAAGCCGGACCGTATACAGTACCAGCGCTGAGGCCGTAAGTACCACCAGAGCCAACAGCAGCAAGGTTCACAGCATCATTTTTCAAGTTTGTGTAAGCGAGGAAGCCTTCAACTTTCTTAGAGAAGTTGTGACCCAACTTCAAAGAAACTTGAGATGCACCTGTGTTAGCAACGTTAGTCTTACCAGCCTTAGAGTAGCTCAGACCGATGAAGTTTGTGTCGAAGTTGTACTGACCCACCAATTCCATGATGTTCTGTGTGTAGCTTGTTGTCAGAGCTGTGTTTGTCTTGATGCTTTCAACTGTTGCACCAACCCAAGCTGGACCAAAATCAAACTTACCAGTCAGACGCAATGCACTATCTGTTGTACCAGCAAATACGTCAGCACGCGACTCATAACCCAAGCCTGCGTAGATGCCATCTTGATCGAAAGTACCAGACAAAGCGATGATTTGCTTGTTGGTCGTAGTAGTAGGAGCCGCATCTGGGCTATACATCAAAGCACCTTGGAAACCACCCATCTTAGGTGTCCAGTATTGAATCATGCTGGACTGACGATTGTTGTAGTTCTTGCCAGTAGCAGAACGGCCAACTACGTTAGTCGCACTGAATACAGTAGTGTTGTCGAACAATTCAACCTTGTTGTGCACCACTTTGTATGGAGAATCCCAACGACCGACGATAACTTTACCGAAATCGCCTTCCATACCGATACCGCTGTTACGTGTACCGTTACCCAAACCATTACCGCCAACACCGTTAGCGTCCATTTGTACTTCGTATTGGAAGATCGCTTTCAGGTTGTCGCCCAGATCTTCGCTACCCTTAACGCCCAAACGGGATGCGTTTGTTGCAACGCGCATTGCGCTAGTTTTTGCTGGAGCAACAATTTTGTTGTTGTTAACGTTTTCAACGTCCAAAAATGCTTTGCCATAAACAGTCACGTCAGCCATAGCCAACGCTGGTGTAGTCAGAGCAGCAGCAACAGCCAGTGCGATCAGTTTCTTTTGCATGTAAAACTCCTAAAGTGGTTATGTTCTAAAGTCAGCGGCACATGCCCCTAACAATTACAAGAAAGTTCCGATACGGAAACTTCGGGGCGGATTATCTACTATGAAATATTTCACGCAAGCCTCTGTCACAGGTTTTAACAAAAAGTTCACATAACTGTTGTTTTTTTACCACAATGCGTCGAAATTACCTCACAAACTGCCACTTGATAACCCTCCTAGTCCCTTATTTTATAAGGGTATAGCCTCAATCAAACACGCGTGACAACTCCGCACCGGGATCATCCGCTCGCATGAAAGCTTCGCCTACCAAGAAGGTGTGTACATCGTTATCACGCATGCGCTGCACATCTTGTGCGGTGACGATGCCACTCTCGGTGACGACGATACGGTTAGCAGGAATCCGCGCCAACAAATCTAAAGTTGTTTGCAAACTAACCTCGAAGGTACGCAGATTGCGGTTATTAATTCCTATTAATGGGGTGCTCAGTTGCAAAGCGGCATCCAGCTCGACTTCGTTGTGCACTTCGACCAACACGGCCATGCCCAATTTATGCGCCAGCTCTTCGAAACGACGCATCTCTGCGGTCAGCAAGGCGGCGGCAATCAATAAGATGGCATCTGCACCCATCGCTCTAGCCTGATATATCTGATATTCATCAACGATGAAATCCTTGCGCAACACCGGCAACTCACACGCCGCACGGGCTTGCTTGAGATATTCGGCGCTGCCTTGGAAGAATTGCTCATCGGTCAACACAGACAAACAAGCCGCGCCGTGCTGTGCATAGCTGACAGCAATTTGATCAGGATGAAAGTCCGCGCGTATCACGCCTTTACTAGGGCTAGCCTTCTTAATTTCGGCAATCACCGCAGATTTCCCCGCAGCGATCTTGGCGCGTATCGCGCCGACGAAATCGCGGTTAGTTGGTGCTTGCATGGATTCCATGCGCATCAGGGCAAGTGGGTTTTTAGTCTTGGCGATTGCAACTTCTTGCGCCTTCACGGCAAGAATTTTATTCAGGATGTCTGACATTGCTACACATATACATAACTTGGGGCGCGCATTCTAGCACTTGAGGTAAAATGCGCCTTTGCAAAAACACGCATACAAGCATGAGTGATATCAAAACCTATATGCAGGGCGTCGGTGTGGCAGCACGTGCCGCAGCACGGCAGATGGCGCAAGCCGATACAGCTACCAAGAACAAGGCTTTGCTGGCTATCGCCGATGCGATCTTGAGCGCCAGCGCACATCTCATTGCCGAGAATGCCAAGGACGTCGCTGCTGCGCGTAGCCACGGTTTGGATGACGCCTCCATAGACAGACTGACACTGACCGAAAAATCCGTGCGCGGCATGGCAGAAGGCCTGCAGCAAATTGCCACGCTGCCCGACCTGATAGGCGGCATCACCGACCTGAGCTATCGACCTTCTGGCATACAAGTCGGCAAGATGCGCGTACCACTGGGCGTGATCGGCATCATCTACGAGTCGCGACCCAATGTGACCGCAGACGCTGCAGGCCTGTGTTTGAAGTCGGGTAACGCTGCAATCTTGCGCGGCGGCTCTGAAGCGATACATTCCAATCAAGCGATCGCAGCCTGTGTACATGCAGGTCTGCAAGTAGCCGGCCTGCCTGCGAATGCAGTGCAGGTAATAAACACCACAGACCGCGCCGCAGTAGGCGAACTCATCACTATGAAAGACTATGTGGACGTGATCGTGCCACGTGGCGGCAAGGGTCTGATAGAACGCATCAGCAATGAGGCGCGTATCCCTGTCATCAAACATCTGCACGGTGTCTGCCATGTCTATATAGATAGCGAGGCGAATCTAGACAAGGCGATACGCATCGCCGACAACGCCAAGACCCATCGCTATGGCGTTTGCAATGCGATGGAGACCTTGCTGGTACATAGAGATGTCGCTGCTCAGGTGCTACCTAAACTTTGCAAAATCTATCTGGACAAGGGTGTGGAGTTACGTGGCGACGATGTGGCTCGCAAACTGGTCGCACAAATGAGCGCTGCGACCGAGGAAGATTGGCATACCGAATATCTCGCGCCTATCTTGAGCATACGCGTGGTAGCTGACTTGGACGGCGCAATGGATCACATCGCTCGCTACGGTTCGCAACACACCGAGAGCATCGTCACCGAGAACTACACCAAGGCAATGCGCTTCTTGCGTGAAGTCGATTCCAGCAGCGTGATGGTGAATGCCTCAACCCGTTTCGCGGATGGCTTCGAATATGGCTTAGGTGCTGAAATCGGCATCTCCACCGACAAGATCCATGCACGCGGCCCAGTTGGATTGGAAGGCCTTACCTCGCAGAAGTATGTGGTATTGGGCAACGGACAGATCAGGAATTAACCACCTCCCTCCCCTAGAGCGGGAGGAATCGCAATTAGAATTTTTACTGGAGAACAACTAATGAGTTCAACACTATCAGTCAGCGTACCGGACATCGGCGATTTCAAAGATGTCGCCATCATCGAAGTGTTCGTCAAAGTCGGCGACACCGTTGAGAAGGAACAATCGCTCATCACCATCGAAACCGACAAAGCCGCGATGGAAGTTCCCGCACCTGCTGCGGGCGTGGTGAAATCCATCGCCATCAAGGTCGGCGATAAAGTCTCTGAGGGCACTGCCATCCTGACACTGGAAACCACTGCTGTAGCTAGCAAACCTGCTGCACCAGCGGCCCCCCAAGCGCCAGCCGCACCACAAGTTGCACCTAAAGCAGCTGCAGCCGTAGCTAAGGGTGACCTCCATGCCGAAGTCGTCGTCCTCGGCGCGGGTCCTGGCGGATATACCGCAGCGTTCCGCGCAGCAGATTTGGGTAAGCAAGTGGTGTTGATTGAGAAGTTCGCCAGCTTAGGCGGCGTATGTCTGAACGTAGGTTGCATCCCCTCCAAAGCCCTGCTGCATGTAGCCAAAGTCATCAGTGAAGCCGAAGAAGTCTCACATCACGGCGTAACGTTTGCCAAACCCAAGATTGACATTGATGCGATACGCACTTGGAAGGAAAGCGTCATCGGGAAATTGACGGGGGGCTTGGGCGCGCTAGCGAAACAGCGCAAGGTACAAGTCGTCACTGGCCTCGCAAAATTCACTTCGCCTAACAGCATCTCAGTGCAAACGGCGGACGGCGAGAAAGTCATCACCTTCGATAACGCTATCGTCGCCGCTGGTTCTAGCGTCGCACGCATCCCCGGCTTCCCTTACGACGATCCACGCATCATCGATTCGACCGGTGCACTGGCCTTGCAAGATATACCTAAGCGTATGCTGGTCATCGGCGGCGGCATCATCGGTCTGGAAATGGCGACGGTGTATGACGCGCTGGGCAGCAAGATATCCGTCGTCGAACTGATGGACCAACTCATGCCAGGTGCAGACAAAGACATGGTCAAGCCGCTACACACTCGTATCGCCAAGCGTTACGAAGCCATCATGCTCAAAACCAAGGTCACCAAGATCGAAGCCAAAAAAGAAGGTCTGCTGGTCACTTTCGAAGGCGAACAAGCACCTGCCGAACCGCAGCTGTTTGACCGCGTGCTGATGGCAGTCGGTCGTCGTCCGAATGGTCGCGAGATCGGTGCTGATGCTGCCGGCCTCATCGTCAACGAACGCGGTTTCATCCCCGTCGACAAACAACAGCGCACCAATGTTGCCAACATATACGCTATCGGCGACATCGTGGGCGATCCTATGCTGGCACACAAGGCGGTACACGAAGGCAAGGTCGCTGCTGAAAACATCGCGGGACACAAGGTATACTTCGAACCTATGACCATCCCTTCTGTCGCTTACACCGATCCTGAGATCGCTTGGATGGGACTGACCGAGACCCAAGCCAAAGCACAGGGCATCGCTTACGAGAAAGGTGCCTTCCCTTGGGCGGCTTCAGGTCGTGCGCTGTCTGTGGCACGCGAAGAGGGTATGACTAAGGTGTTGCTTGACCCTAAGACACGCCGCATCTTGGGCGCGGGTATCGTGGGTGTGAACGCGGGTGAGTTGATTGCTGAAGCCGTACTGGCACTGGAGATGGGCGCAGACATGGAGGACATCGGTCTGACCATACATCCACACCCCACGCTGTCGGAGACTTTTTGCTTTGCAGCAGAGATGGCTGAAGGCACCATCACCGACTTGATGCCGCCTAAAAAACGTTAATTAAAGTTGTTATTCGCCTTTTCCCCTTAGGGGGTCAATGAGACTGTCTTCTAATGTCCACGTCGAAATCGAAGGAAACATCATGCTAAAAAAGTCCGCCATATTATTAACTTTGGTTTTTGCTCAATCCGCATGTGCATTCAGCCTCAACGACCTAAAAGGCGAACTGAATAAGGCACTGCCTCAAAATCAAGCAGCCGCACCTCAAGCGGCGGCACCTGCAGCCGATCCTTTAGCAAATATCAGCAACAAGGATCAGATCTCCAGCTTGAAGCAGGCCCTAAATCAAGGCGTGATGACGGCAGTCGCGAGCTTGGCTAAGACCGATGGTTATCTGGGCAATCCCAAGGTGCGCATCCCCCTCCCCGAGAACCTGCAAAAGCTGGATAACGGCCTGCGCAGACTGGGCATGGGTAAATATGCTGATGAGCTGAACGTCTCCATGAATCGTGCCGCTGAAGCCGCAGTGCCTGAAGCCA
Source organism: Burkholderiales bacterium (assembly GCA_038327315.1). GTDB lineage: Bacteria > Pseudomonadota > Gammaproteobacteria > Burkholderiales > Gallionellaceae > Gallionella. The sequence continues at coordinate 9,621 of JBBQKX010000037.1, read as the reverse complement.
AGGCATTGCTGGTGAGTGCGGTGAAAAATATGAGTGTGACCGATGCAAAGAACATCTTGATGGGGCCGGATAATGCCGCAACGCAATATTTCCGCACCAACACCGAGACGGCTTTGAGCGGCAAGTTTCAGCCTATCGTCGTGAACGCGATGCAAAAGGTTCAGTTGGCGCAGAAATATGACCAGTTCGCTGGCAAAGGCGTACAACTCGGCTTAGTCGATGCCAAAAACGCCAATCTGGAAAGTTACATCACCCAGAAAGCACTCGACGGTCTGTTCGTGATGATGGCTGAGCAGGAAAAAGCCATCCGCGCGAACCCTCTAGAAGCAACGAGCAGCCTAGTAAAGAAAGTTTTTTCAGCCATCAAGTTCTAAAACAACCCACATATTTCGCAAGGACTTTTAGAAAGTCAAAATACTAAGTGAGTAACGCCGCATCTCAACGCAGTTTGAATTTCTAGAAGCGCCCTAATGACTGAGTCAGCGAGCCTCCTATCCCTCTTCATCAGCAGCCTGCTGGGTGCAACGTTATTACCCGGCGGTTCGGAAGCTGTGCTGTTCGCCGTACTCAAAACCTATCCCGACACACTCTGGCTCGCCTTACTGGTCGCCACGCTAGGCAATACCATAGGCGGCATGATCTCTTATGGCATGGGACGTATGCTGCCCTTGACGCAAAAACTCAAACATGTGGAAAAGGTGAGGCATTACGGCACGCCTGCGTTGTTACTGGCATGGACACCCTTGCTGGGCGACGCACTTTGTTTGGCTGCGGGTTGGTTGCGACTCAACCCCTGGCAAGCAGCAGTATTCATGGCACTCGGTAAGTTCGCCCGCTACTGGGTGATTGCCGTGTTGCTTGTGTGACGCGCAAACGAAAAAGCCCGGCACTTGCGTGCCGGGCTTTTAACTATCCTAGTGCTTATTAAGCAGCTTGGATGTTAGATGCTTGCTTGCCCTTAGGACCTTGAGTCACTTCAAAAGTAACTTTTTGACCTTCTTGCAATGATTTGAAACCATTCATGTTGATCGCTGAGAAGTGTGCGAACAAATCTTCGCTACCATCATCAGGAGTTACGAAACCGAAACCTTTTGCGTCATTGAACCACTTTACGATGCCTGTTGCCATGTTATTACTTCCTTAATAAAAAACGGGAAACTTCCCGAAAAACTATTTGAAACCAGGATCGCACATGGAAACTACTGCACTGCAAACACTTTGAATCAAATAACTGCCAGCGTTTTACGCTGATAATTGAAATGAGTCAAAGCAATTTTTAAAAACCTTGTAATTATTTGCACTTTGCTTGCACCAAACTTACGAATAGTCGGGTAATTACAAGAATTCCACCTCTGTTGAGACGAACCACATTCCCAAGGCCAAACCATATAAAACGCCAAGCACACCACACATCAACAATGACATGAACAGCCACTTAGGGAAAAAATTAGGTTTGTGATTCAACAACCAGCGTATACATCCTGACATCTTGCCCTCCAGATTATTTAGACTATCCAAACGATAGGGTCACTTTCGATTGCATACGCGAATACGAAAGATTTGGCCAAATTATAGACCTTTAGAACACAACGCTTAAGAACTGCTCGCATTATGTAAGCTGTCGCAGAGCCTTGTGCGAGCTCGCGGATTAGGCATCAACACCAGCAACTGTCTACTATTCAAAAGGACTGCATCAGACTGAATATAGTGGAATTGTGCTAGCATTGCGCCCTCAAAAAATCTCGGAACGCCGCGATTATAAGGGTTACGCCATGCGCCAATATCTAGACTTAATGCAGCACGTACTGAGTAACGGTACCAAGAAATCTGACCGAACGGGTACAGGTACGACCAGCGTGTTCGGTCATCAGATGCGCTTCGACCTGGCGCTGGGTTTCCCTCTAGTGACCACCAAAAAATGTCATTTAAAATCCATCATCCATGAATTGCTGTGGTTCTTGCAGGGCGACACCAACATCGCATATCTCAAAGAGCATGGCGTGAGAATCTGGGATGAATGGGCGGATGAGAGCGGCAACCTCGGTCCTGTATACGGCAAACAATGGCGCTCTTGGGCGACGGTAGATGGCCGCGTTATCGACCAAATCAAAATCGCCGTCGAGCAACTCAAAAATAATCCAGACTCACGACGCATCATCGTTTCCGCTTGGAACGTAGGTGAGTTAGATCAGATGGCTTTGGCACCCTGCCACGCTTTCTTCCAGTTCTATGTCGCCCCTTCAATAAGCTCAGGACAGGCGGGGAAATTGTCCTGTCAGTTGTATCAACGCAGCGCCGACATCTTCCTCGGTGTGCCATTCAACATCGCTAGCTATGCGCTGCTCACCATGATGATGGCGCAAGTCTGTGGCTTGCAGTACGGCGACTTCGTACACACTTTTGGGGATGCACATTTGTACTCCAACCACATGGAGCAGACCGCTTTGCAGTTATCTCGCGAGCCGCGTGCCCTGCCGACCATGAAGATTAATCCTGAAGTGAAAGACATACTTGGTTTCAAATTCGAGGACTTCACCCTAGAAGGATATGACCCTCATCCAGCCATCAAGGCCCCTGTAGCGATATGAGCAAGCTCGCCATCATCGTCGCCATGGCGAAGAATCGCACCATAGGTATAAACAACACCTTGCCTTGGCGTTGCCCTGAAGACCTAAAACACTTCAAGACGCTGACCATGGGGCATCACATGATCATGGGGCGCAAGACCTTTGATTCAATAGGTAAGGCATTGCCAGGACGCATCACGGTGGTGGTCACACGCAACTCCGATTTGCATATAGAGGGATGTATCACGGCGAACTCGCTGAGTGCAGCTATCTCTGCATGCAAGAGCGATGAACGCATCTTTGTGGTCGGTGGGGGCGAAATGTATGCGCAGGCTTTGTACTTGGCAGACACGCTATACATCACCGAGATCCAACAGGATGTGGAAGGTGATGCTCACTTCCCCGAGTTTGATCTCACACAATGGTGTGAGGTCACACGCGAGCCGCGTAGTCAAGACACACCCCAACCACTGAGTTATCACTTCGTCGAATATCGTCGACGCTAATATGAAATATATAAAATCAGAATGGCCGATTGCGGCCGCACTCTTAATACTGATGCTGGGCTTCACGTTCGAGCATAGTGCGATTACCCACGGCGGAGGGATGTTGTGGGGCATGTTGTTGGTGATACTGATAGGGATCATCGCCGTTGCCTTTCGCATCGCCCATCATGCCGAGGTCATGGCGATACGCTTGGGTGAACCTTACGGCACCTTGATTCTGACACTGGCGGCGGTATCGGTCGAAGTCGTTATCTTGGTGGTGCTGTTACAGGGCAACCCCGACCCCACGCTGGCACGCGATACGGTGTTCTCCGCCATCATGTTCGACATCAACGGCATCTTGGGATTAGCCGCCATCGTGGGCGGTCTCAAGCACGGCAATCCAAAATACAATCTGGACTCCGCCAACTCTTTCATCGCAATGTTGTTGGTCGCAATCGGCATAGGCATGTTCATACCTGAATTCGTGCCAGAAGCGAAATGGCACATCTATTCGATCTTCTCAATCGGCATCATGGCCATCATGTATCTGGCATTTTTGCGCTTACAAACTGTGGAGCACCGCACCTTCTTCGAATACAGCAGCGAAATGGATAACGAGGCACACGACGCTGCGCACAGCCCCAATATGCTGCACCTAGGCATAATGCTGGGCGCGATCATACTGGTCGGTCTGCTCTCCGAAGTCTTGTCCGCCTTATTAGATGCTGGGCTGGCCGGCAGCGACTTACCTAAAACCATTCCTGCTGTGCTAGTGGCATTGATTTCAGCCAGTCCCGAAATATTGACCGCACTCAAGGCCGCGCAACAAGATCGTATGCAGACCACGGTCAACATCGCGCTAGGAGCTTCTTTAGCCACTGTGCTGCTGACGCTGCCCGTCATTGAAGCTATCGCATTATTCAACGGTGAACGCATCATCATGGCGCTCACCCCAGTCCAAGCTGGCATGTTGTTACTTACCTTCGCTACGGTGATGAACAATCTGCATGACGGCGAAACCAACGCCATAGAAGGTATCAGCCACTTTGCCCTATTCAGTGCGTTCATCGCACTGGTGATGGTCGGGGTAATTTAATCATCATGACAGATCACACCAACAAACTAGAACTCCTCGCTCCTGCCAAGACCGCTGCCATCGGTCGCGATGCCATCCTGCACGGAGCCGATGCTGTATACATAGGCGGTCCCGCCTTTGGCGCACGCGACAAGGCGGGCAACACCATCGCCGACATCGCTGAATTAGTGAAATACGCGCATCGTTTTCACGCGCGTATCTTCGTCACGCTCAACACCATCTTGCACGACGCCGAGTTGGAGGCCGCACGACAACTGGCATACGACTGCTACAACGCAGGCGTGGATGCGCTCATCGTGCAGGACATGGGTTTGGTGGAGATGGACCTCCCTCCCATTGATCTGCATGCCTCCACACAATGCGACATACGCACGCCCGAAAAGGCGCGCTTCCTCGCTGATGTAGGTTTCTCACAGATTGTGCTGGCACGCGAATTGACCATCAAAGAGATTGCCAATGTACGCAACGCACTACCCGCCGACACCATCGTCGAACATTTCATCCACGGCGCGCTGTGCGTGGCCTACTCGGGGCAGTGCAACATCAGTCATGCCCACACTGGGCGCTCGGCGAACCGCGGCGATTGCTCGCAAGCCTGCCGCTTACCCTATAACTTGGAAGACGCTCAGGGACGTGTGGTCGCTTATGACAAGCATCTACTTTCAGTAAAGGACAATAACCAGAGCGACAACCTTAGTGCTTTGATCGCTGCAGGCGTACGCAGTTTCAAGATTGAGGGCCGCTACAAAGACGCTGGCTATGTAAAAAACATCACCGGCCACTATCGCCAGTTACTCGACGAAATCCTCGCTAAGCGCAGTGACTTGTGCGCCGCCTCCAGCGGCAAGACCACGCTGCTGTTCACGCCAGATCCAAACAAGACCTTTCACAGAGGCGCAACCGACTATTTTTCGAATGGCCGTAAAGACGACATAGGCGCGTTCGACACGCCGACCTTCGTCGGCTTGGAGCTCGGTCATGTCACACAGGTCGGCGACAAGTGGTTCGAAATCGCTACGCATGACTCACTCGCCAATAGTGATGGCCTGAACTATCAATACAAGCGCGTCGTACATGGCTTACAAGCCAACGTTGTCGAACGAAAACACGACACCGAGGATGGCACCATCTGGCGCATCCATCCCAACGAGGCCATGCATACCTTGGAAGGATTGCGCGCAGGCATAGCCATCAGCCGCAACCGTGACCATGCTTGGGAACACGCACTGACCAGGAAGTCTGCCGAACGCCGCATAGGCGTATCTGCGCGCTTCACTGAGACCGAACAAGGCTACGCGCTCAGATTGGAAGATGAGGACGGCATCAGCGCGGCAGCCGATATCACTTTCGAGAAGCAAGTTGCACAACATCCCGAAGAAGCTGAAGCGAGCGTGCGCGAACAACTTGGGCGCTTCGGCAGCTCCGACTTCAAGTTAGGCACACTGGACATCGTTTGGGCACAAGCTAGATTCATTGCCAGTTCTGCATTGAACAAACTGCGCCGCGATGTAGTCAGCAAATTGGAAGCGGCACGTTTACTTGCCTACCCACAACTGACTCGCAAAGAAGCAGTTCAACCGCCCGCCCGCTATCCTGAAGAAACGCTTTCCTTCTTAGCCAACGTGTACAACGAAGCCGCGCGCAGCTTCTATGCACAACATGGCGTGAAGCTGATTGAAGCGGCCTACGAGGCGCATGAGGAGACTGACGAGGTGTCGCTGATGGTAACCCGTCACTGCATACGTTATTCACTGAGTTTGTGCCCCAAGCAGGCCAAAGGTGTGGTCGGTGTACAGGGCCAAGTACGTGCAGAGCCAATGACGCTGATCAACGGCAGTGAAAGACTGACCTTGAAGTTCGATTGCAAGCCCTGCGAGATGCATGTGATGGGCAAGATGAAGAAGAATATCCTCAAGACCGCACCACCTTCTATCATCCCTATCACCTTCCATAAGAGCAGGTCGTCATACTGAGTGCATACAAGATATCGACGAGTCGTGATACCCTCGGCACCCGCTAAAATGACATGCAAGTGTTTATATTGGAAGTAAGCAATGCCTATACCTAACATCACATCGCAAATAGTCTACCTGTCTGTCATCTTCATCTTGCTGGTGATCCCCAAAGCGATGCAGCGTTATCGCATTCCGGCGCCGCTGACCTGCTTCGGGCTGGGCATACTGACCGCATTACTGGTAGCCGACTACACCAATGACTCAACCTTGAGCCTGTTGGCCGCACTGGGCATCTCCTCGCTGTTCCTGTTCGCGGGTTTGGAAGTCAATGCGCATGAGTTGCGCAAGAATGCACTCCCCTTGCTAAGTCACTTGGCCTTGCGTTGCATCGCTCTGTTGTTGTGCGTACTGTTTGTGATGTTCATGTTCAAATTTAGCTGGCAAATCGCCAGCTTGATTGCATTGGCCATCCTCACGCCCTCTACCGGCTTTATTTTGGAATCGCTGCCCAGATTGGGGCTAGATGACAATGAGCGCTACTGGGTCACCAACAAGGCCATCGCTACCGAACTACTGGCACTGTTCCTGCTATTCATCATACTCAAATCTGAGTCTGCCTCTTCTTTAATCATCTCTTCCGGCGTGTTATTAGCGATTGCTTTCGGTCTGCCGTTGTTGTTGATGGTATTAGGACGCATCGTAATCCCCCATGCGCCTGGTTCAGAGTTCTCGCTGTTGGTAATGGTGGGATTGATCGCTGCTTACCTCACCAAACAGATCGGCGTCTACTATTTGCTCGGTGCCTTTCTGACTGGTTTTGCAGCACGCCAGTTGCGCGAAAAAATGCCTACGATGGCCTCAAATGAGAATCTTCATGCAGTCAAACTATTCGCTTCCTTCTTCGTGCCCTTCTATTTCTTCTACAGTGGCATGCGGGTCACAGAGGAAACCTTGCAATGGGAGTCTCTGTGGATAGGCTTGAGCATCTCTGCCGTGATATTGCCACTGCGCATCGCGACAACCACCGCGCAAAGGTTCTGGGTGCACAAAGACAGCCTGCAGAGCAGCTTCGATGTTTCTATCGCCTTGGCACCCACCTTGATCTTTACCATGGTCTTGGCCGACATTCTGCATGAGCGCTATAACATCAGCGACCAGTTGTTCGGCGGCCTACTAGTCTATGCTGCAATCTCAACCATCCTGCCCTCCTTCGTACTGAACAAACCTGTCAGCTTGAACATAGACCACACCATGTTTGGCAAACCACCTCGCCCCGACTGACATTAACGGCGACTTATTTTTCAACGCACTGAGCACGTGCAATAATCAGGCAAAGTGAATCGACGATAGCGTAAGTATTTTTCAGGGAGTGTGATCATGAGCTGGTGGAAATCGATATTTGGTGCCAACGACAAAGAAATCGAAGCAATCAAAGAGGACGCACGCGAAGAAGTCAGCGGCTTGAATTTCAAGACCGCCCTTGAGGCCCACATCAAATGGAAGATACGCTTGCAGAGCGTAATTGATGGCACAGGGACGGAAGTGCTGGATCCACGCATCGTTTCTGTCGATAACCAGTGCGCGCTTGGTCAGTGGATTTATGGCACAGGTTCACACGATTTTGGCGACAATCCTGAGTTCAAGGCCTTGATCACTTCACACATCCATTTCCACAAATGTGCCGGCCACACGCTGGCGCTAGCCCTTGAAGGTAAGACTGCAGAGGCTCAATCCCAAATCGACGGTGGTGATTACGCCAAGGCATCCTTGGGCGTGTCTCGCCAATTGATGCGCTTATGGCGTTCCATTGGCATCTAGATGCCTAATCTCGGTCCAATAACAAAGGGCGGTGATACCGCCCTTTGTTACGTCTATCGCGTCATATTTATGCCACGCAATCCACATAGTAACGTTTCTGTCCATCGACCATCTCCGCCACCAGACCATGCACATCGGTCTCAAAGCCAGGGAAACGCAAGTTGAAGTCGCGCGCGAATTTCACATAATCGACGATGATCTTGTTGAATATCTCACCGGGGATGAGCAGTGGAATACCCGGCGGATAAGGCGTCAACAAGACCGCAGTGATACGGCCTTCCAGATGATCAATCTCGACACGCTCAATCTCGTCGTGTGCCATCTTGGCAAACGCATCAGATGGTTTCATCGCAGGCTGCAGGTCCGACAGATACATCTCTGTGGTCATACGAGCGACGTTGTGAGACTTGTAGGCTTCATGTATCTGCTGACACAGATCACGCAGTCCAACACGCTCATAGCGCGGATGCGCCGCAGCGAATTCAGGCAGGATGCGCCACATCGGTTGGTTCTTGTCGTAGTCGTCCTTGAATTGCTGCAAGGCGGTCAATAGCGTGTTCCAGCGCCCCTTAGTGATACCGATGGTGAACATGATGAAGAAGGAGTACAAACCGCACTTCTCCACGATGACACCATGCTCGGCCAGATATTTAGTGACCATCGCCGCCGGAATGCCATCATCCGAAAAACCGCCATCTACATCCAAACCTGGCGTGATGATGGTCGCTTTGATCGGATCAAGCATATTGAAGCCTTCGGCCAAATTGCCAAAGCCATGCCATTTGTCGTCAGCATGTAACACCCAGTCTTCACGCGTACCGATGCCCTCTTCGGCGATATTACTGGGACCCCAAACCTTAAACCACCAGTCGCTTTCATACTCTTCGTCGACCTTGCGCATGGCACGACGGAAGTCCAGCGCTTCGGCGATAGACTCTTCCACCAAGGCGGTGCCACCTGGTGCCTCCATCATCGCGGCTGCTACGTCGCAAGACGCGATGATGGCGTACTGAGGCGAAGTCGAGGTATGCATGAGGTATGCCTCGTTGAACATGTGATTATTCAATTTGCGCGTTTCGGATTCGCGCACCAATATCTGCGATGCCTGAGATAGACCCGCCAGCAACTTATGCGTGGATTGAGTAGCGAAAATCATGGAAGTCTTAGCACGTGGACGATCACGGCCGATTGCATGCATATCTTTATAGAAAGTATGGAAAGCTGCGTGCGGCAACCATGCTTCATCAAAATGCAGAGTATCAATCTTGCCGTCCAACATCTCCTTGAGCATCTCCACGTTATAGACCACGCCGTCATAGGTACTCTGCGTGATAGTCAAGATACGTGGGCGCTTGGTCTTGTCCTTGATGAAGGGGTTAGCGTCTATCTTGCGCTGTATGCTCTTCATATCGAACTCAGACTTAGGGATAGGTCCGATGATCCCGTAGTGGTTACGTGTCGGCGTCAAGAACACCGGTACCGCGCCCGTCATCATGATGGAGTGCAATATAGACTTATGGCAGTTTCTATCCACCACCACGATGTCATCAGGAGCGACGGTTGAGTGCCACACAATTTTGTTGGATGTGGATGTACCGTTGGTAACGAAGAACAGATGATCCGAATTGAAAATACGCGCAGCATTGCGCTCAGAGGCTGCAACTGGACCCGTGTGATCTAACAACTGGCCCAACTCT
>JBBQKX010000036.1:0-19387 GCA_038327315.1 Burkholderiales bacterium | reverse complement strand
CTTATTTGCCAATTCCCCATCTTGGCCCTAGCGATATGGCTTATCGGCCATATGCTGTGGTATTTTGCCTAAGTGCTGTTTTGCACTTAGGAGTCTTAATTGAATATCTTGCTATGTGGTGCTACGGGTTTTGTAGGTAGGCATATCGAAGCTGCTTTGCTTAAAGTGGGTCATAGCGTGATGCGCGGCGTGCGCCATCCACTCGGCGTCCGTGATATCAGCGTTGATTATCGCAACGATATACACATCAGCACTTGGCTTCCCCGACTGGAAGGCATAGATGTAGTGATCAATGCCGTCGGTGTATTGCGCGACAGCCCCTCACAACCTATGTCTGTTCTGCATGATGCTACCCCTCGCGCCTTGTTCGCGGCGGCAGCTCAGCGTGGAATTAAACGCATCGTTCAGATCTCCGCGCTGGGCGTAGGTACAGGCATAGCGGTGCCCTATATGAGTAGCAAACAAGCTGCAGATGATTTCCTGCAAACATTGGATCTGGACTGGACGATATTGCGCCCCTCGCTGATTTACGGCGCCGATGGTGCAAGCACCAAAATGTTCATGCGACTCGCCATGCTGCCCTTATTTATGCTGCCCGGCGCTGGCAAACAAATGGTTCAGCCGGTGCACGTGGATGAACTCGCGCTCGCCATCGTACACCTGTTAGCACTGCCAGAGGGCACACCACCGCTACGCAGCGTCATCGACTGTGTGGGGCCGGAGTCCGTTAGCCTAGCAGCGCTGATCAGCAGCTATAGAACGCAATCAGGAAAATCCTCACCCACGATTTTGAGCGTGCCAACACCTATGCTGTGGTTAATGGCCAAGCTAGGCGACCGCATCCCCGCCATGCCCCTAGGCTCTGACACGCTCGCCATGCTAAACGCTGGTAGCACGGGAGATCCGCAACGCTACAGCGTCCTGCTAGGACGCACACCACGGCGCTATCAAAATATTTTGAATGAAGTTGCTACGGATTAAGCGGACACGGTGCGACTGGACAATAAGTCCAATACACCTTCCAATGCTATCTTGACGGCCTGTTCGCGTATCGAAGTACGATCACCAATCAGATGATAGACACGTGCTACACATTCACTTTTCTCGATGCCCCAAGCGAACCAAACTGTGCCTACTGGCTTCTCGACGGAACCACCATCCGGCCCTGCGATACCGCTCACCGCTAATGCGATCTGCGCATCACTATGCGCCAATGCGCCACTAACCATCTCGCGCACTGTAGCTTCACTTACCGCGCCGTGTTGCAACAGCGTTGCGGCTGACACATCCAGCGATTGTTGCTTAGACATATTGGAATAAGTGACGTAGCCACGCTCGAACCAAGCCGAGCTCCCAGCGATCTCTGTGATGGCCTGTGACACACCACCACCCGTGCAAGACTCGGCGGTGCACAATATAAATCCATGAGACTTGAGTGTCTGTCCTACTTGCGCAGCCAAATTCTGCATCACAGCCCGCCGACCAGATCGTTTTGTATATCGACCACCGCTTCCAACCCCACGGCGATGCGGATTAAGCCGTCGCTGATGCCCGCTGCGGCACGTGCTTCAGGCGTGATGCGCGCATGCGTGGTACTGGCAGGATGGGTGATGGTAGATTTGGTATCGCCCAGATTCGCGGTGATGGACAATAACTTGGTCTGGTCTATCAATCGCCATGCGGCATCCTTCCCGCCCCTGACCTCGAAAGACACGATGCCGCCCCCGGTTTTCTGCTGTTGCATCGCCAACTCATGCTGTGGATGAGAAGGCAAACCGGGATAGAACACACGTGCAACATTGGGCTGTTGTTCCAACCAGGTCGCCAACTGCAATGCATTTGCACTATGCGCATCCATGCGCAACTTGAGCGTCTCCAAACCTTTCAGAAACACCCATGCGTTGAAGGCGCTCATGGTCGGGCCAGTTGTGCGCAAGAAGCCATACACGGGCTCCATATTTTTCTTGCTACCGAGCACGGCACCACCTAGAACGCGCCCCTGACCATCGATGTATTTGGTCGCTGAATGAATCACGATGTCCGCACCCAGATCCAAAGGACGTTGCAAGATAGGCGTACAGAAACAATTGTCCACTGCGAGCAAGGCACCTGCTGCCTTCGCAATCTTGGCAATGGCAGCGATATCGGATATCTCGGTCAGCGGATTGGACGGTGTCTCTAGAAAGAACAATCGTGTGTTGGGACGTACGGCAGCCTGCCACGCAGCCACATCAGTCGCAGACACGAAGGTCGTTTCCACCGAGAACTTCTTGATCACATTGCTAAACAGATTGACCGTGGAACCGAACAAGCTCTGCGAGGCGACGATATGATCACCCGCCTTTAGCAAGCCCATCACACACGCCAGGATGGCAGCCATGCCAGATGCTGTAGCAACGCACTGTTCCGCGCCTTCCAGCGCAGCCAAACGCTCTTCGAACATGGTCACGGTAGGGTTTGTGAAGCGCGAATAGATGTTGCCTGGCTCTTGCCCGATGAATCGCGCCGCCGCCTGTGCGGCTGTAGGAAACACAAAGCTGGAAGTCAAGAACATCGCCTCACTGTGTTCGCCGAATTCACTGCGCACAGTGCCCGCACGTACCGCCAGCGTCTCCGGTTGATAGTTCGCTTCTGTCATCACTGCATTCCTTAATCTAAAAATTAAAAACCCAGATAGCTTGCGCTAAACCGGGTTTCCCACGCTTTAGCTGTATTTTTTATGCGCCCGCAAGCTGATCCTCAAATCGGCGCAAGTGAAAAGTATCACCATCACAACTCGCTCGTCAAGACAACTAAGTTATTCTGATATCAATGCAAAAGTGAGACAAGGCGGCAACGAGCGCACGACGAAGACAGTTCTTCCAGCACGGCTAGGAGTGCGCTAGGCAGCCAACGCAGTATCGCCGAAGCAGTGGAATCAGAATTACATGGACGACGCACTCATCGCTAAATTCAATTCCATCTGATCATCATCGCTAGCCTTCACTGCCTTCTCACCATTACGGCGTGCTTCCACGTTATCCAGATACTCGGCTGTGATGTCGCCAGTGATGTATTTTCCGTCGAAGCATGAAGCATCGAAATCGACGATATTGGGATTGGCTTTACGCACCGAAGCTTTGAGGTCTTCCAAATCCTGATAGATCACACCGTCAGCGCCAATCTCAAAACAAATTTCTTCATCGCTGCGGCCTGTGGCGATCAGTTCGGTACGGCTAGGCATGTCGATTCCGTAAACGTTAGGGTAACGTACCGGTGGCGCGGCGGATGCAAAGTAAACTTTCAATGCACCTGCATCACGTGCCATCTGCACGATCTCACGACTAGTCGTGCCGCGCACGATGGAGTCGTCCACCAATAGCACGTTTTTGCCTTTGAACTCCACGCCGATGGCATTAAGTTTTTGACGTACGGATTTTTTGCGCATCGCCTGACCAGGCATGATGAAGGTACGACCAATGTAACGATTTTTCACAAAGCCTTCACGGAAGGAGATATTTAAATGATTCGCCAATTGCAGCGCACTGGGGCGACTCGAATCTGGAATAGGGATGACCACATCGATCTTCACATCTTTCCATTCCCGCTTGAGTTTTTCGCCCAAGAACTCACCCATATACAGACGGGTCTCGTATACCGATACACCGTCAATGACAGAGTCGGGACGGGCGAAATACACGTATTCAAAGATGCAGGAATTGAGCTTGGCTTTATCGCTGCACAGCTTGCTGTGCATCTTGCCATCGAAGTCGATGAATACTGCCTCGCCGGGTGCGATATCGCGCAGGAACTTGAAGCCCAAGGTATCCAGCGCGACGCTCTCGGATGCAACCAGATATTCATCCCCAGTGGCGGTCTCGTTCACACCCACCACCAGGGGGCGGATACCGTAGATGTCACGGAAGGCCACTAAGCCATAACCCGCAATCATCGCCACCACGGCATATGCACCTCGGCAACGCTGATGCACGCCCGCTACCGCTGCGAAGATCGCAGCAGCATCTAGGCGCATGCCCTTGGACTTGGCTTGTAACTCGTGAGCAAAAACGTTGAGCAAGACTTCAGAGTCGGAATTAGTGTTGACGTGACGCAAGTCATCCGCGAACAACTGCTTCTGCAATTCTGCGGTATTAGTCAGATTGCCGTTGTGACCAAGCACGATACCGAACGGGGAGTTAACGTAGAAAGGTTGAGCTTCGTTGTGATCTACAGCTGAGCCTGCAGTCGGGTAGCGCACATGGGCGATGCCGGCATTGCCAGCGAGTGCGCGCATATTACGAGTACGGAACACGTCACGCACCATACCGTTGCCTTTATGCAGATGGAAAGTGCGTCCATCCAACGTCGCAATACCTGCAGCATCTTGACCTCGATGTTGCAGAACTTGCAGGCCGTCATACAGCAACTGATTCGCCGGTATTTGTGAAACCACGCCAAGAATGCCACACATAATCTCTATCCCAATCGTAAAACTTAAATAATCAATTTTGTACGCGATACTGTATGCGATGTGCAATGTTGTCCGGCAACCAAGGCTTAGTCATCAGCGCGACCTGCTCCACACTGTGGCTGAGTTTGGCTTCACGCCAGAACACTTGCTCGGGTATCTTCGTCATCCCCGCCAACCACACCAACACCAGGACGATGAGCGCACCACGCAACACACCGAACACTGCACCCAACATTCCATCTATCCAACCCAGTCCTATCGCCGCGACCAGCTTGGATACCAACCAGACCAACATCGCCCACACCAACAGGGCTGCTACGAATACTAGGCCATAGGCCAGTGCAACTCTGACGGCTTCAGACTTGACAGGGAATAACTCGACGAATCCAGGGGCCACATATTTGCTCAATATGAAAGCTAGCGGCCAGCCCAATATCGACAACACTTCGTAAACCACACCCCGCCACAGACCGAGCAGCAACGAAAGCACTACGATAACGATAAGTGCGTAATCGAATTCCGTCATTTAGCCGGCGTCACGACTGGGTGCAAACCATGTTTCTCCAACATGCGTGCGACCGTTTCTGCCTTTTCACGCTCGGCATATGGGCCGACACGTACACGTATAGTGTTGCCCGTTTTTTCGGTATAGGCCTTGAAGCCCCAAGCTTTCAATTTAGCCAATTCACTCTTGGCTGTATCTGCATTGCTATAAGCACCGACTTGGGCGACAAAGCCCGGTTCAGTTGCCGTCGCAGCAGAGTTCGAGGTCGCAGGCGCACTGGCCACTGGCTTAGTAATTTCTTTAGTGTCTGGTTTACTTGGTGATTTTTCAACAGCAGAAGATGCAACGATGGCACGTGTAATAGGTATGGAGGGCGAAACTGTAGCGTCAGTAACATCACTGATTTTGGGTGTTTCAACCACAGCTGAGGCAGTGCCCGGTGCGACATCCACAATCTCTTCTGCCGCTTTACCGGGCACAAATTCACCGACCTTATCAGCATCAGGTATACGCAAATCTATGTCTTCACCTGTGGACTTGGGTTCGTTGTCTAAGACCATGGGCAAGAACACCACCACCGCCAGCATCAAGACTGCCGCGCCTATCAAGCGGTGGCGCAGTTTGCGGCGCAGATTCAATTCTTCTTCTGTGAGCTGTTTTGCCATTGCTAGTTTCCGCTTGATATTCCGCATTCAGCAATGGTTAAGGATGCGTCAATTTGCGCGTATTCCTTTTTCCTGCATCACTGCGGCGACCGTATAGAACGACCCGAAGGCTGCGATTCTATCATTTTCGCCTGCCGCGTTATAGGCAAAACGCAGGGCTGATGCGACATCTTCGAAGACCGTTACCTTGCCGAGCACACCCACACCTTCCAACACTTGAGCTATCTCGGTCCCGCTCGCCCCACGTGGTGCATCTATACCAGCAACTAACCACTCGTCTATGTGCGTGTTCATCAGGGCGACCACGCCAGCCATATCTTTGTCTTTGAGCATGGCGAACACCGCATAAGTCTTGGCTGGCGGCAGATTAGCGAAGTTTTGCGCAAGGCTACGTGCAGCATGGGGATTGTGCGCCACATCCAGGATCAGTTGTGGCTTGCCGGGTGCGAATTGGAAGCGCCCGGCCAACTCTACCTCAGTCAGGCCGCGTCGTACTGCTGCCATACTCACCGGCAGACTTATTTGCAAGGCATCCAACACCGCCAATACCGCGCTTGCATTGTTAAGTTGGAAAGCACCCCGTAAAGCCGGATGCGGCAATGCGTTGCGCGCTCCAATCTTACTTCGGTAATCCCATTGCCCCTGATGCGGCGTACAACCGAAATCACTACCTATACACCACAGGTCCGCGCCTATGGACGCGGCATGTGCGCGCAACGAATCTGGGACTTGGGGATCTGCACAAATCGCCACCCGATCTTTGCGGAAGATGCCTGCTTTCTCAAATCCTATTTGCTCGCGGTTGTCGCCCAGATAATCGACATGATCTATATCCACGCTGGTCACTACCGCACAATCGGTATCAAAAATATTCACGGCATCCAATCGACCACCCAACCCTACCTCGAGTATCACCACATCGACGCGATGTGAGATAAAACACTGCATCGCTGCCAGCGTACCGAATTCAAAATAAGTTAGTGGGATCTCCACCCCCCGGAGACGGGCATGCTCTATAGCCTCAAACGAAGCACATAGCTCTGCATCGCCAACTTGCCGCTTGGCGATGCGCACACGCTCGTTGTAATGCAAAAGATGGGGAGAAGTGTAGCAACCGACCTTATAACCAGCGGCATAAAAAATACTCTCTAGCATCGCACAAACCGAGCCTTTGCCATTCGTGCCGCCAACCACAATGACAGGAAAATTGGGATCCAGATTGAGCCGTTGTTTAACTTCTGCAACACGCTCCAAGCCAAGCGCGATAGTCTTGGGATGCAGGGATTCTAAATGGGTCAGCCAGTCGGCTAGAGTAGTCGGCATAGTGGTGTTTATTGAATGGAGCTAACTACGTTTTGCGATGATGAGTAAACCTAAGAAAACCATGCTCGCACCAATAATGACACGCAAAGTGATGGCTTCTTTGAGTATCAACCACGCTAAGAAAATCGCGACCAGCACGCTGCCCTTGTCTATCAGAGCAACCGTAGCCACATCCCCCAGTTTAAGGGCCTTGTAGTAAAACACCCATGACAAGGCGGTCGCCACACCGGACAATCCTAGCCACACATAATTCTCTTTGCGTAGCCCGTTAAACTCAGATGGAGTGACAGCATAAATCGCGAACATCACGACGAACACGAAAACGAAGATGGTCCTGACCGTCAGTCCCAATTCACTGGAGATGCCGACCATACCCTGTTTAGCAATCACCGCAGTGAAGCCAGCAAAGAACATGGACAGAAATGCGTAGACCACCCATCGTTCCATGTTGCCTTCCCCCTCTACACGTAGCTATTAATCAGTATGAAACTGACAGTCTAGATTAGGCTGCAGCAACCTCGGTCACAGCGGGTTGCTTGGTCAACAGCGTGATCAGTGTTGCCAACTGCGCACGCATTTCTCGGCGATCAATAATCATGTCTACCGCACCATGCTCGAGCAGGAACTCGGCACGCTGGAAGCCTTCAGGCAAGGTCTCGCGCACGGTCTGCTGGATCACGCGTGCACCTGCGAAA
Source organism: Burkholderiales bacterium (assembly GCA_038327315.1). Lineage (GTDB taxonomy): Bacteria > Pseudomonadota > Gammaproteobacteria > Burkholderiales > Gallionellaceae > Gallionella. The sequence continues at coordinate 11,749 of JBBQKX010000036.1, read as the reverse complement.
CCAATCAACGCGCCAGGTTCAGCAATCACTACATCACCCATAAAAGCGAAACTGGCAGACACGCCGCCCATAGTTGGATCGGTTAATACTGAGATGAATGGCAACTGCTCTTCAGACAACTGAGTCAGAGCTGCGCAAGTCTTAGCCATCTGCATCAATGACAGCAAGCCTTCCTGCATACGTGCGCCGCCACTGGCTGCAAAACAGATGAAGGGGCATTTCTGTTCGATGGCATCACGTACACCGCGCACGAATCGCTCACCAACGACAGAGCCCATGGACCCACCCATAAAACTAAACTCAAACACTGCGACAACCACGGCTACGTTATGGATGCTGCCTTGCATCACAATCAATGCATCATCTTCGTCAGTACTCTTCTTGGAAGCAATCAAACGGTCGGAGTATTTCTTCTGGTCTTTAAACTTCAAGGTATCGATAGGCAACACTTCAGCCCCAATCTCGAAACGGCCTTCACCATCCAACAACCAGTCCAAACGTGTACGCGCAGTCACGCGGTGGTGGTGATTACACTTGGTACATACGCTGTGGTTCTTTTCCAGATCAGAGTGGTACAACACCGCCTGACAGGACGGACACTTGGTCCACAGACCCTCGGGTACATTTTTTTTGGCATCGCCCTCGCGGCGTTTAATTTTTGGTGGTAAAAGTTTTTGGAACCAGCTCATTACTATTCTCCTCAGGCATGTCCTTTGCCTGTCTCAGATTACATTTATCGTTAAGCTTGATCGACAGCCTGACGCAATCCTTGCACCAAACGTGACACCTTCTCCACTACATTCTGTGCGGTTGAATCCTCTATCTCTTGCACGATGCGGCTACCTACCACCACACCATCGCACAATTTTGCCACGGCTTTAGCAGTCTCCGCATCGCGTATACCGAAACCCACACCTATGGGAAGGTGTATATATTTGCGCAAGGCAGGCATTTTCTCTGCGATGGCGGAAAGATCGAGATTCCCCGAACCTGTCACGCCTTTGAGCGAGACATAATACACATAGCCGCGCGCTAGTTTAGCGACTTGTTGGATACGCTCTTCCTTGGTGGTCGGCGCCAACAAAAAAATCGGCGCAATATCATAACGTTGCAGATGCTCGAATGCATCATGGCTCTCCTCTGGCGGAAAATCCACAGTCAACACACCATCCACACCAACTTCGGCACAGCGTTGCGAGAAGCTCTCCCAACCCATCGCCTCTATCGGGTTACCATAGCCCATCAGTACGACAGGTGTGACTTGATCTTGTTTGCGGAATTCAGCCACCATCGCTAATACTGAGCGCAAAGACACACCCTGCTTCAGGGCGCGTTCGGAAGCACGCTGTATGGTCGGACCATCCGCCATCGGGTCAGAGAAAGGCACACCCAGTTCGAGTACATCAGCACCTGACTTCACCAAGGCATGCATCAATGTCACAGTCATGGCCGGTGACGGATCACCTGCAGTAAAAAAAGGAATCAGGGCTTTGCGTTTTTGGAGTTTCAGTTTGTCGAAAGTGGCTTGAATACGCTTACTCATAGCGTGATACCTTTTAGCTTAGCAACAGTATTCATATCCTTATCGCCACGACCCGACAAGTTGACCAATAACACTTTGTCCTTGCTCATGGCTGGGGCGATTTTGATCGCATGCGCCAAAGCATGGCTAGATTCCAGTGCAGGGATGATGCCCTCAAATCGGCATAACGCATCAAATGCATCGATCGCTTCATCGTCGTTGATTGCGACATATTGCGCACGACCAATCTCTTTCAACAAACAGTGTTCAGGGCCCACACCGGGGTAATCCAAACCAGCGGAAATAGAATGTGTCTCAGTGATCTGGCCATTCTCATCCTGCATCAGATTGACCTTATTGCCGTGCAATACGCCAACCTTGGCATTTGCAGTCAGTGGTGCGGCATGTTGTCCTGTAGCAATACCGTAACCGCCCGCTTCTACACCGATGATGGCAACATCTGGCACTTCGATGTAGGGGTTGAACAGACCGATGGCGTTAGAGCCACCGCCTACACAGGCGATTACCGCATCAGGCTGACGACCTATCATCTCCGGCATCTGCACTTTGGCTTCATTACCGATAATGCATTGAAAGTCGCGCACCATCATAGGATAGGGATGGGGGCCTGCAGCTGTACCAAAAATGTAGAAAGTGCTTTCCACATTGGTAACCCAATCGCGTATCGCTTCATTACATGCATCTTTGAGTGTCTTGGAGCCACTCTCCACAGCCACCACTTTAGCGCCCAGCAACTTCATGCGGAACACATTGGGTGCCTGGCGCTGTATATCTTCAGCACCCATATAGACGATGCACTCCATACCAAAACGTGCTGCAACTGTTGCTGTCGCCACGCCGTGCATGCCTGCACCCGTCTCGGCTATAACGCGCTTCTTGCCCATGCGCTTGGCGAGCAAGGCTTGGCCCATCGCGCTATTAATCTTGTGCGCGCCAGTGTGATTCAGATCTTCACGCTTTAGATAAATCTGCGCACCACCCAGATGTTCGGACAGTCGTTTGGCGTGATAGATAGGGCTGGGGCGACCGACGTAATGCTTCAGTTCGTATGCTAGTTCAGCCTTGAACTCAGGGTCGTCACGAAAATGCTGGTATTGCGCGCTCAATTCCTCTACAGCCGGTATCAGTGTCTCGGCCATATAGATGCCGCCGAACTGACCGAAATGGCCAGTTGAATCTGGATAGTTATACATCTGTGCTCTTAACCTTTTTGATGAACGCGACGATCTTCGCCGCGTCTTTGACTCCCTTGCTTACCTCTACACCGCTGGATACATCTACGGCATAAGGGCGCGTCTGTTTAATTGCATCTGCCACATTATCGTCATCCAACCCACCCGACAAGATTAGCGGCATGGGCATATCCTTGGGGATTAAGTTCCATTCGAACACCGCCCCCGTACCGCCAGGAATACCCTCCACATAGGCATCCAACAACAAAGCCTGTGCTGTGGAATAACGAGTCGCGCATTCTACCAAATTCACCCCAGCTTTGACGCGGATCGCTTTCAAGTAAGGGCGACCAAACTGCTGGCAATATTCCGGTGTCTCGTCTCCGTGGAACTGTAGAACATCCAATGGAACTTGAGCCAATACTTCACGCACATACTCGGCATCTGCATTCACGAACAAACCTACCGTGGTGAGAAAGGGCGGAAAATCACGAACCAAAGCCGCTGCTTGGAGGATGCTCACATAGCGTGTGCTAGGTGCATAAAAAACCAGTCCTATGGCATCTGCGCCACCCTGAGCTACCGCGAGTGCATCTTGCAAACGGGTGATGCCGCATATCTTGACTCGGGTCATGCAGCACCTCCCAAACTTTGCTTTATTTCCATCTGTGGCAAACCCCATTTTTCTTCATAAGTGATATGGCGCAAGTATAAGCCATCAGGCGAAAAGGTCGGTGCAGCGAGCTTGCGATCCCTACTCTCCAATACCTGCTGCATCCATGCGAGCGGATATTTACCCTTACCCACATACACCAGGCAGCCCACGATATTGCGCACCATATGATGCAAGAAGGCATCAGCACTGACGTCGAAGATCAGCATGTCACCCTCACGCCGCATGTCCAATTGACGCAGGTTTTTAACCGGGGATTTGGCCTGACACTCGGCGGCACGAAATGCGCTGAAATCATGCGTGCCAATTAACAGCCTAGCAGCGTCTTGCATCGCACCCAAATCCAATGGCGCATGGAACCAGCCTACTTTGCCTGACTGTATTGCAGGCCTAGTCGGGCAATTCACCAGCAGATAGCGATAGCTGCGACCATGTGCGGAGAAGCGTGCATGAAATTCTTCAGGTACGACATGTGCCCACCGCACTGCGATGCTGCGCGGCAACAAAGCATTCACACCGCGCACCCATGCTTGTAGAGGTCGCTCAACTTGTGTATTGAAGTGCACAACTTGCTCCAAGCCATGTACACCGGTATCCGTACGACCTGCGGCGATTACACCTATGGTTTCACCCGCGATGCCACTTAATGCTGCTTGCAGGGTATCTTGCACAGTCAGTCCTTCAGCTTGGCTTTGCCAACCACAATAGGGCTTACCGTCGTATTCGATGCCTAAGGCGATTCTCATTTAAATATCAATCCCATCACCACAATCAAACATAAGCCTGAGAAGAACATATCAATATAACCAAACCTATATACCGGCAGCTCTATGGGGTGCGGTGTATCCACAGGAGGAGTCTGTAATTCTTGCAGCGCATCCTGCCAGCGTGCGTGGCTGCGTAACATGGCGACCTCAGCATAATGTAGTGTCAAAGCTAAGCGTATCGCGCAGCGCTCTCTGGATATACCCAACCACGCCAAAGGCGCGAACAAACTATACAGACCAGAGATCAACGCCTGTCTGTGCAGGTGATTTAACAGTATCGCCAGACTAGCTAGGGCTGACAACAATCTCAGCAACTGCATTACACCATCCAGCAATCCTTCACGTATCGGACTCCAACTTCCCAACAGCTCAATTATAGGTGTGCCAGGTGTGGAATATGCATAGATGAGCATCAGCGAAAACATGATCCAGCGGGTACGTCGCAGTAACTGTAACAATTTGCTGCCCGAGAGATAGGCACCCAAAGTCAGCAGCACAGTCGACATCGTCAGCAGTGGAATGAGTGCAAGCCGCTGCATCACCGCGACCAATACACCCCACAGTATGATCTGTATAGCAGGATGCATGCACTTCTCAGTTGCCAATCGATATGCTCCAAAAAAAACGGCAGCCCATATGAGCTGCCGCCGGTTTAGCTTAAAACGCTCAAGCGAGTTGGTTCAATATCTCTTGAGCCGTTGCACGCTGCTCGTCATCACCTTCGCGCAACACTTCTTCCAATATCTCACGTGCACCGCTAGGATCGCCCATCTCTTGATACGCCTTAGCAAGATCAAGTTTAGTGGCAACTTCATGCCATTGCGCGCTGTCATTCGCTGGCTTAGCGTTCATAGGCTTTTCATCGCCCATATCCAAGCTGATATCGCTCAGATTGAACTCTGCTGCTTTGACTGGCTCGCTGACTTTGTCCTTACCCGAATCTACAGGGAAGTCTAATGTGAAAGCCATGCCTTTATCTTCCTCTACCGGGGCTGCTTCTGGCTGAGCGGCAGGCATGGATGGGTGTGTAGAAGTAATGTCGAACACCAACTCATCCAAATTAGGCAATTTTTCAGCAGCACCACCTACACTTACGATTTTGTCATGGGTCGCAGTAACGTCGAAGTCCATCTCTTGTGCAGCAGGCATCGAAGGATTAGTTGCAGTGACATCCATATCCATCAATGCATTCTTAGCTGTTGCCATCTCATCTTTGGTAAATACCTGAGTCGCAGCTAGATCAAGATCGAGTGCAGCGCTCGCATCTCCTGCAGCTTTAAATGCGGCCGAGCTAGCGAGCGTTCTTGCAAAGTTAGGATCAGTAGCCAATGCTGCAGTCTGCATAGTCGCGCTCTCGGAATCTTCCACCTTGGCACCAGATCCGCCATAAAGTGCATTCTGAGGGTCAATCTTGCGACCCATAGCTGCGACTTGCTCCCAAGTCGTATCGTCCACGCTAGATTTCAATTGTTTAGCTAACCCCTCGAATGACTTTGCATCCTTACGGCTAACATAAATCTCCAGCAACTTCATGCGAATAGGGGTCTTGTTGTTTGCTGTTTGCAACGCTTCCTTCAATATCTCTTCTGCCTGTGCATCACGACCAAAGCTCAGGAACAGATCTGCCTCACTGATAGGATCATCGTCACTCTGAGTGGCCGCCAAAGTCTGCGTATTACCAGCATGAATAGTGAAATCACCAGTATCAGGAGAAGGCACAACGGGTGCTGCGATTCGACCTGTCACTGCGCCGATATCTTCCTCTGCACCTTTTTTGCTAGGTTTCTTAGGCGTCAGTTTGTTGCGACGCGTTCTCATGAAGGCTAATCCGCCCAAGCCCAACAATGCCGCTAGGCCGCCGGCCAAATACAGCGGTTCAGCTAACAAATCATCCACTAAGGAAGTCTCTACGACCACGGGCTGGGTCTGTAGCTTAGGTTGCGCAGGTACGACTGCACTTGCGGACTCTACTGCGGACACTTCAGACACCGCCGCGACTGCACTTGCAGCAACAGGGACATTATTTGCCAAAGCTGCAGCTTGCGTCTTCAATTCAGCCAAGCGAGCCATATCCTGAACTTGCTTTTCCAACATAGCGACGCGCTTACTTTCATCTTCAGCAGCCTTGGATTTGGCAATCGCATCTTCTTGTGCCGCATTGGATTTATCTTGACCGCCAGCCTTGCCCGTTACGCCAGTCTTATCATTGGACGTCTCGCCCTTAGATAGTTTCAAAACTTCCTTGGCGCCTTCTTTGGCGACAGGTGCTTTGTCTGAAACGTTGCTGCTGATCTTGCCTGCACTTACTTGCTGTGCAGTTTCTTGCTGCGTACTTGCTGGTGCGGCACCCGCGATTTTCTGACGGTACGCATTCCAATCACTTACTTGCGCATGTATCTCTTTCCTTGCCTCTGACTGAGTCACGGCTTCGAGCTCGGCAGCATCAGGAAGACGCAATATCTTGCCCGTCCTAATGCGATTCATATTCTTGCCATCAAATTGATCCGCATTGGCGCGATACAGCGCGACCAACATGCGTTCCAAACTCACGCCCTCTACTTGATGGGCAACAGCGATCTTGCTGAGATTATCACCACGCTTGACCGTCAGATCACTCTTCTCGACCAGCTTCACAGGCTCCGCAGCAACAGCCGCCTTACTAGGCACCTGAGTGATGGGCTTACTAGGCGCCTGAGTGATGGGCTTAGTTTCAGCAGGTGATTCTAACGGTGCACTTTCAACTGCCGCTGCTTCTACCTTTGGCTCTGGCATCGCCACCACTACTGGCTCAGGAGCGACCTCAGCTACTGGCTGCACAACAGGCGCTACGGCTTGCACAGGGGCGGGGGCAGGTTGTACGGCCTGATAACCTACAGGATCAAGCAAGAAGGTAAATTCACGCACCAACTTGCCAGAAGACCAACTCAACTCCACCAATAAAGTCACAAAGGGGTCGTTCACCGGTTGCAACGTAGTCGCATGGATGAAGGACTCACCATTGGCTCGAGTTTCGATGTCGAATTTAAACTTGCTACCGTAGGGATAATCCAAGCCGGCTGCTTTATAAGCATCTGGCGCGGCAAGGCGCGCAACCAAACTGGATTTTTCGGAACTATTGACTGATAGCAATTCGATATCAGCTCGCAGCGGCTGGCCTAAAGCCGAAACCACATTGATACCACCAATACCCGCCGCAGACACTTGTGCCGACAACGTTATCGCAGCGACCCCGAGTATGTTTAGTAGTGATTTTTTCACGCTATCACCTTCACTTTATTTATTGGACAATTAAATTAACATCAAAGAGTTATCAGCACAAGCTAATAATTTAGTTCATCACCAGTCTTAATTAGAGGTATTTCTCTATCAAAATTTCAGCGATTTGTACGCTATTTAGGGCCGCACCCTTACGTACGTTGTCACTCACTACCCACATGTCTAAACCCATCGGGTGGGAAAGGTCTTCACGTATACGTCCTACGAAAGTTGCATCCTTACCTGCTGCTTCTATCGCTGTCGGCCAACCGCCAGGCACATGCTCATCGACCACTTTCACGCCCGGAGCCTTTTCCAGTAAAGCACGCGCATCCGCTGCAGAGATTTTTTTGCGAGTCTCAATATGCAAAGCTTCTGAGTGACCATAGACCACGGGCACACGCACAGCAGTTGGATTCACTAGTATGGAGTCATCTTCCATAATCTTCTGAGTCTCCCACACCATCTTCATCTCTTCTTTGGTGTAGCCGTTCTCCATGAACACATCTATCTGTGGCAGCACGTTGAATGCGATGCGCTTAGGATAAACCTCCGCTACCGCTTCCTGACCACTCATCAAAGCGCGGGTCTGTGTATTCAATTCATCTATCGCTTCCTTACCTGTGCCAGATACGGCTTGATAAGTCGCCACATTGATACGCGCAATACCAACTGCATCCTTGATAGGCTTGAGGGCGACCAACATCTGTATGGTGGAGCAATTTGGGTTTGCGATAATGCCGCGATTCTTATATTGAGCGATAGCGTGAGGATTCACTTCAGGCACAACCAAAGGAATGTCGCGATCATATCGGAAGTGCGCGGTATTATCGATCACCACACAACCCGCAGCCGCAGCGATAGGTGCATATTTTTCAGACACGCTACCACCCGCAGAGAACAAACCAATCTGGGTCTTGGCGAAGTCAAAATCCGCCACATCTAACACAGTGATCTCCTTACCATGGAAAGTCACTTTGGAGCCCGCAGAACGACTAGACGCCAAAGGGTAGAGATTGCGCACAGGGAAATTGCGTTGTTCCAAAATCGCCAACATCGCCTCACCCACTGCGCCTGTCGCGCCCAAGATACATACGTCGTATTGCTTACTCATTTCGCTCTCTCAATAAAAAATTCTTTGTAACTAGGCCAACATTCTGCAGCACATCGCATCTGCCTTATACCAACTACAGGTTAGCGACTACCGCATCACCCATTTTCGCACAACCAACCTTTTGCGTGCCCGCTTCGTAGATATCCCCTGTGCGCAAACCTTGCTGCAAAGTCTTACGAACTGCTGTCTCTATACGCTGCGCGACATCTTCACGCTCAAAAGTGTAGCGCATCATCATCGCAACAGACAGGATAGTCGCCAAAGGATTAGCGATATCCTTACCCGCGATATCAGGTGCTGAACCGTGACATGGCTCATATAGACCCTTGTTATTCGAATCTAACGAAGCAGAGGGTAGCATACCGATGGAACCTGTCAGCATCGATGCTTCGTCAGACAAAATATCACCAAAGATGTTGCCCGTAAGAATTACATCGAACTGCTTAGGCGCACGCACCAGTTGCATTGCGGCATTGTCCACATACATATGCGACAACTCGACTTCAGGGTATTCCTTGGCGACATCGCTAACGATTTCACGCCAGAACATACTCGTGTCCAACACGTTGGCTTTATCGACGGAACACATCCTCTTGCCACGTTTCAGCGCAGCTTTAAAACCCACATGTGCAACGCGGCGAATCTCTGATTCGCTGTAGTGCATGGTGTCAAAACCTTGGCGCTCACCGTTTTCCAGCGTACGTATGCCACGCGGTTGACCAAAGTAGATGTCACCTGTGAGTTCGCGCAGAATCATGATATCCAAACCAGCAACCAATTCCGCCTTTAATGACGAGGCGTTGACCAACTCAGGGTAAACCATAGCGGGTCGTAGATTGGCAAATAAACCCAAGCCTTTGCGAATGCGCAACAGACCTTGCTCAGGGCGCATAGGCCTAGGCAGGTTGTCGTACTGATATCCACCCACCGCACCTAACAGAACCGCATCAGACTCTTTGGACAGCTTTTCCGTCGCAGCGGGGAACGGATCACCCGCAGCATCGTAACCTGCACCACCCAAATGGCCGTATTCCAACTCTATGGGCATACCATCACTACGCAATGCATTCATCACTTTCACCGCTTGCGCGACAATCTCTGTGCCTATACCGTCACCCGGCAATACTGCGATTTTCATAACAAATCCCTACACTAAAATTCTAAAAAATTCCGCAACAAACCTCACCCGCACCGTTGCATCGGAGCGGTGCCCGTAGCTTTACAACCAAGGTTGTGCCAGACGATGTTTAACCTCAAAGGACTTGATGTCATCCTTGTGTTTCAAGGTCAAACCGATGTCATCCAATCCATTGATCAAGCAGTACTTGCGGTGCGCATCGACCTCAAAGGCGTAACGCTGACCATCCGGTGTGGTGATGAGCTGCTTTTCCAGATCAACAGTCAGCTTATAACCCACCACAGATGCTGCCGCTTTGAACAGCGCATCTACTTTATCTTCCGCTAACTTAATCGGCAGCAGGCCGTTCTTGAAACAGTTATTGAAGAAGATATCGGCAAAGCTAGGCGCAATAATCACGCGAAAGCCATAATCTTCCAATGCCCAAGGAGCGTGCTCGCGTGAAGAACCACAACCGAAGTTTTCACGCGCCAACAGCACTTGTGCACCCTGATAGCGTGCCTGATTCAACACAAAGTCTGGATTCAGCACACGCTTGCTGTTATCCATCCCAGGTTCGCCATGATCCAAATAACGCCACTCATCAAAGGCATTGGGGCCGAAGCCGGAACGCTTGATGGATTTCAGGAACTGCTTGGGAATGATGGCATCGGTGTCGACGTTGGCTCTATCCATGGGCGCAACTAAACCATCCAACAATGTAAATTTATTCATTTTAACTTCAATACCTTTCCAATCTCTTCACCGCCTTTTTGCAAGTCTTTACCCAGACCGTTAACGGTGTTGCACGCAGTCAGAGCCAACACCAACAAAGTTGGCGATACTGTCTTCATCTTTAGAGCTTGCTCACGTCTACGAAATGACCCGCAATAGCTGCTGCCGCCGCCATCTCTGGGCTCACTAAATGAGTGCGGCCGCCCTGACCTTGACGTCCCTCGAAGTTGCGGTTCGATGTTGAAGCGCAACGCTCGCCGGGTGACAGACGATCATCGTTCATCGCCAAGCACATCGAGCAACCCGGATCGCGCCATTCAAAACCTGCGGCGAGGAATATTTTATCCAGACCTTCTTGTTCAGCTTGCGCCTTGACCAGACCCGAACCAGGCACAACCATCGCCAACGTCACATTGCCCGCGACCTTTTTACCCTTGGCCACTGCCGCTGCAGCACGCATATCTTCAATACGTCCGTTGGTGCAAGAACCTATGAATACCTTGTCGATCTGTATCTCTTCGATAGGTGTATTAGCTTGCAAACCCATATAGGCCAGCGCACGTTCCCAATCGACGCGCTTAACCGCATCTGGTGCGTTCGCAGGATCAGGTACACGACCATCCACCGCCACTACCATCTCGGGAGAAGTCCCCCAAGTCACTTGAGGCTTAATCTCAGCCGCATGTAATTCGACCACGGTGTCGAACTTAGCACCCTCATCACTGTGCAGTGTGCGCCAGTAAGTGACCGCTTGATCCCATTGCGCGCCATGTGGCGCAAAGGGTCTACCCTTAAGGTAAGCAAAGGTCGTGTCATCCGCTGCGACCATGCCCGCACGTGCACCTGCCTCGATGGCCATATTACACAAGGTCATACGCGCTTCCATGCTGAGCGCACGCACAGTATCGCCGCCGAATTCGATCGCATAACCCGTACCACCAGCCGTACCGATCTTGCCAATCACTGCCAGCGCGATGTCTTTAGCGGTCACGCCATTCCTCAATACGCCAGACACCTTGACCAGCATGGCTTTAGACTTCTTAGCTACTAGGCATTGGGTCGCCATCACGTGCTCTACTTCGGAAGTACCAATGCCATGTGCCAGCGCGCCGAACGCACCGTGCGTACTGGTATGCGAATCGCCGCACACCACGGTCATGCCCGGCAGAGTCGCGCCCTGCTCTGGGCCCATTACGTGCACCACGCCTTGACGAATATCGTTCATCTTAAATTCGGTGATACCGAACTCATGGCAGTTCGCATCCAAGGTCTCGACCTGCAAACGCGAGATCGGATCAATGATGCCGCCACTACGCTTAGTGGTCGGTACGTTATGGTCTGGAACCGCCAACATGGAGATAGGGCTCCAAGGT
>JBBQKX010000035.1:0-19454 GCA_038327315.1 Burkholderiales bacterium | reverse complement strand
GTCTTCGCTTTTGGCAAAAGCGATGAGGTCGGCAATGGCGGAGATGTTGACGTTTTCCAAACCGTCTTCCAGAGCCGTACCTGCATTACCCGGTGCGACAAAAACTTTCTGCACTTTCGCACCCTGCGCCAAGCGCCAAGCCAGCGCGTGCTCACGACCACCGTTACCGATTACTAAAATTTTCATATCATCCTCAAATTCCAATTCATCGAAGCTGATTAAGCCTTAACGAGCGCAGGCAGAACAAGGCGCGATAGGATGAAGTGGGTCTGGCAGGGATGGGCGGCCTGCCGGCCAACTCGCAAAAAGCGGAATGTACTTTTGTACATGAGCATTTTGAATCCTTGAAGCAACGCCGTTATGCCAAGCGCAGTAGGCTTAATGGCGAAAGTGGCGTATGCCAGTCATCACCATCGCAATGCCGTGTTCGTCAGCAGCCGCGATCACTTCATCGTCACGCATAGAGCCGCCGGGTTGAACAACAGCTTTCGCACCTGCAGCTGCTAAGACGTCGATGCCATCGCGGAAGGGGAAAAAGGCATCGGAGGACACCACAGAGTCAACCAAACTCAGACCCGCGTTTTGCGCCTTGATGCTGGCGATGCGTGTGGAATCAACACGGCTCATCTGACCGGCGCCTACGCCCAAAGTCTGGCCACCTTTGCAGAACACGATGGCATTGGACTTTACGTACTTCGCCACGCGCCACGCAAACAACAAATCACGCAGTTGCTCTGCGCTAGGCTGAGTCTTAGTCACAACCTTGAATTGCTCAGGCTGCACATTGAGAATATCCGGTGTTTGTACCAACAGGCCACCACCGACGCGCTTCATGTCGTACTGGTTGTACGCGTTAGACAACGGCACAGTCAACACGCGCACATTTTGCTTGGCAGCAGTGACTTTCAATGCTGCTTCAGTTGCACTCGGTGCGATGATAAGTTCGACGAATTGGTTAGCCGTGATTTGTGCCGCTGTGTCTGCATCCAACTCGCGATTGAAAGCGATGATGCCGCCGAAGGCTGAAGTGGTGTCGGTCGCGTAAGCCAACTTGTATGCGTTCAACGGTGTATCAGCGATCGCCACACCGCAAGGGTTAGCGTGCTTGACGATGACGCAAGCCGGTTGATCGAAAGTCTTAACCAATTCCCATGTCGCATCAGCATCGCCAATGTTGTTGTAGGACAATTCCTTGCCTTGTACCTGTGTGTAGTTGGCGATGCTGCCCGCAATAGGATTGAGTTCGCGGTAGAACGCTGCCTTCTGGTGTGGATTCTCACCGTAGCGCATGTCCTGCACTTTGGCGAAATTGAAGTTAATCTGCGCAGGGAACTCGCTGCGCGTACCGTCGCTATTGATTGTGGTCAGATAGTTGCTGATTGCGGAATCGTAAGCAGCAGTATGTGAGAACGCCTTCTTAGCCAGGTCAAAACGAGTCGCATCACTGACAGTACAACCATTCGTCTGCATCTCGGCCAATACATCCGAGTAGTCAATAGGATCGGTGACAATCGCTACGTGACCGTGGTTCTTAGCCGCTGCGCGCACCATGGTAGGACCGCCGATGTCGATGTTCTCGATGGCATCTTCCAACGAGCAATTTGGTTTGGCGATGGTCGCCGCAAATGGGTAGAGGTTCACCACCACCAAATCGATAGTAGGAATGCCGTGCTTGGCCAATGTCGCCACGTGTTCTGGCAAATCCCGACGCGCCAAAATGCCCGCGTGTACCTTGGGCTGCAAGGTTTTCACGCGACCATCCAGCATCTCGGGAAAGCCAGTGTAATCGGCCACTTCCATGCACGGCACACCGTTGTCGGCAAGCAATTTTGCCGTGCCGCCCGTGGACAAGATTTTTACACCGAGTTGATGCAGACCTTGCGCAAATTCCAGTACGCCGGATTTATCGGAGACGCTAATGAGGGCTTGTTTGATAGGCATGATGATTCCAAAAATATAAAAGTCGTTGTTGCTAGTTATTAAAAATTAAAAATCCTAAACGAGGCTAGGCGCGAAGAAAATTCCATCGCGCCGCATATTAAGTAATATGTAAGCGGTGAAATTTTCTGAGCAACAACGCATCGTGACGGAGTTTTAATTTTTTATGCGATGCCGTGTAGTTGCATCTTTTTGCGTAATGTATTGCGGTTGATGCCCAGCATCTCAGAAGCGCGTGTCTGATTGCCACCGACTTGCGCCAACACCATTTCCAACAATGGTTTCTCCACGCAGTTCATCACCATCTCATAGAGTTCGCAGCAGGGTTCTTCACCATCCAGATCGTGGAAATATTCTTTAAGTGCCTTGCGCACGTAGCGCGCCATATCATTCTCACTGATTGCTATACAGTCGCTCATACTGCCTGTCCTTCAACATAATGCAGGTGATGTCCACGCTGCGCTTGCTCTATAAAGAAGGCATCTACCATCGCCATCTGCTCATCTATGGATTCCAGCTTATTCATCTCGTGGCGGAAATGCGCCGAACCGACCAAACCCTTGGTGTACCAAGAAATGTGTTTACGCGCTACGCGCAGGCCACTGTACTCACCGTAAAAATCGTAAAGATCATGCACATGTTCGACTAGCACACGATGAATCTCAGTAACTGAGGGCGGCGGCAGATGCTCACCCGTCTTTAGAAAATATTCGATCTCGCGGAACAGCCAAGGACGACCTTGTGCGGCACGACCTATCATCACTGCGTCTGCGCCTGAGTATTGCAAAACATCGCGCGCTTTTTCAGGTGTAGTGATGTCGCCGTTGGCAATAATGGGGATGCTCACGCTGGCTTTTACCGCTTTGATGGTGTCGTACTCTGCATCGCCTGTGTAAGCGCAAGCGCGGGTGCGACCATGTATCGCCAAAGCTTGGATGCCTGCAGCTTCAGCGATCTGCGCGATGCGCACCGCGTTGCGATTGGTCTTATCCCAGCCTGTGCGTATCTTCAAAGTCACTGGCACGTCGACCGCGCCAACCACCGCTTCGAGCAAGGTTTTCACGAGAGGCTCATTCTGCAATAACGCAGAACCCGCCATCACATTGCAGATTTTTTTCGCGGGGCAACCCATGTTGATGTCGATGATTTGCGCGCCGTGTTCCACATTATGTTTGGCGGCACGCGCCAACATCACGGGGTCTGCACCCACAATCTGCACCGATATTGGATCGACTTCACCCTCATGATTGGCGCGGCGCAACGTCTTCTCCGAACCGTATAGCAGCGAATTAGAAGCCACCATCTCACTGACGGCCATGCCCGCCCCCATACGTTTGCACAACATGCGGAAAGGCCTATCGGTCACCCCAGCCATGGGGGCGACGATCAGATTGTTTTTGAGTTCGTAAGGACCGATGCGCATTGTTTTGTGTTCGCGAGTAGGTTCGTGTTTTGCAAAAAAGGGGGCGATTATAAAGCAAGCGGACATGATGAGGAAATCTCGCTAGAATCTCCAGCTTATGAAAACTTCCCAACATTACGATGTAGTCATCATAGGCGGCGGCTTAGTTGGCGCCAGCCTTGCCGCCTCCTTAGCTGATAGCGGCTTGGAACTGGCACTAATTGATAGTCAGCCCATCCCTAAGGCCGATCCCGCATGGGACAGTCGCATCTATGCCATCAGTCCTGGGAGTCGGCGCTTTCTTGAGCAATGTGGTGCCTGGGGTTTGATGGATACCCAACGTATCGCTGCTGTGGAAGAGATGCGCGTGTTCGGCGATGCCTGTCATGAGCTAGGTCGAAGGGGCGGGGCCGAGATCAAATTCAGCGCCTATCAAATGGGCGTAAGTGAGCTTGCTTGCATCCTTGAGAACCGCGCGCTGCACATCGCGCTCTGGCAAGTCCTCGCGACTCAGGACAACCTGACGATACTAGATACTCAGCGCTGTACCGATCTTAAGTTGGGCGCAGCGCTAGCTACACTTACATGGGCCGATGGCCATCAGGTCACGGCGAACTTGGTGGTGGGTGCAGACGGACGCGATTCATGGGTGAGGCAGCAGGCAGGCTTGTCTGCCGCACCTAGCGATTACGAACAACACGGTGTGGTCGCGAATTTCACCTGCACCATCCCGCATCGTGGCATCGCCAATCAATGGTTTCAGCAGGACGGCATCCTTGCCCTACTTCCCCTACCCGGCGACCGCCTCTCCATGGTGTGGTCGGTCAGCCCTGAACGTGCCGCAGCATTGAAAGCCCTCGCTCCTGAAGCGCTGTCCAAACAAGTCGCAGCCGCAGCCCACCATACGCTGGGTGACCTTACCGTCATCACACCTGCCGCGTCTTTCCCGCTACGTTTGCTGACACTGGACCATATCAGCGCGCCTCGTGTAGCACTCATAGGCGATGCCGCACACAATATGCATCCGCTGGCCGGACAGGGCGTAAATACTGGCTTCCGTGATGCCCAGCAACTGGTGGAGTGTTTGATGCAGCGCGGCGCACAAAAGGATGTAGGTGATGCCCAACTATTGCGTCGCTATGATCGCAAACGTCGTGAAGACATCGCTACCATGCAAAGCACCACCTATGGCCTCAAGCATCTATTCAACAATGAGAACGAGGTATTGCGCGGACTGCGAAATTCGGGATTGAGTGTGGTGAATCAACTGACACCGCTGAAAAAGTTATTGATGCGTCACGCCTTGCATTAAGCAGACACTCTCTCGCCTAAGGTCTATCCAAGGGCTGAAGTTGTTTGCTGATTTGAAATGCACTGCGATCAAAGCCTAAAGATTGAGCTTGCTCCAACAACTGCTCTCTCTGATCCGGAGACATATGAGGGTCGCGAGATAATATCCAACTGTACTTGCGGCTAGGCTCACCGATCAACACCGTACGATAGTCTTTATCCAAAGCCAGTATCCAGTAATCCCCATAGAACGGTCTAAAGAAGCTTACACGTAACTTTGCGTTACCACTTCCCGGTACTATTTTAGCAACACCGTTGGCTTCCTCTATCTTGCCTTCGGCATTACGGCACCGGTTTCTCACTCTCACCACATCTCCATCGATGTGATATTGCGCCTGAGTATCAGACACACACTGCGCTTGAAACTTATTAGGTAAGAGCGCGATCTCATACCATGTACCGACATAGCGTGTCAGATCGACTTCATCCACCGTCTTCAATGGCGGGTTCGGTGTGGACGTACAGGCTGACAGCATAAGCAGCAGACCTAAGGTGAGCAGACTACTTATCCTTATCATCATGTGAGTGTCTCCCTATATAAATCTTCAACCTTGGTTCTTGCCCATGGTGTACGACGGAGAAACTTCAGACTGGATTTGATGCTGGGCTCATGCGTGAAGCAATTTACCGGCACTGCCTCAGCCATCGCCGCCCAACCCCTATGATCGACAAGACGAGTAAGCATCATCTCCAAGGTTACGCCATCTAAACTAGGTTTTTTCATAACAACACACGCCAAGCAATCAGCACATATCTCTCCAGCACGAACAGCAATCCGAACACCAATAGGAACACGGCAGCAAGACGTATTACCTGCCAAGCGAAGCGGTAGTAACGAACATCACGTGTGAACACATACATTGCACCACTGAGTACAACCAGTAATGCAACAGCAATAAGTGTGAAACGCAATATCAGCATGCTTTAGTCTCCTCGCAGAGATAGGGCGTGCACTAGGCGGATTGCAGCTGCATTTGCAGGAAGGCAGGCGCCTCTTCCGGACTATCGTAAGTTACATATTCCCAGGCTTCCACATCCGCCATCAACTTGCGCAATAAGGCATTGTTTAATGCATGGCCAGATTTGAACCCAGAGAAGGCACCGATTACAGGATGACCCGTCATATACAAATCACCTATAGCATCAAGCACCTTGTGTTTAACGAACTCATCTTCGAAGCGCAGACCGTCAGGATTCAATACGCGATAATCATCCATCACGATGGCATTATCCAGACTGCCACCCAACGCCAAGCCTTGCGAACGCATAAATTCCACGTCCTGCATGAAGCCAAAGGTGCGTGCACGGCTGATCTCACGCACATAGGAATGCTCGCCCAAATCGACCACCACATGCTGCTTGCTGGTGGCGAACACCGGATGGGTGAAATTAATGGTGAAGGTCAGCTTATAGCCGTGGAAAGGCTCGAAGCGCACCCATTTATCACCCTGTATGATTTCCACCACCTTCTTGATGCGGATGAATTTCTTGGCGGCAGATTGCTCTGTGACGCCCGCCGATTGCAACAGGAAGATAAAGGTCCCCGCACTACCATCCATGATGGGCACTTCCGCACTGTCCAAATCGATATAGATATTATCTATACCCAAGCCAGACAAGGCGGACATGAGGTGCTCTACAGTTGCCACACGCACGCCACTCTGCTCCATGCAAGTAGATAAACGTGTGTCGTGTACCAGTTCGGCACCCACTCTAATCTGCTCGACCGGTTTCTGATCGACGCGACAAAACACGATGCCAGTGTTAGCTGGTGCAGGGCGCAAGCCTAGAGTGACTTTCTGTCCGCTATGCAAGCCGACGCCAGTCACCTTGACGGGAGTTTTGATTGTGCGTTGTTTTACCATTTTTGTATTTTACATATGATTTGGGATGCAGGATGCGGGATTCAGAAAACCTAGTGCACCATTTTTAACTGAATCATAAAGCCCGCATCCTGAATCTTAGTCAGCCTGCTTACGCAAGAAGGTAGGGATGTCAAAAGTATCCACACCTGACTTCTCCATTGCTTCCACTTGCTCACGACGGCCTGAGCGCATCGCGGTCGGAATTTCTAGCTCTTTGTAATTCACGCCATTAGACACTGGATGATTGTCTGTACCGGTGCGCTGATAAGTCTCTTCGCCACGGTATACAACTTCTGGCTTAGGTTGACGACGTGCCATAGGCATTCCCAATCCAGTCGCCACCACAGTCACGCGCAACTCATCTCCCATCGTCTCATCGAATACGGAACCCACGATGACGGTTGCTTCTTCGGCTGCAAACTGTACACACTCCATCACAGCATCCATCTCCTTCAGCTTCAAGGCGCTTGAAGAGGTGATGTTGACCAATACGCCGCGCGCACCAGACATATCCACATCTTCCAGCAATGGGCTAGCGATAGCGCGTTCTGCTGCAATGCGCGCACGTTCCGGACCAGAAGCAATAGCAGAACCCATCATGGCCATACCGTTTTCAGACATCACAGTGCGTACGTCGGCGAAGTCGACGTTGATTAGGCCAGGAACATTGATAACTTCAGCGATACCTGCAACTGCGCCTTGCAACACCCCATTCGCCGCTTTAAAGGCTTCAGGTACGGTGATGTCGTCACCCAGCACTTCCATCAGTTTTGAGTTAGGCACGATGATTAATGAATCCACATATTCATTCAGCGCTTCGATACCTGCCTTTGCGTAACGCATACGATTACCTTCGTAGGCGAATGGCTTGGTGACGACAGCCACGGTGAGGATATCCATCTCTTTAGCAATCTGCGCAATGATAGGGGCTGCACCTGTACCGGTACCGCCACCCATGCCTGCGGTGATAAAGACCATGTTTGCACCTGAAATCAATTCACGGATACGATCTCTGTCTTCTTCTGCTGCAGCCTGACCGATAGATGGTTTGGCACCGGCACCTAGACCCTTGGTAATGTTTATACCAATTTGCAGTTGTGTACGAGCCTTGCTGCGTTTTAATGCCTGTGCATCGGTATTGATGACTGCAAACTCTACGCCCTGTACACCTTGTTCAATCATGTGATCGACTGCATTGCCACCGCAACCGCCCACACCGATAACCTTAATAACTGCTTCTTGAGAATCTTCTTCCATGATTTCAAACATTATCTTCTCCTTGAATATTACAAAAATTAACTCTTAACCCTGAACTTCAAATACTGCTATTTCTGAACCTTAAAAATTCCCCTGGAACCATGACTTCATCCTTGCCAAGATCTCACTCATTGAATTTGTTTGCATACGTGTCTCCTCCTTGCGTAAATGATGTTCCATGCCATATAGCAACAAGCCCACACCCGTAGACATGCGCGGCGTCTTCACGACTGCCGACAGTCCGCCTACATATTTTGGTATTCCCAATCGCACGGGTAGATGGAATATCTCCTCACCCAATTCGACCATGCCTTGCATGGCACTACTACCGCCGGTGATGACGATGCCCGAAGCCAAAAGCTCTTCGAAACCACTGCGGCGTAACTCAGCTTGCACCAACGAATACAGCTCTTCCACACGCGGCTCTATGACCTCGGCCAGCGTCTGACGGGACAACATGCGCGGTCCGCGCTCTCCTACCCCCGGCACTTCAATCTCACCTTCATCGGCTAATTGGCGCAACGCACAACCATGCTTGACTTTGATGTCTTCAGCATCTTGAGTCGGTGTGCGCAAAGCCATCGCAATGTCATTTGTAATCTGGTCACCCGCGATAGGGATCACTGCGGTATGGCGTATCGCACCACCTGTAAACACTGCGATGTCTGTTGTCCCCCCACCGATGTCGACGATGCACACACCTAGCTCCATCTCGTCTTCTTCCAATACAGCCTTGCTAGATGCAAGCGGTTGCAAAATCAGTTCATTCACTTCCAATCCACAGCGGTGGATGCACTTCATGATGTTCTGCACCGCAGCGACTGCACCGCTGACGATGTGCACCTCAACATCCAGTCGCATACCACTCATACCCAACGGCTTCTTGATGCCGTCTTGTCCATCTATGCTGAACTCCTGCTCCAGCACATGCAGTTGCTGCTGGTCGCCAGGCAAGCTGATCGAGCTTGCGGTCTCCAACACGCGATCAATGTCCGCCTGCGTCACTTCTTTCTCTTTGATCTTCACCATTCCACGTGAATTGGTGCTGCGAATATGACTACCCGCGATGCCTGTGTACACCTCTTGTATCTGACAATCTGCCATCAATTGCGCCTCTTCCAAAGCACGCGCAATCGCTGCGACTGCAGCCTCGATGTTGACCACCATTCCCTTTTTCATACCGGATGATTGATGCATGCCCATGCCTATGACTTCGAGCATGCCGTCGGGTCTTACCTCGCCGACAATGGCAACGATCTTGGACGTACCTATGTCCAAACCCACTACCAGATTTTTGCTTTCCTTATTTCTGCTCATCGCTCGCTCTCCGCTGCTCGCTTATTAACTTTGCTTACTCATTTTGCCCACCGCAAACCCATTGCGATATCGCAGATCAACTGTTTTCACTTCTTGCATATTTGCCAAACTGTAGGGATAGACCGCCACAAATTTCGCCAATCTTTCTTGCATTTGCTCACTACCCAACTCCAAGGTCATTCCATTACTCAGTCGCAATTGCCATGCATGGCGAGGAGATTCAGCGATGCGCTCCACCTTCAAGGCCACTTTATGCAACTGCTCATTGCAGCGTGCGTACTGCTCAGCGACCAACTCCGATTCCCCAGACTGACCAACAAAACTTGGCAGCTCATCATCACTCAGCGCACTGAAAACCTCGCCTTGCTGATTCACTAATTCATCTTCGTTCCAGCGTGCCAGCGTCTGATGTTCCTCCAGATTCACTTCCAGACCATCTGGAAAGACTCTGCGTATCTGTACTGTTCTCACCCAAGGCAAGCGCTCTATCTTGCTTCTGAGCTGCTCTATATTCACGGTCAAGAAATTTCCATGTACGTTCTCGCGTACCACTTGTAACACTTCATCCGCATCTACCTGCTCTGGCGCATGGTGCAATTGCACCGTATGTATAGGCAGTAGCGTGGGCATATGCACTAGGTAATGCAGTCCACCGTAGAGCATCATCACCAGACTCACCACTAACATCACGATGCTGCTGATGCGCATCAATGTTGGGTTATCCCACATGCGCTCTCTCTAATACTTGCATCACCAGTTCTTCGAAACTGATGCCTGCATTACGTGCCGCCATCGGCACCAAACTATGGTCTGTCATGCCGGGTGAGGTATTGACTTCCAGCACATAAGGCTGCCCCGCTTCGTCGGCCAAAAAATCTACGCGTCCCCAGCCTTGTCCACCTATCAATGTGAATGCCTGCTTGGCCAAACGCTGCATCTCTGCTTCCTGTGCTGCGCTCAATCCGCATGGGCACAGATAGCGCGTGTCGTCGCGCAGATACTTAGCTTCGTAGTCGTAGAACTCATTGGCTGGCACGATGCGTATCACTGGTAATGCTTGATTACCTAATATGGCTGCGGTGTATTCACCCCCTCCGACGAAACTTTCCGCTATCACCAATGGGTCATGCACAACAGCTTCCGCGTAGGCAGTTGCCAAATCGCTCACACTCTTAACCTTGCTAATACCTACGCTAGAACCTTCGCATGCCGGTTTAACGAACAGCGGTAGACCCAACTCATCGACGACTGCTTGTGCATCGAAACCTGCATGCAACATAAGATATTTAGGGATAGGTAATCCTGCCGCTTGCCATACCAACTTGCTGCGCCATTTATCCATACCCAATGCCGATGCCATTACGCCGCTGCCGGTATAAGGGATACCCAGCAACTCAAGTGCACCTTGCACCGTACCGTCTTCACCATAGCGTCCATGCAAAGCGATAAAAGCACGGCTATAACCTTGGTCCTTAAGCTCTTGTAGATTGCGTGTCGCAGGATCGAATGCGTGCGCATCCACACCGCTACGTTGCAATGCAGCCAATACTGCTGCGCCGCTCTTAAGCGAAACTTCTCGCTCCGCAGATTTACCGCCGAACAACACGGCGACTTTTCCGAATGAAGATGCGTTCTGTTTATTCATGATGCGGGTACTCACCTATAATTCTGACTTCGGGATGCAAATCAACCCCCGTTTTTTCCGCCACTGTTGCACGGACTTGCTGTATCAATGCTTCTATCTGCGCGGCTGTCGCATCGCCAGTATTGACGATGAAGTTGGCATGCTTCTCAGATACCTGTGCGCCACCTATACGCTTGCCCTTCAATCCGCATGACTCAATCAAACGAGCGGCGTGGTCGTTAGGCGGATTGCGAAACACCGAACCCGCGTTAGGCAAATTGAGCGGCTGGCTTGCGATACGCTTGCTAAGTAATTCTTTAATTTGCTTACGTGCCACTTCACCATCGCCTACTTCAAACTGCAAAGTTGCCGAGACGTAAAACTCCGTTTCATCTGCATCGCGCTGTTCCACGTGCCTATATCCAATTTCATAATCTTGCTTGTTACGACTCAACAGTTCACCGCTACGTGTCAGCACTTGCACGCTGTTCACATGCTGCCAAGTTTCACTGCCATAACATCCTGCATTCATTGCCAACATGCCGCCCATGGTGCCGGGTATTCCGGCAAAGAAGGCCGCACCAGATAGATCGTGTAGAGCAGCGTAACGCGCCAGCTTTGCACCTGGCACACCTGCTTCCACATAGATACTGCGGTCTGCATTCATGCTCAGTGCTTTCAATACACCGTGCAACAAGATCACCGTGCCACGCAAACCACCATCGCGCACCAGCAGATTGCTGCCCAGCCCGACTGCATAAACCGGCTCATCGGCGGGCAGATTGCGCAAAAACTGCTGCAAGTCGTTCATGTCCGCTGCTTGATAGACGCGATCCGCCACACCACCTGCACGCCAACTGGTGTGCTTGCTCATTGCGACCTGGTGATGTAACTCACCGCGCAAAGTGCTATCTGTGAAATGTAGGGTCTCGCTCATATTCATTTTGTCTGCGCTTGCACCACTGCACTGGCCACGCCACCGATGGACCCTGCGCCCATCGTCACGACCACATCTCCGTCACGTGCCATCTGCAATATGGCCTGCGGCACATCGGCGATTAGTTCAGCAAATACCGCTGCACCCTGACCCGCGACGCGCAAAGCCTGCATCAAGGCTCGACCATCAGCCGCCACAATAGGGAGTTCACCTGCTGCATAGACTTCGCTCAGGACCAGCGCATCCACAGTGCATAACACTTTGATGAAATCATCGAACACATCACGTGTACGTGTATAGCGATGCGGCTGGAACGCCAACACCAAGCGCTTGTCTGGGAATGCACCGCGAACTGCAGCTAGGGTCGCCGCCATTTCCATAGGGTGATGACCGTAATCGTCTATCAAGGTAAAGCTGCCACCATTGACAGCCGCGACTTCACCATAGCGTTGGAAGCGCCTACCCACACCTTCGAATTCAGCCAAAGCAGCGACGATGGCCTCGTGTTTAACACCCACTTCCAGCGCCACTGCGATAGCTGCTAATGAGTTCAAAACATTGTGTACACCTGGCAGATTCAGCGTCACATCTAAGTCTTTAGGCGTGCCGTTCTGACGACACTCCACGGTGTAACGCATGCGACCACCTTCGTGGCGCACATCAACTGCACGGATCATCGCGCCTTCGCTTAAGCCGTATGTGCAAACTGGCTTGGTGATGCGTGGCAGAATCTCGCGCACATTCGCATCATCGACACATACCATTGCCATGCCGTAGAAAGGTAGATGCTCGACGAACTCTACGAAGGCACTCTTAAGTTTGCCGAAGTCATGGTCGTAGGTCTCCATATGATCGGCATCAATGTTGGTGATGACGGCCAAGATGGGTTGCAGATACAAGAAGGAAGCATCCGACTCATCAGCCTCTGCAACAATCAGATCTCCCTGCCCCAAGCGCGCATTGGTACCACTGCTATTAAGTTTTCCGCCGATCACGAAGGTCGGATCGAAACCACCCTTGGCGAGGATGCTGGCGGTCAGAGATGTCGTGGTGGTCTTGCCATGCGTGCCCGCCACTGCGATACCCTGACGCAAGCGCATCAATTCGGCCAACATCATGGCGCGTGGTACGACAGGGATACGGCGCGCACGTGCAGCCACGACTTCTGGATTATCCGCACTCACCGCTGTAGAAACGACTACGGCATCCACATTACTCAGATGTTCTTCCGCGTGACCTTTGTAAATTGTCGCGCCCAATTGTTTGAGACGCTGCGTCGCCGCATTCTCTGCGAGGTCAGAGCCACTCACTTGGTAGCCAGAATTTAGCAGCACCTCGGCGATGCCATTCATCCCTGCGCCGCCTATACCTACGAAATGCAGGTGTTTAACTTTATGTTTCATATTGCCAACTCCTCGCATACACGCGCCACATTCGCAGCAGCGTCTGGCTTGGCCAGCGCGCGGGCTTGCACCGCCATCGCCAGCAACTTTTCTCTATCTAATTCTTGTAAATAACGCGCCAATATTTCTGCATTCAATGCGGTCTGCGGTAACAACACCGCTGCACCTTGCGAACTTAAAAACTGTGCGTTATGTGTTTGATGATCGTCAACGGCGTAAGGGAATGGCACTAAAATACTCGCCACACCCGCCGCTGCCAGCTCGGCAATCGTCAAGGCACCCGCACGACAAATCACTAAATCGGCATCCGCATAACAAGCTGCCATATCATCTAAAAATGGCTTGATGTCGGCAGTCACACCCGCTGCGCGATATAGCGCCAACACTGCGGCGTGATGTTGCTTGCCCGTCTGATGTATCACCTCTGGACGTTTCATTTCAGGGATTAGTGCCAGCGCTTGCGGAACAGCTTGATTGAGTGCCTGCGCACCTAAACTGCCTCCTACCACCAGCACCTTCAGCTTCCCTGTGCGCCCTGCATAGCGCTCAGTAGGTTGTGCTATTTCGGCGATGCTTGCGCGCACTGGATTGCCGCACCACTCAGCACTTGGCAGTACTTTTGGGAAGCCACTCAGCACGCGATTGGCTATCTTAGCCAGCGCCTTGTTGCTCATACCCGCGACCGAGTTTTGCTCATGTATTAGCAGGCTACGCATCAATGCACGTGCCATCACACCACCTGGGAAGGTGATATACCCGCCCATGCCCATCACTACATCAGGCTTGCGGCGCAAGATGACTGCCGCGCTTTGCGCCATTGCTACCAACAGATTGATAGGCAGCATCAACTTGCGCAGCAAGCCTTTGCCGCGTAGTCCAGAGAATTTCACCATCTCGACGGGATAGCCATGCTTAGGCACCAAGTCAGCTTCCATGCTATTCGGTGCGCCCATCCACACCACGCTCCAGCCGCGCGTCTTGAGGATGTCTGCTACAGCCAAGGCCGGCATGATGTGCCCACCTGTACCGCCCGCCATGATGAGTATGGTCTTGCTCATATTGGCAATCCCCGAGCGGTGCGGCGGTTCTCGAAATCGACCCTTAGTAGAACCGCTGCCGCGATACAGTTCACCACGATGCCGCTACCACCGAAACTTAGAAAGGGAAGTGTCAGGCCTTTGGTTGGCAACACACCCATATTCACACCGATGTTGATCATGGCTTGCACGCCTATCCAGATCCCTATGCCCTGCGCAACCAGTGCTGCGTATTGATGTTCCAAGAATGCCGCATGTCTGCCGATCTGGAATGCGCGTATTACCACCAGCGCGAACAAGCCGATCACCATTGCCACACCAACCAAACCCAACTCTTCTGCAATCACTGCCATCAGAAAGTCGGTATGCGCTTCCGGTAGGTAGAACAGCTTTTCTACACTCCCGCCCAAACCCACACCCAACCACTCGCCGCGCCCAAACGCAATCAAGGAGTGGCTCAACTGGTAACCCTTGCCATAGGGGTCATCCCAAGGATTCATGAAGCCGATGACACGCTGCATACGATAGGGTGATGAAACAATCAATACGTAGAAGCCGACAGGCAATAAGCAAAGCAGTAGTACGAATACTTTCAGGTTGAAGCCACCTAACCATAGCGTGCAGAACGCAATCGAGAAAATCACTACGAACGCGCCCATGTCAGGTTCGAGCAATAGCAAGCCTCCTATCGCTATCATCACTGCAAACATCGGCAAGAAAGCCTTGGTGAACAAATGCCCAACATTGCTCTTGCGTATGGTGAAATCTGCTGCATACAGCACTGCGAAGAGCTTCATCAGCTCTGATGGTTGTAAATTAATCACGAACAAAGACAACCAACGACGACTGCCGTTTACCTCACGTCCAACATGGGGGATTAACACCAACACCAACAACACCCCACCCAAGATGAACAGCGGCATCGCCAGGTTCTGCCACATCTGTACCGGCATCTGAAATGCGAACAAACCTGCCACCACACCCACCGCGATGAAGACGCCATGTCGCATCAGATAATATGCGGGGTTGTAGCCAGTGAACTTGCTTGCCTCAGCAATCGCAATAGATGCCGAGTAGACCATCACCAAACCTAGCGCCAATAGTGAGATGAACACCCATATCAGCAGTTCATCGAATTGCGCTTGCGGTGGACGAGTGCGAGTCTTGATCATCGAGACCATGCGCCCTCCGCTTGTAATTCTTTTACCGCCGCGATGAATACTTGTGCCCTATGTTCGTAGTTGCGGAACATATCAAAGCTGGCACAAGCTGGTGACAGCAACACTGCATCGCCGCTTTTCGCCTTACGACTGGCTTGTTGCACAGCATCAACCATATCGCTTGCGCGTAACATCTCTACACCAGCGCCTTGCAATGCGAGAGCAATTACTTCTGCATCTTCGCCTATCAGCACCACAGCACGCGCATGCGCTTGGACCGCGACCCTCAATGGAGTGAAATCTTGTCCCTTGCCTATGCCACCCAGGATTACCACTGCAGGTTGACCTAGACCTTTAAGTGCGGCTTCTGTCGCACCTACGTTAGTTCCTTTAGAGTCATCGTAATAAGTGATGCCCGCAATCTCGGCGATTTTTTCCACACGATGTGGTAAACCTTTAAAGCTGCGCAATCCAAGTATTGCAGCTTGCCTATCAAGTCCGATGGCATCACACAAGGCTAGTGCAGCCAATGCATTGGCGAAGTTGTGCAGTCCACTTACCTGCAGTTCGCTGACCTTCATCAGTCTCTGAGCGCCCTGCATCAGCCAAATTTCCGCACCTACTGTTTGTATACCGTAATCGGTATCGTGCTGCGCTTCATTCAAACCAAAGCTGACTGTTTTACTATCTGTATGCTGCATCGCCATGCTGCGCACATCATCACGATTCAACACTTGAACGCCACAACCCAACAACACTCGCGCCTTAGCTGCGGCGTAATCTTCCATACCGTCATAACGATCCAGATGATCTTCGGTCACATTCAGTACTGTCGCTGCATCTGCATGCAAACTAGAGGTCGTTTCCAATTGGAAGCTGGAGAGTTCCAGCACCCACACATCAGCTTGAGCGTTGCCACGCTGCATCATCACATCCAATACCGCTGGCGAGATATTCCCTGCAGCCACAGCATCTTTGCCCGCAGTCTTGCACATATGCGCGACCATGCTGGTGACGGTTGTCTTGCCGTTGGCACCGGTGATGCCAATCAACTTTGGACGCATCGGCTGCTTGTGGATCTCCCATGCAAATAATTCGATATCGCCCACAACCGGCATACCTCGCGACACCGCCTTTGCCACTATAGGGTCAGCCAAAGGCACACCCGGACTGATCGCAATCAGGTCTACGCCCTCGAACAGCGCGTCTGTGAACGGACCGCAGAATAGTTGTTGTGCTGATACATATTTCGCCGCTTCGGACAAGCTTGCAGGTGCGCTACGGCTGTCTGCTGCGCGCAGACGTGCTCCCTGCGCGCTCAAATAGCGCAACATGGAGAGTCCGGTTTCACCCAGACCCAGCACCAATACCAATTTGTCTTTGAGTTGTATCATTTGTTTAGTCGTAAGTCGCAAGTTGGAAGTCGCAAGTGGTGTTGTCCGCTACGCGGAGTTTTAACTTACTACTTACGTCTTCAGTCTTACGTCCCATATTCATCTCAATTTAAGCGTCGCTAATCCAATCAGTACCAACATCATGGTGATAATCCAAAATCTCACGACGACTTGTGTCTCTTTCCAACCCTTTTGCTCAAAGTGATGATGCAAGGGAGCCATCAACAAGATGCGCTTACCCGTGCCATATCTGCGCTTGGTGTATTTGAAATAGGACACTTGCAACATCACCGACACGGCTTCCACAACGAACACACCACCCATGATGGCCAATACCAATTCCTGACGAATGATTACTGCGACCGTACCCAATGCCGCGCCTAGTGACAACGCGCCCACATCACCCATGAATACTTCTGCGGGATAAGCGTTGAACCACAGGAATGCCAAACCTGAACCGGCGATGGCCGCACAGAACACTGCCAATTCGCCCGCGCCTGGTATGGCGGGTTCGCCTAAGTATTTCGAGAACTCTGCATGACCTGCAACGTAAGCAAATATTGCCAAGGCGCTCGCCACCATCACGGTAGGCATAATCGCCAAACCATCCAATCCATCGGTCAAATTCACCGCATTGCTGCTACCCACGATAACCAGATATACCAGCGTGATGAAACCGACTACACCGAGTGGAAACACCAGATTTTTGAAGAATGGAACGATGAGCTCTGTCTGCGCTGGCAGTGTCGCGTGTGACCACAGGAATATGCCGACCGACAGTGCAATCAATGACTGCCAGAACATCTTCGCTTTGGCAGATAGACCATCTGGATTTCGGTGCACTACTTTGCGATAGTCGTCCACCCAACCTATCGCTCCTACGCCCAATGTGGTGAGCAACACCACCCATATATAGGCATTGTGTAAATCGCCCCACAGCAATGTAGTGATTGCCACTGATGCGAGGATGAGTGCACCACCCATGGTAGGCGTACCAGCCTTTACCAAATGTGTCTGCGGGCCATCGGTACGCACAGACTGGCCGATCTTCATTGAAGTGAGCTTGCGTATCATCCATGGGCCCAACATGAAGGAGATAATCAGCGAAGTCATTGCCGCCATCATGGTGCGCAGAGTGATGTAATTAAATACGCTGAATGTGCGTACGTCTTCAGCCAGCCATTGTGTGAGTGCCAACAACATCAGTGCGCCTCCGTCAATGTAGCGCCCACACAGTGAGCAACAATCCGTTCCATCTTCATAAATCTCGATCCTTTAATCAGCACCGTGCTGTGTGCGTCCATTTCTCTATCTAATGCAGCACATAGGGCATCCAATTCTTGATAATGCTGCGCACCTGCTCCAAATTCCTCTACCGCACCTACGCTCATATCACCCAGCGCATAGATTTGCTCTATTCCCAAGCCACGTGCAGCCTTGCCTATATCTTTATGGAATTGCGCTGCGTCTACACCCAACTCACCCATATCGCCCAACACGAAGATGCGCTTGCCCTTGGTCTGCGCCAACACTTCAAGCGCGGCGTGCACAGATGCTGGGTTGGCGTTATAGGTATCGTCTATGACAGTTGCACCATTCCTAGCTTGCTTGCGTTGCAAACGCCCAGACACGCCGCCAAAACCTTCCAGACCTTGCTTGATAGTCACGAGAGGAATGTGCAGTGCAATCGCGGCGGCTGTTGCAGCAAGTGCATTACGTGCATTGTGCATACCTGGCACTTGCAATTTAATGTCCATATCACCTACTGGTGTCTGCACCTTCAGCCCACCGCCATAGCCCTGCGCAGACCAACTACCCTGAATCATTGCCTTATTGCTCAGACCGAAATCCAACACATGATGACCATTCGCCATTTCGCGCCACAGCGTTGCATGGTCGTCATCAGCATTGATCACCGCGATACCGTCGCTACGCAGTCCAGCGAATATCTCGCCCTTAGCGCGCGCGACGCCCTCAACAGAACCCAAGCCGAGTAGATGCGCACCACTGGCGTTATTGACCAGAGCAACTTGTGGTTGTGCCAAACGGGTGAGGTAATCAATTTCACCGAAATGATTCATACCCATCTCGATTACCGCATAGCGATGCTGCTCAGTCATGCGCAACAGCGTGAGTGGCATACCAATGTCGTTATTGAAGTTGCCTAGTGTGGCCAACACCTTGCTCGCACCACCCGCTGCTGCCGACAATATCGAAGCCAGCATCTCTTTCACCGTGGTTTTGCCGTTACTGCCAGTGATCGCGACCAGATAAGCCTCGAACTGTGCACGCCAAAATGCAGCCAGCTTGCCCAACGCGATGCGGGTATCTTTTACAACTAGGATGCAGTTTTCCGCTTGCAAGTTGCAAGGCGCTGCCGCATAACTGTCCGCGTTGACCAGGCACGCAACTGCGCCGCTTTGCAACGACGACATAACATATTCGTAGCCATCGAATTTTTCACCGCGCAAGGCGACAAACAAGTCTCCCTGACGTATCTTGCGACTATCGGTATTGACACTGCTAAAAGTCACATCTGCACCGACCAACTCAGCGTCTAATGCAAGTGCGATTTGGGATATACGCATCATGCTCTGACCTCCATAGGCCAGCTTTGCAGTGCACGCTGGGCGAGATGGGCATCGCTGAAAGCATGCTTTACTCCCTTAATCTCTTGGTAATTCTCGTGACCTTTACCCGCGATTAAAACCGTATCGCCAGGTTGGGCATGGGCGATGGCTTGGTATATCGCCGCCTCTCTGTTGAGTAC